>JBGAWX010000029.1:0-18967 GCA_044227375.1 Saprospiraceae bacterium
CGCTGGGCATGTGATTGCAGGTCTTGTAGTATCCTGTACCGTTACGGTTTGTGTGCAATTGTTTGAATTGCCACAACTGTCTACTGCTGTCCAAAGTCTTGCTAATGTGTAATTATCATTACAGCTTCCGTTAGTTCTGGCGTCGTTGAATGTAATGCTATTCACTACATCCGTACAATTATCCGTTGCTGTTGCAATTCCATTGGCAGCTGCAGCCGTGCTCGCTTCACAATTGATGATTACTTCCGCTGGGCATGTGATTGCAGGTCTCGTAGTATCCTGTACCGTTAAGACTTGAGTGCAATTGTTTGAATTACCGCAACTGTCTACTGCAGTCCATAATCTTGCCAGAGTGTAATTATCATTACAGCTTCCGTTTGTTCTGGTGTCACTAAATGTAATGTTTGTCACGACATCGGTACAGTTATCCGTTGCAGTTGCAATTCCGTTTGTTGCTGCAGCTGTGCTCGCTTCACAATTGATGGTTACGTTTGCAGGACATGTAATTGCTGGTCTTGTGGTATCCTGTATTGTGACTGTTTGTGTACAATTGTTTGAATTGCCACAACTGTCTACTGCAGTCCAAAGCCTTGCAAGCGTGTAATTGTCATTACAGCTTCCGTTTGTTCTGGTGTCATTAAACGTAATATCAGTTATTACATCGGTACAGTTATCTGTTGCGGTAACAACTCCTAATATTGAGGTATCTACATTTGCACCACAATTTAATGTTACATTAGTTGGACAGGTTATGGCAGGCCTAGTAGTATCCTGTACGGTTATTGTTTGGGTGCAATTGTTTGAATTGCCACAACTGTCTACTGCTGTCCAAAGTCTTGTCAGTGAGTAATTGTCACTACAACTTCCATTTGTACGTGTATCAGCATAAGTAACATCTATCACAATATCAGTGCAATTATCGCTTACCATAACTGCACCTGTATTGGCTGGCAATGTACCTGCCTGACAATTTATAGTAACATTTATCGGACATGTGATTGTGGGTCTGGTTGTATCTTGTACTGTAATTTCCTGAGTACAGTTATTTGAATTTCCACAGCTATCTACTGCCGTCCATAACCTGGTAAGGGTGTAATTATCATTACAGCTTCCATTTGTACGAGTATCAGTATAATTGATATTTGTTACAATATTTGTACAATTATCACTTGCTGTAGACGCGCCTGTGTTGGTTGGCAAAATGCTGGCTTCACAATTGATAGTCACATTTGCAGGACATGTAATTGCAGGTCTTGTAGTATCTTGTACTATTATTGTTTGCGTGCAATTATTTGAATTACCGCAGCTGTCTAATGCTGTCCACAACCTTGCAATGGTATAGTTGTCATTACAACTTCCATTCGTTCTACCATCACTATAATTTATATTTGTTACCTCATCTGAACAATTATCTGTTGCAGACGCGGTGCCTGTATTTGTTGTTGCAGTGCTTGCATCGCAATTAATCGTTACATTAACAGGACATGTAATTGCTGGTCGTATCGTATCACTAACAACTATCTGTTGAATACATGTTGCCGTATTGCCACTCTGATCTGTTGCTGTGAAAGTCCTCGTAATCGTACCTGTATTATTACAAAGTATCAAACCCGTATCAACAGTAGAATATGAATACATTACCCCCGCACAGTTGTCTGATACAATAGGTGTTCCTGTAGCCGTAAGACTTGTATCAATAAGACAATTTGCATTTCTATATATGGTAATATTTGCGGGACAGATTATTTGTGGTAGTGTATCATCAGGAATCACGAAAATACTTGCTGTATCAGTACATCCACTTGCATTCGTCCATATAAAATTATATGTACCGTTTGCACTAAAGGATGTGATTGTGGTTGTTGGAGAAGTTGGTGTGGTGATGGTTGAAGAACCTGGATTTCCAATTGATGCAGTCCAAGTACCACTTCCAGTAGCTGACATCGTTGCAGAACCTCCAGGTAAGGGTGCGCTACAATAAACATATTTATCAGCCCCTGCATTTGGTTTTGCTGTTACAACAACACTTGCGGTGTCTGTACATCCACTGGCGTTTGTCCATATATAATTATACGTTCCTGCCGTACTAAAATTTGTTATTGTTGTTGTTGGTGAACTTGGTGTTGTAATAGTAGATGTTCCGGGATTGCCTGCTTGTGCAGTCCATGTTCCGCTGCCTGTTGCAGACATTGTTGTCGATCCGCCAGGAAGTATTGCACAAACAACAGATTTATCTGTACCTGCATCTGGCTTTGCTGTTACAGTTACACTTGCGGTATCTGTGCATCCACTTGCATTCGTCCAGATAAAATAGTAAATACCTGATGCGCTAAATGTCGTGATTGTTGTAGTTGCTGAGGTGGGTGTTGTAATGGTCGATGTTCCGGGGTTGTCTGCTTGTGCAGTCCATGTTCCGCTTCCTGATGCTGACATGGTTGCAGACCCACCAGGTAAAATTGCACACGTTACATTCTTATCTGTTCCAGCATTAGGTTTGGCAGTTACATTTACTACGGAAGTATCCGTGCATCCGCTGGCATTTGTCCAAATATAATAATAACTACCACTTGTACTAAAATTAGTGATTGTTGTAGTTGCTGAAGAAGGTGTAGTGATTGTTGAAGTGCCTGGATTCCCTGCTTGTGCAGTCCATGTTCCGCTGCCTGTTGCTGACATTGTTGCTGTTCCTCCTGGAAATGTAGTTACACAATTTACATTTTTATCAGTTCCTGCATCGGGTTTTGCTGTTACAGTTACACTTACTGTATCCGTGCATCCGTAACCATTTGTCCAAATATAGTTGTACGTTCCTGCTGTACTAAAAGTAGTGATTGTTGTAGTTGGTGATGTCGGTATAGTGATTGTTGAAGTCCCCGGGTTACCCGCTTGTGCAGTCCATGTTCCACTACCTGTTGCTGACATTGTAGCTGTACCTCCGGGTAATATGGCACATACCACAGATTTATTTGTTCCAGCATCTGGTTTATCAGAAACAAATACACTTGCTGTATCGGTGCAACCACTTGCATTAGTCCAAATAAAATTATAGGTACCTGCTGCACTATATGTTGTTATCGTTGTAGTAGGTGAACTTGGAGTTGTAATTGTTGCAGATCCTGGATTTCCAATGGCTGCAGTCCATGTACCACTTCCAGTAGCAGACATTGTTGCTGTTCCTCCTGGTAAAATTACACAGGTCACATTTTTATCTGAACCTGCATTTGGCTTTGCAGTTACAACTACACTTGCAGTATCTGTGCAACCACTTGCATTGGTCCAGATATAATTATAAGTACCTGTTGTACTGAATGTGGTTATTGTTGTTGTTGGTGAAGATGGTGTTGTTATTGTTGAGGTTCCGGGATTGCCTGTTTGAGCAGTCCATGTACCGGTTCCTGTTCCTGACATTGTTGCCGTTCCTCCTGGAAATGAAGTAACACAATTTACATTCTTATCAGTACCAGCATCTGGTTTTGCTGTAACTGTAACCGATGCAGTATCAGTACAACCACTTCCATTTGTCCAAATAAAATTATACGTACCTGCGGTACTGAAAGTGGTTATGGTTGTTGTTGGTGAAGTCGGTGTGGTAATTGTTGCTGTTCCAGGATTCCCAGTTTGTGCAGTCCATGTGCCTGTTCCGGTTCCCGACATGGTTGCTGTTCCTCCGGGTAAAATAGCACACGTCACCGTTTTATTTGTTCCTGCATCAGGTTTTGCAGTTACCGTTACTGATGCGGTATCAGTACAACCACTTGCATTCGTCCAAATAAAATTATAGGTACCAATAACACTAAATGTGGTTATGGTTGTTGTCGGTGAAGTCGGTGTGGTAATCGTCGCGGTTCCAGGATTACCCGTTTGTGCAGTCCATGTACCACTGCCACTGGCTGCCATTGTTGCGGAACCTCCCGGCAGAATTGCACAACTCACCGATTTGTCTATACCTGCATTAGGTTTTGCAGTAACGACAACGGCAGCTGTGTCTGTACATCCTTCTGAGTTTGTCCAAATAAAGTTATAGGTACCAGCTGCACTAAATGTGGTTATGGTAGTTGTTGCAGAAGTTGGTGTTGTTATAGTTGCAGTTCCGGGATTCCCACTTTGTGCTGACCATGTTCCTGTAGCTGATGCAGACATAGTAACAGATCCACTAGGAAGACTTGCACAAGTAACAGACTTGTCGGTACCTGCCTGAGGTTTTACGCAGATGTAATGATCTTCAACTTCTCCATTCCCTGCAGAAACTGTTGAACGTTCATCTACTGATGTAGTTCCTGAATTATCGAGTAATGTATTATTGGTCAATCGTATCCTTAAATACTGTTTTGAAGGGGTGCCGCTTACAGTCACTCCTGTCCATGTAAGTGTTTTGGAACCGGAAAAGCCATTAGCTACACTGGTTGAAGTAAATTCGGAGGTAGAAAATAGTCCGTCATTATCTAAGTCAATCCAGGCATAAAGGGTGGCAGTATAACCGGTAGAGTTTATAATATTATCAACCGTTACATTTATTGTTTGCGGTCCACCCCATGTGAATGAAGGAAATGTTGAAATACCATCTTCATCATCTATATTATCAAGGTCATCTCCATTAGCTTGTACAGTTGGTATGGAAGTAGAATCCGCATCGAGTGTACCCATTCTAATATTTGGACAATCGAGAATGTGCGAAGGGGTTCCAAATGAACTGGGTGCATCACCATAATCATTAAGCAACAAGGTAGTAAACTCAATACCAAATAATAAATGTGCATCATCGGTAGTATTGGTTTTAACCGTATCAAATCCTCCTGATGCAACTGTTGGAGTGATGGGTGTACTGTGAGTGGTTGTACCACAATATACAGTTCCTGCATTGACATCAAGATGATTTGCTCCACGAGGATCCCCGGTGTCCCCCAGGTAATCGTCCTGGCTACCTCCTATATAGGTACCAAATCTCAAGGTGTTTAATGTACCGTTAATCCCAGCAAAAAAGATGTCATCATTTCCATTGTGTGTGTCATCATAAAAAGATCCGCTATTGATGTTTACTGTTGGTAAACCCGTTGCATCGGTAGATCCAAATATTAAAAGAAAGAATTCAGAAATGTCTGAGCAATCCGTTTGAGAAACTAATTTTATACCGCTACCGATGTCCTTTCCTGATGTACCATAAAAAGTTGCATAGTACGTAGCACTACCACCGGTATCACCTACTTTTCCTGCAACCACATCTGATGTTCCTCCATTGTATGTATTGTCATAAACTCCTGATGCCGAAACGGGAAAACCTGATGCCACGCTTCCTGTGAAATAAAGTGTAGTTCCTACGATTTCAACATCATTGATACGATCGTTTCCTGTACCCCCGATTTCATCAAGATAATTAAACGTGGTTCCGTTTGCAGACAATACCCCGATTATACCATCCTCATTTAATGTGGAAGTTGATCTTCCAGCGGCGCTATTGACTTCTGTTAATGATCCCACACCAAAACCACAAAAGGCAATTCTTCCATCATTAAACAATTCCAAATCATTGAAGGTCTCTGCTGAAGTTCCACCGACATATGTACCCCAACTCAGAGTATTCACACTGGTGAATTTTCCAATCCAAAAATCAGAAACTCCTCCAAATGTTGCATCTGCTACACCGCTAGTGATATAGGCTGCTGGTAGTGCCGCTTCTGCTGTAAATCCTACTACATATGAATTATCATCAATTGCCCTGATTGAAGTGGATGCTGGAAATTCATCAGCAGAACCCCCGATATAGGAAGCATAATTCAAAGTACCCAAGTCCCGGGAAAATTTTGCGACGAACCCATCACCCGAACTTCTTGTAGCATCAAATGGTGTACCTGTAGTAGGTATATTCACATTAGTATAACCACAGATAAAAACAGCATTTGTTGAAAGACTTAAACCATACGCAACTACTTCATTACTCGAAGAAACACTTCCCGGACCATATAAAGTCAAATCCACAAGATCCGATCCGTCTGCAGATACTCTATAAACTATAGCCACTCTGGGTGTACCAGAACTGGTTAGTCCAGTAACTGTATTAAGGTAACCATTTGCATCATATGGGGCAGAACCAGTGACTATACTTTGATTGGAACCCCCGGCACAGTATACCATTCCATCTGTTGGATCTACTTCAATAGCAAATAAGTATTGGTCAAAGTTTACTGTATTGCCATCCAAATATGTACCCCAGGTTAAGATCGGGTCGATAATTAACGGATAACGGGCATCTATTTTTGAATTGGTTTTGAAATTTACTTTTCCTGTTCCATCAGTATTAAAATTAAATTCAACCGGTACTTTACCTTTCTCAGTGACCTGGTAAGACTCTGGGATGTTGAATTTAATATTGGTAAATCTTAAATCCACTTTAAGACTGCCATCTTTTTCAATTTCCAATTTATCCTGCCCTTCAAGAAGCATACTAATTTTACTGAAATCTGCTCCGGAGTCAATTATCCAGTCGAATTCAAGAGAACCTTCTTCACTACTATACAGTCTGATATCTATACCGGGATAGACCTCTTCGAGTGTCAAATCTTTTGCTGCTCGAACTCCAGTTGTCCAAGCTTTAGGATCTTCACCAAAGAAATAATTGTAATTAGTGCCAAACGAGTTACCCAGTTTTAATTTAGGTTCTGGATTAGATTGATCCAGATTCAAAGTGAAGGTGTGTGTGCCCTTGAGGTAGGTTTTATCATCAAGGAATTTGTTTTTACTGCCTGCTACATATTCTTTGGCAACAAATCTGATTTTAGTCCTTTCTATGAATACTGCCATATTATTTCCTTCGAAATAATAGAGAATGTCTTTATTGGCTAATTGGCCCTTGTTTTCAATGAATCGTAAAGTTTCTGCATTCTTTTTTAAGGTTTCTTTTACTTTCTCTTCTATAGCAGCTTCCCCTTTCACGGCAAGGCCAAGTTTTGAAGTATCCAAGATTCCCTTTGAAACCGATTTGTTGAAGGCATTTCTAGAATCCGCCTTTCCGGTATCAATCTGATTTTTAATTTGATTTTGTGTTTTCTTTAATGCCTTCTGTCTAAGTCCCCTTTCAAATACATTCTCTGTTGCTTGAGGATCAAAATTTAACAAAACCTCAGATGGTTGTCCAAGAGCGGTGCTTTTTACTAAAGATTTTTCATAAAGGGGAAGGATAGTGCTTTGATTCTGCCCAACACCATTTTGGCCCGATATTTGATTATTTTGCCTGTCATAATTCTTTTCATTGAGATTGACGCTTTCAGTTAAAAATGATCTTAAAGAATCAGATCCCGAAAGCTTATTAGTGGAATTGAAGTTGAGGGCTAAAAGAGGAGAGTTTAGTCCATAGCAAAGCCATATAGTCAATAATATGACTTTCCATGGATCAGGAGAAGTCCATACCTTCTTATATCGCAGTTTTTCCAATCTAGAGACCTTTATTCAATCACCTCTTTTCTATAATCTTTAAATTTTAAGTTCTTGAAATATTATTTTTTGTTCGATCTAGCTTTCCAAAAGGATTACTAAGCATCCAGGCATTGGATAGCTAAAAATTTGATGTAAGTTTTCTATCTTATTCTGCTGGATCCTTGTTGAGATCCGCTTCACTTTCAATCAGAATTTGAAAGTCCTTGAAGAAAAATCCTCGTTAATAGAATACCCTATCCACAAACAATAAATAATAATGCTAAAAAAAAGAGTATACTAATAGGGATTCGTTGACAACTAACACGTATTCAATTAATTAACAGGGATTTTAACCTGTTTTGAATTACTAGGCACAAATATATTTAGTAAATATACATATTGCAAATATTTTTAATTTATTTTTAATAATAATGCATATATATATGTATATCAATATATTATATTCGTAAATAAATTTGATGTTTTTCTGAAAAATGAACTGGGGCTAAATTATTTAGTAGATCCAGACTAGACAAATGGCGAATTTCCTAGGTAATCAACCAATAAAATGGGTTTGCTAAATGCATTTTAGGCTTAAAAATCAGCCTTACATGATGCTAAAATATAAAGCTTCGTACTGAGGAAGTATCTTTTCAATATCGAAATCGCATGCTCTTTCAAAGGCAGCCTTGCGGAATTGATCCAAAGTGACTGGATCAGAAAGTATAGATAAAGCCTTTTTTGCCATATCCTCGGTATCTCCAACTTTGCAGGTGAATCCGGTTTTACCATCAATAATCACTTCAGTAAGCCCTCCGATATTGGATGATATTACAGGCACTTCACATGCCATCGCCTCCAATGCGGCTAAACCAAAACTCTCATGTTCTGAAGGCAACAGAAATAAGTCAGATACGGCCAGCAAATCTTCCACCATGTCCTGCTTTCCCAAAAACTTCACCTCATTCCCTATCCCCATATCGCGACTCATCATTTCCAACCTTGGCCTTTCCGGACCATCTCCGATCAAGAGCAATTTAGATGGCAACTTTTTAAGGACTTTGGCAAAGACAATGAGCACATCATCCACCCGTTTGACCTTTCTGAAGTTTGAAACATGGGTTATGATTTTCTCATCATCCTGAGCAATTTCTCTTCTCAACTCGGGGTTGGCTCTTTTTTGAAAGCGATCAAAATCAATGAAATTATAGAGTACCTGGATTTCTTTATCAATTTTGAAAGTTTCATAAGTTTGTTTGCGTAGGGCATCGCTAACCGCCGTAACCGCATTGGATTGATTAATGCTGAATTCTACTACAGGAAAATAGGATCTGTCTGCCCCAATCAATGTAATATCCGTTCCATGCAGGGTGGTCACAAAAGGTAAATTCCGATTCTTTGTTTTTAATATTTCCCGGGCCAAGTACCCTATGGTAGCATGAGGAATTGCATAATGAACATGCAATACATCCAGATTTTCAAAAAGGGTAACATCCACTATTTTACTGGCCAAGGCGGTATCCATAGGCTTGAAATCGAATAAAGGATATTCAATAGGAGCCACTTCATGATAAAACACATTGGGTAAGTAATGCGCAAGCCGGGCCGGCCGCCTGTAACTGATAAAATGTACTTTGTGTCCTTTTCGGGCAAGGGCCATCCCCAATTCAGTGGCTACAACACCACTGCCTCCATAAGTTGGATAACAAACAATTCCAATATTCAACATACTTCGTCTATTAACTCCTTCTAAACAATTCATATAACCAAATGTTATTCAGTCCTTCTTAATCATTAATTATCCTGTGGCCATCTATTCAATATCAGATTTGGAAATGCTTACCGGCATTAAAGCCCACACGATCAGAATTTGGGAAAAGCGCTACGGGGTAATCAATCCGAAACGAACACAGACCAACATCCGCTTTTATGATGATTTTGATTTGAAAAAACTGGCAAACATCGCTTTGCTGAATCATAAAGGTTATAAAATTTCCCATTTGTCCGAGATGCCTGTTCAGGATATCGAGATCCTGGTAGCTTCAATCAATGATGTGGAAGTCTTCAACAAGGATACTCTTGATGCGTTGACCTTATCCATATTACAACTCAATGAAAAAAATTTTATCCATCTGATAAACACCAATATCGTTCAGCTTGGTTTTGAAAATACATTTTCTCAGATACTCATGCCATTGCTTGATAAGTTAAATGAAATGTGGCTCAGCGGCAGTATTAAAAAAGTACATGAAGAATTTGTAAACAGAATTCTGAAAAAGAAAATCATTCATGAACTTTGCCACCTGGAAAATCAGGACAAAATTTGCAATACGAGTTTCCTGCTCTTTCTCCCTCCCGATGAAAAGCAAGAATTGAATCAATATTTTGTAGAATTATTCATTCGCAAAAATCACTTTCGGGTAATTGATCTTGGTTCGGATTTAATGGTCAATGATCTGATGGATGGCATACAGATTTCAAAACCTCAGTTTCTATTCAGTGTAGTTCATGAAGAAAGTTCAATCCGCTACATTGAGGATCTCATCATAGGAATATCAGAACTTCAGGATCCGCCGATACTTTTACTTACCGGATATTATGCAGATCACTTTAAAGATCAAAGCAAATATGTAAGGATCACCCATGGATTTGAAGAACTGGAACAATTCATAAAGACCGTCAAAGAAATTTCAGGAATCTGTAAAAAGCATCATAATCAGGTTTGAAACGGGAGATCAGAATCCTATTTTATTTCAAGTTGATGCATTTTGAAATTCGTGTCTGTATTCCCGTTAAATTATCTTCCTATATAAACAAGTAATATAGAAATGTCAGATGGCGACACCCCACTGATCCTGCTGGCCTGACCTATTGAAGTGGGCTTGACTTTCGAGAGTTTGGTTTTGGCTTCATTACTCAAAGCAGGTATTGCATGATAATTAAATTCGGAATGCAATTTTACTCCTTCAAGTCTTGACATTTTATCAACCAACTCCTGCTCTTTTTTTATATAGCCTTCGTATTTAATATTTATTTCAGCGCTCTCTAAAATTTCATTATCAAATGAAAGCAATTCTTTTTCCAAAGTTTCATTGAGTTTGCACAATTCTGTCAAGTTGACATTCGGGCGTGAAAGCAATTGAATCATTTTTGTTTTAGTTTCAATTGGTGATGATGCCACACTTTCCAAATATCCATTTACCTGATCAGGGGATAATGAGACCTGTTGTAATTTTAATCTGATAAAATCAGTTGCCTGATTTTTCTCATTGATTCGCTTTACTCTTGGTGCACTATTTTGCATTCCAATTTTTTCTGCGATAGGCGTCAACCTGATATCCGCGTTATCCTGTCTCAACAAAATCCGGTATTCTGCTCTCGATGTAAACATGCGATAAGGCTCTTCAGTCCCTTTATTCACGAGGTCATCAATCAATACTCCTATATATGCTTCAGATCTTGTCAGTATTAATGGATCACAATCTTTTACCCTCAATGCAGCATTCAAACCTGCCATCATTCCCTGGCACGCCGCTTCTTCATAACCGGTTGTCCCGTTGATTTGTCCCGCAAAATATAGATTGCGTATTAAATGCGTTTCCAGACTTAAAGACAATTGCGTTGGTGGGAAATAATCATACTCTATGGCATATCCCGGGCGAAACATTTTAACATGTTGCAATCCGGGAATTTTTTGCAAGGCTTTGAATTGTACCTCTTCAGGAAGAGACGAAGAAAACCCATTGATGTAGATTTCATGGGTGTCCCAGCCTTCGGGTTCGATAAACAATTGATGCCTGTCACGTTCCGAAAAACGATCAATTTTATCTTCAATAGATGGACAGTATCTTGGACCAATTCCTTGTATTCTTCCTGTAAACATGGGACTCTTTTCAAATCCTGTTCGCAGGATTTCATGAACTTCAGGATTGGTATAGGTAATGTGACAACAAAGTTGCTTATCCGGAATGTTTGTATCTGTAAATGAAAACTTTGCCGGATTCACATCACCTTCCTGAATTTCAGTTTGTGAATAATCTATGGATCTTCCATCAAGTCTGGGTGGTGTTCCTGTTTTCATTCTTCCGCTTTCAAATCCCATTGCAACCAATTGCTCTGTGATTCCTTTGGCTGCACTCTCACCTGCACGACCACCTCCGAATTGTTTTTCACCAATATGAATAATTCCATTTAAAAAGGTACCATTAGTCAATACCACTGTTTTCGATCTGATTTCCTGACCCATTCCGGTAATTACTCCTTTCACCTGACGATCTTCAATGATTAATGCCTTTACCATATCTTGCCACATATCGATCAATGTTTGCTCTTCCAGCAAATTTCTCCACTTTCTTGCAAACAAATTGCGGTCACTTTGTGCACGGGGACTCCACATTGCAGGACCCTTAGACCGGTTGAGCATTCTGAATTGCACACGGGTTTCATCTGTCACAATGCCTGAATATCCTCCCAATGCATCAATCTCACGAACGATCTGTCCTTTTGCAACACCTCCCATTGCAGGATTGCAAGACATCTGCGCTATAGTTTGCATATTCATGGTAATGAGCATCACCTTGCAACCCATATTCGCTGCAGCCGCTGCTGCTTCACAACCAGCATGACCTGCACCAACTACTATGACATCGTATTCCTGAAACATAAAAAGGATTGCAAAATTACTAAATATACCCAAGACTTGATGAGTGTTCTCAAGATGCAGTTACATTCTAATAAATTTTAGTTTTATAAATTAGTTGCAATGATAAAGCTGTAAAGAATCCTTACAAGCAATGCATATCTCTTAATATACAAGGGATATTATAAACTCGATAAAATAAACCAACTGCATCTGGTGATCTCTTCTCACTCTTTGGATTCTTGCATTAACCAACCAACCTGTATCCCACTCCTTTTAAAGTGATTAGTTCCACACGCTGATCTTCTTTTAAATATTCCCTTAGTTTATTAATGTAAACATCGAGATTTCTGGAATTGAAAAAAGAATCATTTCCCCAGATTTGATCCAGAATGATTTTTCTTGCTACCGCTTGATTCAGATTTCTTGCAAGCAACTCAAGCAATTGCGTCTCTCGATGAGATAAACGTTTCACATTAATTTCAGAATGCAATTCCTGTCGTAATGGATAAAACACGTACTGCCCTATATTTATTAAATCAGTGACCTTTATCTGAGAGTTTCCTTTTGATTCTACTTGACTCAGGTCTAATAAATTTTTTATTCTGACAATCAGTTCCTCCATGCTAAATGGTTTTCGGATATAATCATTTCCTCCGGAAGCAAAACCTTTCAACACATCCTCGGTTTGATTTTTTGCTGTTAAAAATAAAATAGGGATATCCTTTTTAAGACTTCTTATTTCCTGGCCTATTGTGAATCCGTCCTTGTGCGGCAGCATCACGTCCAACACACAAACATCCGGTACATAATTTTTAAATTCCGCAATAGCGTTTAATCCTGAAGTAATCATCTTCACTTCAAATTCTCTGCTTTCCAATGATTCCTTTACGATTTTCGCAAGCGAAGGTTCATCTTCGACATAAAATAATTTTATCTTATTCATCATGCAGAATTAGATAATGGCGTTTTTTGGAATTAAAATGCTAAACACAGATCCTATTGACTCTTTACTCTCCAAATAAATGATGCCTCCCATTTCTTTCACCACCTGTGAAACGTAACTCAATCCCAGCCCATGTCCTTTTATATTATGTATATTTCCCTGGGGTACCCTGTAAAATTTTTCAAATACATTTTTCTGATGTTCTTGTGCGATCCCGATCCCATTGTCACCAATCGTAATTTTAATTTGACTATTTACATGCATAAGATGAATATCGATTTCAGGCTTAGGATTTGTGTTGTACTTCATTGCATTATCCAATAAATTATAAAGCAATCCATCGATATGCTGTCGGTCTCCCTTAATCGTAAAATCTTCCCCAATGCAATTAAAATTCACTTTCACATTCAGTTTTTCGAATTGAAGTTTCAAAGTACTCAATATTTCTTTAATCACAAGATCAAGCTTGAGTTGAACTAATGTATTTTCCGGAAGTTCCTTCTCAATCTGGGAAATGTTCAACACTTTATCCACAAGCAATGACAATCGCTTCAATTCGTTTTTTGAAATGTCAAGATACTCCAAACGTTTTTGCGGATCATCCTTGACATTAAAATCCTGAAGCGCTTCCAAAGCAACACTTACAGTTGCAATCGGCGTTTTTAATTCGTGAGTAATATTTTGTATAAAATCGTTTTTAATACTCAACAGCATTTTTTCCGAAGCCAGCGTTTTATAAACCAGGTAAAATGCAAGTGCAATGCATGAGAATAACAGCAATGAAAAAATAAATTCAGGTAAAATCCTTTTAATGATCAGAAATCCATATTTTTCAATATTGACCTTGAACTTCTCTCCGCTGGAAATATCAGTATAAGATCCTGTTGACATATCCTCCGCGTTGTTACCTGATTGTTGATTTTCCCGTTGCAGCGTATAAGAAACAGGCAGATTTGCAGATTCCATGTTCTTCTTAAAATTGTCCTCCAATTCCGTAAAAAAATCTTTCTTCACAAATACTGTCTTACACGAATCACCAACCTGGGCACTGTCGAGATTTAAAGCGATGAACATTGCAACGGATCCTTCCAGTTGATTCAGATTGTTTGATCGTCCTTCATGCTTCACCTCAATTTCAAAATTTCCATTACCGGTGGTCATCTTGTGATCCTTTACTGTAAATATGGATCTGATCTTGACGGAATCCTTTTGCACTCTTGGAAAATGGATCTGACCAAACTTCGTACTATCCCCTTGAAAGACTAACTTATTGAGTATTCCTCCTTCAATTTTACGTACAGAATTTACAAACAGGTAACCGACTTCCTTTTTAATGTTCTCTTTTTCTTTATTATAACTGCTTTGCAAAAACAAAACCAGAAACCCAGCCAGAAAAATTAAACTGGTCAACATAAAAGTTACTGCCAATATCTGTTTGCGATCTCCTCTCATTGATTAATCCCACAAAATTAATTCCTTATCGCGTAAATGCCTCAGACATTAACCTTAATTAACCTTGTATCAAGCTTGTTTAACCTATTCTCCATAATTGCCAATTTACCTTTGAGCCGAACTAAAATTTTAAATTATGAAAAAAATACTCGCGTCATTAATTCTCTCATTACCCTTTTTTGTAACCGCACAAAAATCCTCAGGTGAAATTAAGTTTCAGGAAACTATTAAACTGGATATTGATCTACCAGAAGGAAATGAGGAACTTAAGAAAACCATCCCAACCAGTCAATCCATATCAAAAATACTGATGTTTAATGCTGATGAATCATATTATAAAGATGATTCGCAAAATGAAGATCTTGAAATCAATCATGCTGAAGAAGGTAATCAAGTGCAGATCGTGATGAAAAATCCTGAAAACAATATTTACACCAACAATTCAAAAAACCTCTTGATTCAGTCCACTGAATTTTTTGGTAAATATTTTTTAATCACCGGTGACTTGAATTCCAAAAAATGGAAATTGACAGGGGAGCAAAAACAAATTCTTGATTATCCATGTCAAAAGGCAATGCTTATGGATACTTCTCAAAACGTTGTAGCCTGGTTTACTACGCAGATTCCTGTAAAAATCGGTCCGAACGGATATGCAAATTTACCTGGAACTGTGCTTCGCGTTGAAATGGATAATGGAGCCAGAACAATTACTGCAACGAATGTCAACTTCAGATCACTAAAAGAAAATGAAATCGAACAACCCACTAAAGGTAAAAAAGTCAGCGCTCAGGAATTTACCAAAATCCGTGATGAGAAAATGAAAGAAATGGGAATGATTCAAGGCAAAGGGGGAGGCATGAAAATGATCATTCGTGAAGAAAGACATTAATTCGTTTTTATTGTATTCAATTTGAGATGCCGAAAATCTATGCCCATGAAAACATCATTTGCACTTTTGTTTGCTCTACTGTCTACACTGCTGGCTGGTCAATCCACAAGAATTATTGGAAGAGTGGTTGATTCATTAAATTCAGGTTTGGATCATGCTTCTATTATTTTACTGGATCCCTCAGATTCTTCAATGATTAGCTTTTCACAAAGTGACCAACATGGAAAATTTGTCATCGACAATGTAATTCCAAATCTCTACCTCATACAAATCAATTATATTGGATTTCAGAATCATTGGCTCAACATAGACGTCAAAACTTTGAATGCTCCATATGACTTAGGCACTGTCCACATGCTCGCTCAAACATATACACTTCCATCGATGGAAGTCAAAGCAGAGCATAGTCCCATCCGATTTGGAAAAGACACTGTGGAATACAATGCTGCTGCGTTTAAAACTCAGGCCGGTGATGTTGTCGAAGATCTGCTTAAAAAACTTCCCGGAGTTGAAGTTGAACGCGACGGTTCTGTAAAAGCATATGGCGAGAAGGTGCAGAATGTTTTGGTAGACGGAAAAGAGTTTTTTGGAAAAGATACTCGCATCGCTACCAAAAATCTGGAAGCCGATGCTGTTGATAAAGTACAGGTTTTTGATAAAAAATCAGATGAAGCTGCATTTACCGGAGTTGAGGATGGCCGTGATGAAAAAACGATTAATCTTCAACTCAAAGAAGACAAGAAGAAAGGATACTTTGGCAATATGAATGGAGGAGTAGGTAACCGTGAACGCTATTCAGCTAAAGCCAATGTAAATCGCTTTTCTTCAGGTTCCAGATTTTCATTTATTGGCACTGCAAACAACATCAATGAACAAGGATTCTCCATACAGGAGTATATCGATTTTATGGGAGGCATCGGTTCATTTATGTCCGGTGGCGGCGGTCGTGTAAGAATTGAATTGAATGATAATTCCGGAATACCTTTGATGGGTTCCGGTCAAATAGCAGGCATTCAAAATTCGATAGCAGGAGGACTCAATTACTCGAGAGATCTTTCAGATAAAACAGAAATGACTGGCAGTTATTTCTACAATCACTTTAAAAACACTCTTAATGAACATGTCTTCAGGCAAAACATCAGCGACCAATCATCGTATAATACGAGTGAAGACCATGATCAGCAATCAAAAAGTAATAATCAATCCGTCAATCTGTCCTTCAAACATAAATTAGATTCTACACAACACCTGACTTTCAGATTGAATGGAAATCTATCCGACTCGAAACTTGACAATACATTATATTCAAATACTTTCCAATCTCCTTTTACATTACTCAATGAAAGTCAAAGTCAATATTACGCAACAGGGTCTAATTTTCAAATCAAGCCGTCTTTCTCCTGGATGAAACGAATAGGCAAACCAGGGAGATCGTTAGTAAGCAGAGTGTCGGGAATCCTGCGCAACAATTCTCGCGACGGCAATTTGACATCGCACAACAAGTATTATACATTATCCAATCTGGAAGACAGCCTTCACCAAAAACAAAACCTGGATGATGATCAAAATCAATACGAAGTTTCATTGAGTTACACGGAACCATTGGGCGGCAAGAAGTATCTGGAATTTAATGCACTCCACTCCAACTATACCCATAAGACAAACAAAGATTACTTTGATATACTTGCAAACAACCAGGAACAGCGGAATGACTTCCTTTCTAATAACTATCAAAATGAATACAGTGTGAACAGTGCCGGAATGAATTTTTCTTTAAACAAGAAAAAATATTTTTTAACTGCAGGATTCAAATTACAGCATTCCAAACTAAACGGAGATTTGCAAAACATTCCCGAAGGGACTATTTCAAAATCATATTCAAGAATTCTTCCTGCTGTGTTTGGGGAATACCAATTTGCGATTGCCCATCACATCAATTTTGATTATCAAACCAATCTGCAGGAACCATCCATCGAGCAACTTCAACCTACAGTAAACAACACGGATCCACTGAATGTATACATTGGCAATCCTGAATTAAACCCTGAATATACTCACAGCTTAAACGCCAGTTATTTCCTGTATGATCAATTCAACTTTACCAGCTTGTTTGCTAATCTGGCAGGTGAATATACCCAAAACAGGATAACGGATATCGTACAAATAGATTCCGCATTTAGAAGAATTATTCAACCCGTAAATGTTCCATACGAAAGAAGTGTGAGAGCCGGTATCGATTTCAACACACCCATTCGTCCGTTAAAAATCAATACCAGGATTCGTTTGGGTACCGGAATTTCGGATGGTATTTTATTTGTCAATGATGAGAAAAACGAAGTACAACGATTTCGATATAATGTGAATTTTTCAATTGAAAACAGAAATAAAGATCATTTTGATGCATTGATTGGTTGGAAAACAAACAACAATAAAACCAGGTATTCAATAAGCTCAATAAATAATCAACAATACAAAGAAACCAGCCTGTATTCAGAACTTACTTTGAATCTTTCTAAAACACTGACATTAAAATCCAATTTCGAATTGAGATCCTACACTTCCTCTCTGTTCAAGGAAAATATATCCATTCCCTTATGGGAACTGAGTATATCCAATTATTTCCTCAAAGACAACAAACTTAAAGTTCAACTAAAAGTATTTGATCTGCTCAATGAAAACAAAGGCATCCGCAGAACGAGCCAACTCAATTATGCAGAAGAACAGCGTAGTAATGTATTGGGAAGATACGCCATGATTCAAATCGCCTATTCGATACGTGGATTTTCATCCAGGAAAAATGGTATTGAAATTAAAGTTGAACAATAATCAAAATTGGGTTGTATCCGATATGCGTAATTCTTTATTCTCAACACATTTTGAATCTTCATTTAGTATGAACTGCCCTGCAAACTGCGACGTATAAACTAATAGGCTCCTTTGCATCCGAATGCGTTGAATGTTACGGGGGAATTTAACCCAATGAGATTGAAATAATAGAAAGGTCCCCTATCAAAATTATCCGGTTTTTCAATAGAGGACCTGCATTGGTCTTTTCGCTTGTACAAAATTCAAAAGAAGCAATCTGGTATATTCCAAAATAATTACTTTTACACTTATATTCAAATGAAGGCGACTTCCTTTGAATTTTAACTTTGTATTCTAATTCTAACTTTTTATTAATTTTTCAAAATGAAACCAGTTATTCCATTTATTATTCTTTTATGCTTTCCTTTCTTCATTTTAAGTTCTTACTCTCAGGGATGCAGTGATGCAGGATTTTGTAGTATAAACAGCTTAAAAACACTGCCATCGGATTCCATGAATTCAAATTATAGCAATCAATTTAAACTCGGAGTTGCATATGGTAAAGCAGATCATGACATTGCCATAACCGGAGGTTTTTTAGAATATCATAAAGATGTAAATGCCTGCTCGAGTCTGGACCTCCGCTTAACCTATATCTCTCAAAAAAATGACCTGGCGAAAAGCAATGGTTTATCAGATCTTTTTATTAATATTAATTGGTTAATCGGTAAAGATTTACACCTGATCACAGGATGCAAATTGGCCCTTTCTGATGGAAACGCAGATGTCGATGGAAATTATCTTCCGATGGACTTCCAGCACAGTCTGG
>JBGAWX010000002.1:0-17111 GCA_044227375.1 Saprospiraceae bacterium
AAATATTTTAATTATTTTTTCAACACTAATACTCGAAGTTGTTGCAAGTCCCGAAAATCGGGAGCAACTTGCAACTCTTCTTATGAAAATTTGAATTTTATATCCAGTTCATCATACTTAAACATCTCTTCCGCTTCCGGTACATTCCCTACAGATTCCTTTCCTTTTAATTTGTGGACTGTGTAGGCTTCCAATTCGCCATCATCAAAAGGAATTAACAATTGCTGAAGCTTCTCGACTGTTGATTCATCTTTATACGGAATCAACCAATCATTCTGTTTTTCTTTTGGAAGAATGACAGGCATTCGCGGTCCCTCTAATTTTGGATTGTTGTGAATCTTTGACAACAGTTTATTTCCTTCTGTAGTGATGATTGAAACCGTTCGCAGCAATTCTCCGGTTTCTTTGTCTACCCAATCTTCCCATATTCCAGCAAGACTCATCGGATCTCCATTTTTCATTGCGATATGAAACGGATAGGCATTTGCTTTATAGTGATGATGTTCGTAAAAGGCGTCGATGTAAACCAAACAGCGTTTGTTTTTTGCTGAAGACCGGAATGATGGTTTTTCAAAAAGCGTTTCTCTTCTTGCATTCAATGTTTTCGTTTTCCATTGCTTTGCTTCTTTTGCATCTTTAACCCATGACGGAATTAATCCCCAATTAAATAAATTGGGCTCTTCCGGTTCCGTATTTGTAAATACCAACAACTTTGGAAATTCAAATCCACTCACCTGGTAATTTGGAGTCATCTCCTCTTCCAACTTCTTCAACTTTTCCTCCAACTCCTTAATCATCTCCGCATCCTCCTGCCTGTGTTTGGCATACTTAATGAGTATCCGCGTTGCACTGACTACGTTGTAACACATGACAAATTAGTTGTTAGTTGTTAGTTGTTAGTTGTTAGTTTAAAACAAACAATTCCTGCCCGTCCGGTCAGGCGGGCGTAATTCTTACCCCGATGCATCGGGGCGTAATTATTAATTATTAATTATTAATTCCTCTTCCCTAACAAGTTCCCTATCAATCACCGGCAACCTCTTCATCTCACTCACTTCGATACTAAAAAAATTATACTCCTCAACCACTTTCCCAGTAATCAGATAACAACCTGATCCGGTAAACGGATATTTTTTTGCTGATGGTGGAAAATGTACCGTATCAATCCAATTGCCTTCAACATCCACAAATGTACCAAAATGCATTTTATCTCCCTTGGTTGTGTAAGTTGTTTTTATTGTCACCAGATAACCTGCGATACTGATCATCTTGTGAAGATGATTGGGTAATTCTTTGGCTGTAAGATGCACAGACAATTTTTCGCGGAGCAAATCAAATGGCGAACACAAAGAAAAACCAAACAACTCGATTTCATCGAATGCATTGTCGAGTTTGGTATCATAAAGATTTGGAAGCTTCCAGGTTTTTGTTTCGGTATAAAACAATTGAGGAAGTTTCTTATCCGCCAACGGTACATGCATCAGTGAATGCACTTCCCACAGCAATTCTTTTTTATTTCTACCGGTAAAACCCAACGTACCGGCGCGAATGAGTAAACGCATTTGTTCAATTGAAATGTTTAGTCGTTTTACCACATCATTCAAGTCTTTAAACGGCCCATGGGCATTTCGTTCTTCCAGAATTTTTATAATAGACTGATGCTCCAGTTCGCTGATCATGTTTAATCCAAGATAAATCGTCTTGCCCTGTATTGTGCACAATCCATCGCTGTTATTCAAACAGGGCAATTTGATTTCCGCACCATGCATGCGCGCTTCGTGTATGTATAATTCCTTTCTATAAAACCCTCCACCATTATTTAAAGTAGCGACCATGTATTCTAACGGATAATACGCTTTCAAAAATAAAGCCTGGTAACTCTCTACAGCATAACTTGCGGAATGCCCTTTAGAAAATGCAAAATTCGCGAAACTCTCAATTTGATTCCAGATGTCCGCAACCAATTTGTCAGCGTATCCTTTTTTCCTGCAGTTGTTGAAAAAATTTTCCTGCACCTTATTAAACTCATTGCGTTGTTTAAATTTCCACGACATGCCTCTTCTCAAATGATCTGCTTCCGCTAATGTGAGTCCCGCAAAAAAATGTGCTACTTTGATCACGTCTTCCTGATACACCATGACGCCATAGGTTTCCTGCAATAAATCATACAACTCCGGAAGTTGCGCTCTTGCTTTGCGCCGAAGGCTTTCATCGCGATACCGCACGATGTATTCGCGCATCATCCCGCTCTTTGCAACACCGGGACGAATGATTGAACTCGCTGCAACCAATCGCAGATAATCATCTGCCCGCAACTTGGCCAGCAGCATTCGCATTGCAGGAGATTCCACATAAAAGCAACCAATTGCTTTGCCTTCTCTCAACAATTGTTTTACTGTTTCGTCTTCTTTAAATCGTGCAATGTTATGAATGTCGATTTCAACGCCCTGATTTTTTTGTATGACTTCAAGTGAATCTTTGATTTTTCCCAATCCCCGCTGACTCAAAATATCAAACTTAAACAAGCCAATGTCTTCTGCTTCAAGCATGCTGAACTGTGTAGTCGGATATCCCTTTGGTGGCATGATCGTAGCTGAATAACAACTGATGGGCTCTTGTGAAATAATAATCCCACTTGAATGAATGCTCAAATGACTTGGAAAACCATGTATGAGTTTGCTGTAGCGCAATACAAGTTTTCCCATCTGATCTATGTCCGGATACTTCTCTGTGTTTTGCAAACGATCGATTTCTCCCGGCGGCAAACCGAATACTTTTCCCAATTCACGGATGACGGCATCACGCTGAAACGTATTGTATGCTCCTAATAAGGCTGTGCGCTGATACCCGAATCGTTCGAATATATATCGTGTAATATCATCGCGATCTGTCCATGAAAAATCAATATCAAAATCCGGCGCATTGCTTCGGTACAAATTGATGAATCGCTCGAAATACAAATCCAGCTCAATAGGATCAACATCGGTAATGCGCAACAAATAAGCAACGACACTATTTGCTCCACTGCCGCGCCCAACATAATAATAATTTTTACTTCTGGCATAACTTATGATGTCCCAGTTGATGAGAAAGTATGAAGCAAAATTTAAAGTCTCAATCACCTCCAGTTCTTTTTCTACGCGATTCAACACTTCCTTCGATGCATTTGGATAGCGGTATTGCAAGCCCTTCTCACATTCACTGCGCAGCAATTGCATATCGGTTGCTGCATCCGTAGTATAGTATTTTAGATTTTTATTCGCGAGTTTTCCATATTCAAAATGGATGTGACAATCATTCAACATGCGCGTCGTATTTCCGATAATGGAGGGATACATTGCATAAGCTGCGAGCAAATCACTTTTTGAAAGCATGGTTTCTGCTTCGCTTGCTTGTTGTTCGGCAGGTAATTTACTTAAAATAGTATTGGTGTCAATTGCTCTGAGCAGGCGGTGCGCGTTGTAATACAATTTATTTTGGTAGGTCACCGGTTGCAGTGCGACCAGTTTATTCGTTTGTTTTTTAATCTCCTGAAAAGGAAGTGTAGCCAGATTTTTTAAACTGATGCCGATAAATTCATATTCCCTCAGCATCCAGTTTTTATAAGCATGCACCGGATAAATGATGTATGCATTTTTAAATTCCGGTGCCCTGTCATCAAACTCTTTTTCATGATGCAAATGATCGGTAAGGTGCTCATTCAATTCGCGAAACCCTTCATTGTTGCAGGCTATGCCCACATATTTCTGTTGTGCGTTATTTCGAAAATCAATGCCCACCACTGGCTTAATGCCACGTTGCTTTGCCAAACGAATGATGTCCAGACATGCGGAGGTATTATTGATATCTGTAACTGCAAACGCAGAATGTCCTTTCAATTGCAATTCATTAAGCAACTCTTCTACGGAATACGTTCCGTAACAAAAGCTGTAATATGTGTGGCAGTTGAGAAGCACGGGGAAGAAGTTATGAGTTATGAACGATGAGTGATGAGTGATGCCCACCTGCCGGACGGGCAGGAGTTGGGAAGAAGTGATCAACGATGAGTTTTTTTATATGATGATCTATAAAATTCATTTTGGTTAGTGTTATTTTCATCTCATCGTTCATAGTTCATCACTCCTCGTTCCTCGTTCACTTTCTCACCCCATTAAACGGATTAAAATCATTGTGTTCATAATTCATGGCCGTTGCTCTTGAGACGGCTTCTTTTCCAAATCGCTTGCGTATTTTATCCATGGCTTGATAGAGTTGAATTTTTTCGATACTGTCTTCAAATAAATCTATTTGGTGATTGCCTTGCACGAGATGACTGAACTTCACTCCGATCAGGCGAATCAGCATGCGTTTCTGATAGAGTTTATTAAATAGTTCTTTTACTTTTTCGATGAGTGTATGATCGAGTGAGGTATAAGGCAGTCTTGCCTGAATGGTGTATGTGTTGAAATCGGAATACCGGATTTTTACAGTTACACAGCCTGTAAGTTTTTTTTCACTGCGCATTTGAAATGCAAGTTTTTCAGTCATCGCAACGAGTATTCCTTTTAAGGCTTTCACATCAATCGTGTCTTTGTCAAAGGTGCGCTCTGTGGAGATGGATTTATTTTCAGAATATGGAATGACCGGAGTGTTATCAATACCATTCGCTTTTTTCCAGATCATCGTTCCATTTTGTCCGAGTACTTGTTCCATCAGTTCCAATGGCATTTCCTGTAGTGTGCGTATCCACAGTACTCCCATGCCGCGCAAGAGTTGGTATGTTTTATCACCGACCATTGGAATTTTTTTTACAGACAGTGGCGCAAGAAAATTTTTTTCAGTGCCGAAAGGAATTTCTTTTTGTCCGTTAGGTTTTGCTTCTCCGGTACCAACTTTCGATACGGTTTTATTGGCGGACAATGCAAACGAAATGGGAAGGTTTGTTTCCTTGGTAATTTTCTGACGCAACTCCGTCGCCATTTTATAGCAGCCGAAATAGCGATCCATACCCGTGAGGTCGATGTAAAACTCATCTATAGATGACTTTTCATATAAGGGTACCTTTTCGCTAATGATCTCCGTGACGATATCGGAATACTTACTATACTGCATGTGATCTCCCCTTACGACGATAGCTTCCGGGCACAATTGCCTGGCCATACGCATGGGCATAGCCGAATGAATGCCAAATGCACGGGCCTCATAGCTGCATGATGCCACCACCCCCCGGTCGCTGCTACCACCCACCAATACTGGCTTTCCGACCAATTTTGGGTTGATCAGGCGCTCTACCGAGACGAAGAAAGAATCCAGATCGAGATGTACTATATGTCTATCCATGCGAAACCCAGCGTGGCTCAAACTTCCGAGGTCTTCGGAGCCCTCGGATATTTTGCTGCGCTGAGCTTGCAAAATTACCAGATTATTTAGTATCTTTGTGCTAATAATTTTAGTATGTCGAAAATAGCCAAAAACATCAAGCACTTACGCGGTTTAAAAAACTGGACCCAGACCCAGTTGGCCGATGAATTGGAGATTTCCAGAGCCAGGGTTGGTTCCTATGAAGAGGAGCGTTGCGATCCTCCGGTAGACATTCTCATCAAGATCTCCAATCTCTTTCACATCACTGTAGATCTGTTGGTGAAATGCGATCTCAATTCTATAGATCCTAGTGACTTGATAAACCTCGAACAAAACCGAAAACTATTTCCAATAGTCGTTGATAAAAATAATGATGATCAGATCGAAGTACTTACAGTAAATGCATCTGCCGGATATTTAAAAGGATATGCAGACCCGGAATACATTGGAAACCTTCCATTGATTAATCTTCCCTTTGAGACCAGCGGGAAACAACGTGCCTTTCCAATTAAGGGAGATTCGATGCCGCCACTGACAGATGGAAGTTATGTAGTTGGAAAGTTTGTCGAAACATTACAGGATATCCGCGACGGATCTACCTATATCCTGGTGACAAGAGATGAAGGAATCGTTTACAAACGCGTTTATAAAAAAGAGTATACTCTCGAATTGCGTTCGGACAATCCGAATTATCAACCCTACGAAGTAAAAGATGCAGACATCCCGGAAGTGTGGGAATTTGTTTGTTATATCAACAGATCAGACAAAAAACAAGACAAACCCAACATGGAAAACATCATGCAGATTCTGCAAGGGATGAAGAGAGATATTGAGACCTTGAAATAAAACTATGATTGAATGTATCCGTCTCAACACTTCTGTTGGGATTGACAATACATGATTGTGCTGTTGGTAATGAAACTCCTATGTTCATAAGAGAAAGAATAAATTTTAATTATGAACTCACTATCAAAAATAAAAGCATGTCAAAAAATAAAACAATAAATGTTGAAAATTTTGAGATTGTTCTTTACTCTCAAAATAATGAGGACTTCATATCATTAACTGATATGGCAAGATATCGTGATACAGAAAGAACAAACTATATTATTCAAAACTGGCTACGCACCCGATCTGCTATTGAATTTTGTGGTTTATGGGAACAGATAAACAACCCAGATTTTAAAAGCATCGAATTCGATGCCTTTAAAAGTCAATCAGGTTTAAACAGTTTTACACTTACTCCTCAAAAATGGATTGACACAACAAATGCTATCGGTATGGTTTCCAAATCTGGAAGATATGGAGGAACCTTTGCACACCGTGATATCGCTTTTGAATTTGCATCATGGATTAGTCCGCAATTCAAATTGTATTTAATTACTGAGTTTCAGAGGCTCAAAAAAGAAGAAAGCAAAAATCTAAAATTAGAATGGAACTTACAAAGAACCTTAGCAAAAATAAATTATCATATTCATAGTGATGCAATAAAAGAGAAACTTATTCCCACTGAACTCACTAAATCGCAAATCAATTTTGTGTATGCCAATGAGGCCGATATGTTGAATGTAGCTTTGTTTGGAAAGACGGCGAAACAATGGAGAGGCGAAAATCCAAAGACAGAAGGAAACATTCGGGATGAAGCAAGCATTGAACAACTTGTGGTATTATCAAATTTAGAGAGCATCAATGCAGTATTGATTCATCATGGTTTGCAACAAAGTGAACGATTGATTCAATTGAATAAGATAGCAATCACTCAAATGAAGTCATTGCTTAATAGCAGGCTAATCGCAAAACTGAAAAAGTAAATAATTGAGTTTACTTCTTCCCTGAAATAATCTGCAAAATCACCAGGATCACGATAGCACCGACAGCGCCTGTTAGAATAGCACCTAACAATCCACCTCCAAAGCTGAAACCAAGCTTTCCCAATAACCAATAGCCTACAAAACTTCCCAGTATTCCAATCACCATGTTTCCAATCAAACCATATCCGCTGCCTTTGAGCAATAAGTTTCCCAACCAACCGGCAATGGCACCAACAATGAGTATCAAAATAATATTCATATCCTATTTTTTGTTTCATCAAATATAATCTTGTATCTATAATTTTTAAAAAATATTTTAATTGTTTCTTGTTGCATGGAGCGTCCTCGCTTCATGCTTTTTGTTAATTTTGCAACTCCCTATTAATACAATCTAATCACAACAATACTGTTGGAATTAAAATAATCAATTCATGCAAGAGTTATTTGTCAAAAACGAAATCACCATCAACGCTCCCATTTCAAAAGTGTGGGACCTGTTGACCAATCCCGAACAAACTAAGAAATACATGTTTGGATGTGAAGCGATCTCCGATTGGAACCCTGGTAGTTCTTTATTATGGAAGGGAACCTGGGAAGAAAAAGAAATGGTTTTTGTAAAGGGAAACATAAAAAAAATAGAAAAAGAAAAACATCTTTCTTATACTACATTTGATCCAAACAATCCATCACTGGTTGATAAGCCTGAAAACTATACTACAGTCACTTATGATTTATCAGAATCTGATGGAAAGACCTTATTAAAAGTAACACAAGGAGATTTTGCAAAAGTAGATGATGGCGAAAGAAGATTCAATGAAGTGAACAATAATGGCGAAGGCTGGAATCCGATCCTGATCCATACCTATCTGAAAGAGTATATCAATTATTAAATCCGGAATCCGGAAAACTCTATTTAGATATCGGTTGCGGTACGGGTAATTATACTATTGCTTTGGCAAAGCGTGGTATTTCACTTTGGGGAATTGATCCCTCAGAAAAAATGCTTAACGAAGCAAAATCTAAAAACCCGGAAGTACACTGGCAAATCGGTTCAGCAGAAAACATTCCTCTCCAAGATGACTTGTTTGATGGTGCCATTGCGACATTAACTATACATCACTGGAATGATTTGAATACTTCATTCAAAGAACTTCACAGAGTATTGAAATCAGGAAGTCGCCTCGTCATCTTTCATTCCACTCCAAAACAGATGAACGGATATTGGTTGAATCATTATTTTCCAAATACCATTTCTGAAGCCACAGATAAAATGGCTTCTCTCTCAACAATTGAATCCGCGTTAAAAAGCGCAGGTTTTAAGATTACATATACAGAAAATTATTTTGTGCAGGATGAACTCCAGGATCTTTTTTTGTACTCATGCAAAAACAAACCGCATCTTTGTCTTGATAATAAAATACGGAACGGCATTTCAACATTTAGATTGACAAGCAATCAGGAAGAAGTTGAACTTGGCCTAAGAAAATTGCAAAAGGATATTGACAACAATACCTTCGAATCCGTAAAAAGTAAATTTGAAAATGACTTAGGGGATTATCTTTTTATACTTGCTGAAAACTCTAACTAAACATTACCAGGAGTTTTTAGGCTTCTGTTGATAATTGCTCATATTTATAATTTAGTTATGCAGATTCGAAGATTTCATTTTAACCGCATACTCAATGCATCTTCAATTTAATCCATTCCCATACTTAACAACAGACCGCTTGTTGTTAAGGCCTCTTATTGCAGCAGACCGCCATGAAATTTACACTACCCGAACCGATCCTGTACTAAACCGATATGTGAATAAACCTGAAACCAAATCCATGGATGATGTTGATCAATATATCGAAAAAATAACCCTCGGTATTGAAAAGCAAGAATGGATTTATTGGGTGATCAGTATGAAAGAAAACGGAAAATTTGCAGGCACCATAAGTCTCTGGAATATTGAACCGGAAAAGGAAAAGGCTGAAATCGGATATGCTTTGCTAAGTGAATACCATGGAAAAGGATTTATGCACGAAGCATTGCATACCGTAATCGATTATGGATTTAATATTATAAAGCTTCAGCTCATTGAAGCATACGTACACAAGGATAATACACCATCTAAAAAATTATTGAACCGACTTGGATTTAAACACTTAGAAGAAGCAGTAATCCGGGATGAAAGAATAATGAACTTATTCTTACTGAATCGTCAACTGTATTATCCAGGACTCTGAAATCTTTTATATATTTGGGATTATCCTGTCATCAGAATAGTGCTTTAGTAAACTTAATCCTTTATGAATTCCTTCTGGAAGCAAATCATCATACAAACTATTCTTAAACGCAAAGAAAACACTTCGAATGCAGGATCCATGTATTCGGAATATAAACTTGCGAAAGGATGGCACGAATTGAGAATAAGCTTGCGTGAACACCTTAAAGATGCTGGTTTAATTACACTTGGAATCTTTTCTGCATCATTTGGATTCAAAGGGTTCCTAATGACCAACCGTTTTATTGATGGAGGTGCAACAGGAATTTCCTTACTGGTTTCAAATCTATCTCAAATTCCTCTTTATGTTTTATTGATTTGCATAAATATTCCTTTCATTTTATTGGGCTCACGCATTATAGGAAAAATTTTCGCAATTAAAACAGCATTGGCCATTAGTGGCCTGGCGCTTTGTGTCGCGATTGTAGATTTTCCCAATGTGACCAACGATAATATACTCGTTGCAATCTTTGGTGGTTTTTTTCTCGGGGCAGGAATCGGTCTTTCTGTAAGAGGTGGCGCTGTAATTGACGGTACTGAAGTACTCGCTATCTTTTTGAGTCGAAAATTTGGAACCACCATTGGTGACATCATTATCATCATCAATTATTTTCTTTCCATTGAAATCGCGTTGTATTCAATGATCACTTATTTGTCTGCATCCAGAACCCTGGATTTCATAATAGAAGGTATTGAGGAATATACAGGAGTTACTATTGTGTCAACGCATTTTGAAGAATTGCGTTTGATGATTATCAATATTATGGGTCGCGGAGTTACAGTCTATTCAGGTAAAAGAGGTTTTGGTAAACAAGGGGAATCCACAAATATAGATATCATTTATACCGTGGTAACCCGCCTTGAATTGAATAAATTAAATACAGAAATTCAGAAAATCGATCCAAATGCATTCGTAGTAATGAGCAGTGTGAAAGATACCAAAGGTGGAATGATTAAGAAAAGGCCATTAAAACACTAGAGATTTCTGCAGAATTATAACTCTTCCATATGCAGGACTTTAAAGATATAACAATTGCAATCACAGGCTCTGCTCATGGACTGGGAAAAGCAATAGCCGTGGAATTTTATAAACTAGGTAGTCATCTCGCACTTATCGACATCGACCAAAACGGTCTTGAGTTATTGAAATCAGAACTTGCAAATGAGAATCAACTCATATCCATTCATGTTGCTGATGTTTCGAATGAAGAGCAAATCGTTTCAACAAAAGAAGAAATACTTTTCCTTCATAAGAAACTGGACATTTTAATCAATAACGCAGGAGTGTCCATCAGCCAGCCATTTGAGCAAATGTCTCTTTCAGATTATAAAAATTTATTCGACATTAATTTTTGGGGGACTGTCTATTGCACAAAACATTTTCTATCCGCATTAAAATTGCAATCTGAAAGTAAAATTATCAATATCATCAGCAACTTTGCAAATATAGGATTTCCGGGAAAGACCGCTTATGGATCATCAAAAGCAGCCATACTTGCTTTTACAAATTCCTTATACACGGAATTATCAGATACTAATATCAAACTATCTTATGTTATTCCTCCTGCAATTAAAACCGGAATAATACTTCATGGTAAACATATCAACGAAGACAAAATGATCCGTGAATCCTTATATCTTGAAAAAAATGGGTTGGCTGCAGAAGTAGTAGCACAGCGTATCATTTCACAACTTAGAAAAGACAAGTTTAGAATTGTGATTGGAAACAAAACATACTGGCTTGATTTAATGGCCAGGTTATTTCCTACTTTTTTAATAAGGACTCTAATTAAAAATAAAAAGAAATTTGATTTTATTTAAAAGTCTTAAACACATCATGCAATACTGGTATCATTCATTTGTCACAGGGCAAAGACATAGAGAAAAAATATTCAACAAATAAAAATAATATTATGAAAATAAAAGTAATAATCACCGGAGCATCCGGCATGGTAGGTGAAGGAGTTCTTCATGAATGTCTTTTACATGATGATGTTGAATCCGTTTTGGTAGTTGGAAGAAAGCCGTGTGGAACAACGCATCCAAAATTAAAAGAAATTTTAATTGAGAGTTTTTTTGATCTGAGTTCTATTGAATCACAGCTTACAGGATACCATGCTTGCTACTTTTGTCTTGGTGTTTCTTCTGTTGGACTAAATGAACAAGAGTATTTTAATTTGACGCATACCTTGACTCTTAATTTTGCTCAAACACTTGTAAAACATAATCAGGAAATGACGTTTTGTTATATTTCCGGTAAAGGAACAGACAGCAGTGAGCAAGGACGCATGATGTGGGCCCGCGTGAAAGGCAAAACAGAAAATGATCTCATGAAGCTCCCCTTTAAAAATGTTTACAATTTTCGTCCGGGTATGATTACACCAACCAAAGGATTGAAGAATACGCTTTCCCTTTACAAATACTTTGGTTGGTTGGCTCCAATCCTTCGATTGCTTTCACCAAATTCCATTTGCACATTAAAACAAATTGGACTTGCAATGATCAATGTAGCTACTGTAGGATATGTAAAACAGATTCTGGAAGTTGGAGATATAAAAATACTGGCGAATATAAAATGATTTCCCGTCCACAATTGACTGAAGTCAATTGTAATTTGTGGATACGACAATAAGATTTGATATTAGCTATAAAAAAAGTATGGAAAAAGTAAATATTGAACATAAACTCTTGCAATTTTCCGATCACTGGAATCCCCGCATCGTTGGTGAACTAAATGGCCAACAGGTAAAGTTGGTTAAATTTCAAGGAGAGTTTATCTGGCATAAACATGATCACGAAGATGAACTGTTTTATGTATTGAAAGGTAGTTTTGATATGCACTTCAGAGATAAGGTGGTCACGCTGCTTGAAAATGAATTTCTGATAATACCCAAGGGAGTAGAACATAAACCCGTTGCAGAACATGAAGTATCCATTATGCTTTTCGAACCGGCCAGTACTTTAAATACCGGCGATATTATTAATGAAAGAACTAAAGATAAATTAGAAAAGATATAGTGTTCTCATCAGTGTATTCATCGATTCAACTCTGTCATCCGCGTTCTTGTTTGCCAATATAATGTGTATGCAATTCATTCAACTTCTTTTGCATATCCCCCAATTTATCTTCCATTAAGGATTCATGAACTGCTCTGGGTTCACGAAATGCGATATGTGCATGATATTCCCAGATTTCTTTGACTTCTTCATAGGGCAGTTGAAAACTGGGATACAGTGAATTGTCGGATTTGCAGAGCAAGGTATTATTATCTGAATTCAGCTGAAGTCTTTTATAAACCAGTCCATCCCTGGCACTTACTACGATATAAGGTTCGTTATTCTTGACCTCGTTGATTTTCTCGACATACTTGCAAATCACTATTGAACCGGATTCCATAGGAAGCATAGAGTCGCCCTCTATTTCAAAAGCCCTGAAGAGCCCTTTTAATGAAGGAATCAGAATCTTAGGCAGATCACTTACGAATTCAGGGTCCTGAAAGCTGCCGATATACCCGGCAGCCGCTTTTGTCTTTACCAATTCGATATTGCCTTTTTGATTTTCATTCAAAGTCATGGCTAAAATTCGGGTTTTTCCAGAATTTGAGTCCTCCCAGGTCATATTTTCCATATTAATGTTCAATAAATCGTCAATCCGGACCTGGTAGATTTTGGCCATTTTGACCAGTAATTCCATGTTGGGTTGGGTGTGTGCCCTTTCATAATCTCCAAGTGTGGTCCTGGGAATGCCGATGTTTTCAGCAACTTCTGCCTGGGAATAATTCAGTTTCTTGCGTAGGTACTTTAAGTTTTGAGCGAAATACATATAAATCGATTTTGGTTGAGGATGAGCAAATTTAGCTGAGTTTTTCGACCTTTTTTAAATTAAATGCCGACTTATTCCTAAATTTTAACTGAATCCAACCAATCGACCCTAGAACAGTTTTAACTGCTTTGAATTCTTCTGCTCCAAATCCAGGAGAAATTCCTTCCTCCATAATCCACCACCATATCCTGTAAGCTGGCCATCAGCACCTATCACTCTGTGACATGGAACAATGATTGCAATTTTATTCATCCCGTTTGCATTTGCTACAGCCCTTACTGATGTTGGCTTTCCAATTGCATTCGCTTGTTGTTGATAAGATCTTGTCGAGCCATATGGTATTTTTAATAATTCATTCCAAACTGAAATTTGAAATGAAGTTCCCTGCAAACTCAAAGGAACTGTGAATTCAATTCTCTTTTGATCAAAGTATTCCGTCAATTGCTGACGAAGTTGAGGAAAATACTTGCTGTCACCCGGAATGATGGTCGCATTCAGTCTTTTCGATAAATCCTTAAATTCACTTTCCAACATTCTCCGGTCCGTAAATTCCAATAAACAAATGCCTTGTTCGTCAGCACAGGCAATCATTGGACCAAGAGGAGTTTCTATCCTGCATAGATCAATTATTTTCTCACTCATACTTTTATTCGGTGATTTACCAAACACGGATTTAAACGAATCCGCAAAACCACTAATGGATTCGTAACCGGAACTGAATGCTGCGTCTGCAACTTTTTCGCCATTCTGAATTTTTTTAAATGCAGAATTGATTCTATACATTCTCTGATAAGCATGAAACGTCATCCCGTGATTTTTCAAAAACCAACGTCTCAAGGTACTTGGCTCCACGCCTCGTTTGCGAAGATCCCAATCTTTAAATTTTAATGAAGGATTTAGATTCAATTCATCTATCAGATCTTTTATATACCCGGGAGTTTCATTCGGATGCTCCAATGGATTGCAGATTTTACAGGGCCTGTATCCATGTTGCAGCGCTTCCTTGGTGGTATTAAAAAATTCAACATTCTGCGGTTTGGGTTTTCTTGCGGTACAACTCGGCCTGCAGAATATTCCCGTAGTTTTAACAGCAGCAATAAACCTTCCTTCAAAAGAAATATCTTTTTCCGCCAGTGCCCGATACATTCGATCAACAGTCAACATTATTTTTTCCACAAAATTATTGGCTTGATTTACTCCTGACAACCGAAAACTGAACAAGTATTTTTATTGTCCAGAATTTTCCGGTTCTTCCTGCTCCAAATTTAAAGTTTGGGAAACGCGAATATAATATCCGTTAATGTCTCTGAATGCGAATTCCCGGTGTCCCCAGGGCTCATCCTGTGGTTCTCTTAAAATTTCAACTTCATTATTTTTGAATTCCCTGCAGATTTCATCTACGGAATCCACAAACCATACGAGTTCCAAATGTTTGTCTTCAGCATTTATTCGCTCTACTTGATCGGGATTCCAGGTAAAGAGCAGTGAAAGTTCATCCCTGCAAATGCCGGCATCTGATTCTTCCCAGAACCATTCGTTGTAAAATCCGAGCTTGTACTTATAAAAAGCAATGGTCTCATAAAGATCTCTTACCGGAAGAAATGGAACGACCTGATGAAATTTTTTCTCACTCATATATTTAATTGATTAGCTGTTCAGATTTTTCTTTTAAAGTCAAATAGATTTTATTGTATAGTGAAACGTTTAAATCCAATTCATCTGCCATCCGCACCACGATTCCGGTCAAGGTCTCTAGTTCCGTTTTTCTTCCATCCAGATAATCTCTGTGCATCGACGAAGTCGCTTCATAAGGAAGCTTGTTCATTTTATCGTAAATAGAATTGAGAATCCCGTCCTGCAATGGAATGCTTTTTGCCCTGGCTATTGAATTTAATTCACTTAAAAGAGAATCAAACATCATTTTATATTCATGATGGTTCATAATCTCACCGATGCTTTTATCCAAATAACAGGTAAGAGAAGCGATACTTGAAATAAAAAGAAATTTTTCCCAAATGGTCGATCTAATATTTTCTGAATAGATGGCATTTATTCCTGCGTCTTTTAAAAGTTGTTCCAAATCTTTTATTTGCTTTGAATCATTATCCCTTGAACCAAAATAAAGCAATTGAATGCCGCCGGTTTCCTGAACATGCCCAGGTTCCACCAACCGAGAGACAATATAAACACAGGCTTCCCATACTTCTGTATTTGGCAAAACAGATTTTATTCTATCATAACCATCCACTCCATTGAGTAAAGGAATAATCACTGTATGTTGACTTATACATTTTTTCAATGAAAGAATACTGGATTCCAGATCAAATGATTTGGTACAACAAAAAATGTAGTCAAAACTTATGGAATCATTAGTTCCCGTCGAAAAAAGCCGCGGGTGAATCCAATACGATCCATGAGTTGTATCCATTTTCAAACCCTTCGCATTGATAGTCCTTGAAGTGGAATCTTTGCAAATAAAATATATTTCAAGCTCTTTCGAGTCCTGATAATAGGAAGACATCAATCCACCAAAATATCCTCCTACGGCTCCAGCTCCAATGAATGCAATTCGAATCATTTAATTATAGGCTGTAGGCTGTAGGCAAAAAAAAATTCTTGATAGCTTGTTCATCTAAAAATGATAATATTAAAAAAATATTTTAGTACCTCAATCCTTACCTACAGCTTCTCTTATTTCAAATACTTCTCCAACCATGCATGCAGTTCTTGATAAAAGAACCGGCTGTTTTCTGCTTTTAATATCCAGTGGTTCTCCTCAGGAAAGACTATGAGTTTACTTGGTACTTTTTGTCTTTGTAAAATATGCCAGTTTTCAATCGAATTATTGACGGGAACCCTAAAATCATTTTCACCTACGGTAACCAACATCGGTGTTTTGAAATTCTCTGCATAGTTGTAAGGATTCTGTTCCTTCCAGGTTTTGGTTTGTGCCCATGGTGTTCCTCCATTCATCACTTCACGACTATAAATTCCATCACTGGTGCCCCATTGTGAGATACTGTTCACCAATCCAGCATGTGAGATCAGACATTTATAATGTGTTGTTGTGGCCTGCAACCAATTCGCGAGATGTCCACCATAACTTGCACCTCCTGCAGCCTGACGTGTACCGTCAATAAATGAAAATCGTTTTATCGCATCAGCAGCAGCCTCATTAATTTCTTGTGCAGGTCCTTTGAATGGATCAAACTGAATGTCTTGTGCAAATTTTTCACCATAGCCCGTCGATCCGGTAAAATCAGTTAATAGTAAAACATATCCAGGCTTCGCTAACAGTTGGTAATTCCATCTATAGGACCAGTTTTCATTCCATGATCCTGCAGGGCCACCATGAATGACCACAAACAACGGATATTTTTTTTGTGTATCAAATCCCGGAGGTTTCACCAACATGCTTCTTATTTTTTTACCGCGGCTTGAGGTAAACCAAATGATTTCTCCTCTTTGTAAATCCAGTTGAGCAAGTCTTTCAGCATTAAATCTGCTTAGAAAACTATGACTTCCATCAGCATTTACTCTTACTACTTCAGGGGGCATCACAGTAGATTCATAATTACATATGAGTGTTGAAGGTACATTCTTTGCCGCGCTTAAATTTGTATAACATCCATCGCTGGTCTTATTTACCAGTTCAAAATTACTTCCATCAAGATTCATTCTGTAAACAAGAGTTCTTCCGGCATTTTCAGCAATCACGCAGAGTCTATTTTGATCGAGGATTATATTTTGAACCGGACCATTTAATTCCTTAGTTAGCTGAATTTCGTTTTTCATACCCGGCCATTCAAACCGTGTTAACCTGCCTTCATTATAAATTTTATTATTGTTATTGACACTTTGCAAACAA
>JBGAWX010000002.1:17121-27079 GCA_044227375.1 Saprospiraceae bacterium
GAGCTGAATTGCATCACCGCCGGCTACAGAAACTTTATACAAATGATTTGAAGATTCCTGATATGCTGCAGTATTTGCATCTGTAGTTGCGATAAAAAGAATTTCCTTATTGTCTTTAGTCCAGATTGCATTTAAATAACTGAAACCATCTAACTTACTTATCGCGACCTCACTAAAAATATCTCTCGCCATACTGTCGGGATGAACTGCCTGTACAAAAGCATGCGTTTGTTTTTCGTCGAGCCATTTGTCCCAATTCCTGATTGGAAATGAAGTATATACTCTTGCTTTATACTTGATCTTTTTCTTCTCTTCTATAATTTTTTTATTGCAGGAATCCACATAACAATTAGGAAAGACACTGCTGTTAAATAAGATCATCTTGCCATCCGGGCTCCATTTCGGTGAGGAAGCTCCTGTTGTCAATTTTGTGAGTCGTTGTGCTTCACCTCCTTCAGCTATGTTCATAGTGTAAACCTGTGCTTCTTCATCTCCATCGCGTTTTGCTACAAATGCAATATTATTTCCATCGGGACTCCAACTATAAGCACTTTCACCGGCTTTACCTGAGGTTAATTTCCTTGGCTCTGAACTCCCATTTGTTGTTACAATCCAGATATCACTGATTTGTTCCTTTTCGTCATATGAAGGTTCCGTTACCGAAAAAATTACTTTACTTCCATCAGGACTAACCACCGGTGCGCCAACTCGTTTCATCATCCACATATCTTCATGGGTAATGTGCTTCTTCTCCTGAGAATGCAGTTGGAACATTGCCAACAACATGGTCAACACCACAAAATTTCTTCTCTTCAAATTGGTTTTTAACTTCATCATTAGTTTATTTCACTATATATTTTTATACTTTAATATCCGCACCAGTAATTCGTAATTCGTAATTAATTTTTCACTTCCACCTCTTCTTTCTTCAACTTCCACCGCCTGTGCGTCCATAACCATATATGAGGAGTCTCCTTGATCGCCCGTTCCAGTTTTTCTGCAAACCGGTCTATGATTTCATTCTCATACAAAGTTGAACTGCCGTCCCAAATGGTAACAAGCTCAATTTCATAATGCCCTCTTGAAACTTTCCGGAAATGTGGAAATAAAACAATGTGTTTTAATTTTAAAGCCATTGCATTGATCCCTGTATTAAAAGCAGTTTCACGTCCAAAAAAAGAAGCCCAATGTTTAACGGCACCTCTGTGTGGACTTTGATCTGCAATGAAAATTGTAGAAGTCTCCACTTTGTTATTCGAAAAATTCAACAATGCTTTGTATGACCTTACTGCTTCTATTACTTCGACACCAAATCGTTGACGGATGCATTTTACCAATTCATTAAAATAAGCATTCCTCAATGGCAGATAAAGCGCCACGGATTTTATTTTAAGATATAGTGGCATCGCAAGAAACCATTCCCAGTTTCCCAAATGTCCACTATATAAAATGAAACTTTTGTGCTCCTGTTGTATTCCGGTAATTATTTCCGGATTGATAATTTTAAATCTACTAAGCAAATTATCTGGTCGTATGGTAACTATTTTCACACATTCCACAATGACATCACAGAAATGGCGATAAAAGTTTTTCTCAATTTTCAAAAGTTCATTTTCATTCAAAGTCGGAAATGCCAATTTTAAATTTGACCGGACTACCGGTTTTCGATATCTGACCAGATGATACATGAATACATAGAGAATGTTTGAAAAAATATAGAGGATTCTGAACGGAATCAAAGACAATAAAAAAAAGGGTGCATATTTAATCTTATCTAAAAATGTCATTCTTCTTTTCCGTTTTATGTATAAAATTCAACCATTTATTCAGAATTCAATAATACTCATAGCTTCCTGCTCCCGATTATATCGAGATCATTTTTTACGTTTCACTTCTTAAAATACCAGGCAAGCCATATCGAACAAATTCCCCAGCCTAGAGTCAGGTCCATCACTTCATGCTTTACGAAACTCCAGGGATAGGACCACCAGTTCATATCATCAAGCACGCCCTGAGATAAAGTAAATAAGGAAAAAGCCATAGCAACCAGAAACCTGGAATTGAAAGTCGTAAAGTTTCCATAAAACAAAACTGCTGCACCTATTAAACAAGCAATGAGTGTATAGAATAAGCCCATCAGCATATAACTCATATTCATCGCACTCTGACTTTTATGATAGAAAATCATCGTCCAGGGTTTACCCTCCATCTCGTTCCATAATTTCTCTTCCTTTGCTTCTCTATCAGGATCAGCAGGATCTATCATGGGCATCATGTACAATCCGTCTGCATTTAGATTTTGATTAAGAGCATCCATGATTGGAGCCTGATTGGGGGTATAGGTCCTGAAATCGTTATGAAGTCCACCCATCCACAACATTGTTTGAATCGAGAAAAAGATAATGGTTCCAACCAGGGTACCGATGATAATTTTTTTCATAATTGTTGGTTTTAAATTTAAAATTTACAAATAAAATCTATTCGAATCAGATTGAACGGATTCTCAATGAACCTGTCTAAGAAAAAATATCCACATCTTTCCTATTTGAAAATAGACAATCGTGTTTAAAATAGTTGCCAAAATTATTCTGAAAATTACATGTGGTATTTGATATTGCTTATAAAAATCAAATGCTGCATACAATAACCAGATTGCATAGCATATAATGGTCATCCAGTCAAATGCGTCGGTTTTAAAATTAATTCCAAATATCACCGCGATTAACATCTGAATACTGAGTAACACAAATAAAATTGCAATAAAGTAAAAATTCGTAGTCAATACTTCAATATAGTTTAATTTTGGTTTAGCCACAATCAACCAGGCGATTAGTGAAGTGAAAGGTAGAATTATTATATCAATTGCGCTTCTATATTTATTGAGAATTACAGAAGAAGCAGAGTCATAAGTGACCAATGAATCCGTATTAAACGCGCCATAATGAGTAATTTTACTAACAAGACTAAATATCACTACAAAAATGGTAATCCAAACGATTAAAAATCCAATAGGTTTTGGATTGCTATTACGCTTGCCGTCCAGAATGGATTTAAGTATTTTACCTGGTTTGTAACCTATTTGAAAAGTAGCACGAAAGAAATTATGCTCTAAATGGGTGTAAAAGTGAAATAGTTCTTCAATCAGACTCTTCCAAGAGAACCTTTCTATTGAAGTACGTTGACCACAATGACTGCAGTACTTATCATCGACCGGAGAACCGCAATTCAAACATGAAGTTGTCATAATTATTCAAGACACGAATTTATAAAAACCAAATCATTTCTTCATTAACAATTTAATAAACTCGCCGTAGTAATATAACATAAAACCGATGGACCTGCTTATAGTAAGGTCTAAGTATTGTCCTGAATATTAATCCTTATGGCGTAAAATTATGGCAAAAAAAATCCGGAGGAACATTTTCCTCCGGACGTGTTAACTTTTTGGTTATTAAACTGTGCTACTGAAAGCAAATATAAAAGAAAGATTTACTCCACGATTATTTTTTGAGTCATGATCTTATCCCCTTGTATAATTTTTAATATCAAGGTTCCCTTCGCTTCATTTTTGATGTCTATATCTTTATTGTAAACTCCGTCAAATTCATTCAATTTTTCATTGTATACTTCCTTGCCGTTCAAATCAAGCACTTGGATTGTAGTAGGTACGGCCAATCCTGCAAATCTGATTTTCATCTGACCATTGTTAGGATTTGGACTGGTCGTCAGGTACTCCACATTCAATGATTGTTTCTCAGTACTTCTTGCAAGCTCTGTTTTGATTTGCTCATTCATGGATTCCCTCTTCAATAATTCTGCATCATTTGAGCCCGCTCCATTACTTCTAAGAATTTTTACTTCCCCCGGTTTTTTATTGATGATGATTACTTTACTTTTTCCTTCTCCACCTTTCATCCCTTCCATTTCCTTTTTGAGTTCTTCCCTTACTTTATCATCCAACTTTATTTTATTCTTCATGCATTTTTCCATCTCTTCCGGTGTACATCTTTTCACCATCGTCATACACGATGGAGCACATCCTTTCATGGATACTTTTTGCTCTTTGCGTTCCTGTAAAGTAGCTTTTAGATTTTTAACTTTTGTTCCTCTTAAATACGTAATCTTAACTTTATCACCAGGCTTGTTGTCGGAAAGAGATGCAATCACGTCTTCGACTGATTTGGTATCTTTGCCATCAACGGACAGAAGAATATCTCCTTCTTCCAATCCGGCTTTTTCTGCAGCAGATCCTTCGAAGACTTCAATGATCTGCGCGCCATTTTCTCCTTCTACATTATTTAATTGAACTCCGAGTACGGCTTTATTCGGAGGAGTTAACATTTCGTCTTCTTCCTGCACCTGATTCCATTGCATATTAAAATGTTCCGGATTCATAAATTGTACATGGTCTCCGGATTCCGGAAAAACATGAATATCATCAGCATCTTTTATGATCACTTCAATCTCTTCATCTTTTAAAGATTCTTCTTTCCAATTTGCAGCATCAAACGTGTCAATGGTTTCTTTTCTGGTTTCCTTTCCATCAATGTTCTGAATGGTGATCTTTTTTACAATCACTTGTTCTTTTGGTTTCTCATGGTTCTGGCTTTGTGCAATAGTCCCTGTAAGACCGATGCAAAGCATGATGAATAAAATAAAAACATTTTTCATAATCCTATTTTTATGTTTAATTAATTTCTTGAATTAGATTGATTCAACATAGGTCCCTGGGCGTGCCATTCTATTTCTGATTCTATAGTAGAGTTATTACTTGATTTGATGATGATGTACGTTTTTGTTTCCACCGGTGCATAACATTTTACCTGGCCTGGGATTTCACGATTGTTACTGTTCAAAGACTCACTCGCATCTCCATCTCTTCTTGTCTTGGTAATCTCATAGATAATGGTCTTTTTATGTTTTTTTTCAGTTTTTAATTCTCTTTCTATTTGAGCTAAAATATTTGATTCATGCATATCTGAAATATCTTCATAAGCCACTATTACCTCATTGCGCTCATCATCAATTATTTTGTCTCTTATCGGAGTATGGATTGCCATGCGGTCCGAAGTATTCATGTCTTTTATCCGTTTGGGTTTATTACCAGCTTTCGGTTTGATACTACTGGATAAACAAATTGACAACTTTTCATTTTTCATTTGCCAATCCAATGGACAAGATATCAATTCAACAGATTTTTGAATTGGTCTTGATTCGGAAATTGTCTGCATACTAAACGGTTGTTTAATAGCAACACTGCTAAAAAATAAAACTCCAATGAGTAAGGTAAATAATGCCAATCCTGTGGTGAATTCATTTTTTGATGACTTCACCTGCAACACCGATTCTATTCTTCTCTTTAATTGTTTGCGTTGCTGAAAAAAAGGCAAGGTCAAGGCCGGTACAAAACCAGAAGATTCTTCTATTTTCAAAATCAATTTGGCATACAACAAGGGCTCGCCGAGATAGTAGCATGCAGATGTATCCGCCTTGAGTTCACGCTCCAGTTTGATATGACTGATGAGTATATGTGCAGCGGGATTGAAATAATAAATAATTTCTGAAAACTGGATAAATAAATTGACCCAATGATCGCGATTGAACACATGGGATAATTCATGTGCAAGTATGCACTCCGCTTCTTTGTATGAAAGTTGATTAATCCACGATGTTGGAATGATGATCACAGGTTTAATGACTCCGGTAACAAAAGCTGAACTTACTTTTTCGCTTTGCAAAAGCAATATTGACTTATTAATACAATAATATTTTTTAAGCTTCACGAATATTTCTGTCCATTGATTATCAGAAAGAGGAGCAGAACGCCAGATGAGTTTTTTTAAATAAAAGTGACTCAATAAAAATCTTAAGAAAAACAAACCGGCTCCGATCAACCAGATCAGATTGAACCATTGCAGCACTTCGGGATTCTCCAAAAACTCAGTTATCAATGGATAGGGATGAAAGCCAATCGTGTTTTGAGTCCATAGAACGATAAAGGTGATGACACTGGTCAATACCATTACAATCATTGCAAATAAGGAGATGATATAATTTAACCGGGTCTTCTTGGCAAATGCTGTTTTTAAAATCCACATCAGAAACACGATGAATGCCCCCTGCCATAAGGAATGAATCAGCGTGGAAGCAAAAACTTCCTGGAAGGAGACGTGTGCTGTTGTGATAAGCGGTTTCATTACATTTGATTGCTTTCCAGATCTTTTATTAATTTTTTCAATTCACTTATTTCCTGAGGGGATGCTTTATAATTTCCGAGAGTCTGCACCACCATTTCCATTGGTGAGCCTTCAAAAACATGATCCACCATATCCTTGACATAATTTTTCTTCACTTGTTGCTCTTTGATGGCTGCTTTATAGATATGGAGTTTGCCTTCTGCTTCCCTGATACAAAATCCTTTTTCCAGCATGATCTGAAGCATTTTAAGGGATGTGGTATAACCCACATCTTTCTTTTCATTCATGACTTCATTGACCTGTTTGACCGTACACGGTCCGAGCTTCCAAAGGATCTGAAGGATTTCCAATTCCCCTTCTGTGGGCTTATTGATATATTTATTCATGGGTCGTCTTTAACTAACGGTGAGACAAAAATTAAAACTGATCAGCAAATCTACGAATGATTTCGTATTTTTAATATTTATTTAACTTTTCATCAAAAAATAGCCTTTCCCAGGACTGGGATAAGAGATCGCAAATTTTCGAAATTAAATTCTGATTAGTTACAGTTTAACTCGCTGATCTTATGAGATTGATTCTGAACAATGCATTCTCAGAATATTATTAAGAATCTGGTCTACCCGTTTTTAATTTTACTAAAATCCAAAACCTGGTTGTTTTACTACTTGGTTTACTCTTAATAAATTCAAAAGACCTTTTAATTCTTCCTGCTCCAGAATACGATCATTTTACTGCTGACATTCATCATCAGTTCTTTTCAAACGGGTAATGCTCTACTCCTGCTTTGGTAATACATTGTATCGAATACCATCCCGCGCTCAACATAGACAGATTGATCTTATCAGAAACTTTTGGCAGTTGTTTGATCCATTTTCCATTCGCATCCATCAGAATCAATTTTTCAATCTTCGATTCTTCTTTCAGATTTAAATAAATATAATCCCTGGTAGGACTTGGATAAAGAATAAGTGACGTTTGCTTTACTGATTGTTCTGCAAATGTTTCAACGGGGATACTTACTTTAATCAACAAAGTACAGCCATTGGCGTCAGTAATTGTAAATTCATAATCGCCGGCAGACAATGAATCGGGATTAAAGCCGGTAGAAAAACGATAGGTATATGGAATCGTTCCTCCAGTAACGGAAAGATTTTTAATACTTCCATTCTTTTTACCCGGAGATGCAGCTTTAATGGTATATGATGCTTTGAGTTCTTCAGGTTGTGTCAGTTCAAAATTGTAAATGCGTTCTGTATTTTTTACAGAACTGATTTTTACAGAATACATTCCTGCAGGAACATTGCTGATTTTGTTAGAAGTTGAGCCTGTGCTCCATTGAAATCCAAATGGATCCGCACCAACTACATCGAGAATTTCAACCGAGCCGGTGCCGCCGTGACATTTTATTGAGTCGATTTTTAGTTTAGTTACTTCAGGTATGCTGCAATCAAATGTTACGGTTTTGCAGATCATATCCTGATCGCAATCGCCTTCTGCGATCAAACAAATTTGTTGTGGATTTTTTGTACAATCGAGTGTATAATCCAGTTCAGAAGCGACCAGTGTATCTTTTCCAATAATCCATTTTGCAATTCGAACATTTTTGGATTCGGACTTTAAATGAATGAACTCATAATCCTTGGTAAAAGTAAATTCAGCTACAGGCAAAGGATTGTTGATTTTGCTTATAGTATCTCTTCTTCCTGCAGACAGATTGTAAAAAGAACCGCTGGCATTCGATTCGAGTTTGACCGCTCGTACCATATATTCATAAGTAAATCCATTAGTTACACACATGTCTCTGTATGTCGTGTCTTTTACATTTTTCGCAATCACATCAAAAATGGTATTGCCCATTATTTTGCGATAAATATAATAACCATGCGTTGCATCCGGAGACTTCCCCCATCTCAGATCGACATGTTGTCCAGCTTCCGCTAATACAAGCGTAGGAACAGCAGGTATGGGAAACATCATAAGGCTTGGATCACCCATCAATGAGATGTGTATCCCTTTTGCGAAGTTACCTGCACTATATGTAGATGAATTATTCATACTCAACCGGGTGCTGTATCCAATGTGATCGCCCATGGCCATATGATGAATGGCCCAATGCGGACGGCCTGACCATGCATTCGTCAACACTGTACCACTTCCCAATGCAGACCTCAACAAATTATTTGGACTATCCCAATCACCAAAATAACTGCCAAATAAAAAAGTAAATACGGTTTGAAGACTATCGACAGCCATATTTTGAGTGGTTGAAATTCCATTGGAACTTGTATAACTTCCACCGCCTGCACCATAAGAACAGAGATATGATTTTTTGAGCAAACTGTCCCGGTAGCTTGCGTATTCAACATTTACTGGATTAAATAAAACGGAAAAATGTTTTATACCTGTTTGGCCAAACCCCTCTCCGGGAAAATTGAAGTTGTCTTGAACAATTCCTCTTCGCTGTGCTTTGATTTGACCGGTTCTCCATAGATGATCCTTATTGAGATACATTCTGGTCAATTCAATTTCATTTTTTGTAAATGCGGGTAAGTTGGAAAAATCAACACGCCCTACTTCAAGATCTGCATCTGAAGGAAGCACGTCTTGATCGAATTTTCCATCACCCGGTATGTTTTTATTTTCAGCTCTTGCTGCTCCTGCATTGTCCACATTCACATCGGTCCAGGTGCCATCCAGGTCAGCATAATAGGAATCTGCAGGCCAGGCGCCAACATGATCCGGATGAGAATCGAAAGCAAAGTTACCTGAATATGGTACTTTGACATGACCCAGTATGAAAACAGTTTTCAAATCCGGATTTATTTTTTTGATGTCGGAAATTTTCGTGCGAATTTCTGTTACCGTATTTTTTGCAAGCGGTACATAGGTGATTACATTCCATGCTTCATTTGCCAAATCAGATTTCAAAGTATTGATTTCTGTTTTTAACCTTGCATTAATTGTGCTATCAATTAATAAAAGAATGCTACCCTTCCATTCCGTTGCCGGAAGTTTCATTGCTGCATATACATAACCGAAACCATTGCCCAATGGACTGGTCTTTGAAACGCGGTATTCATAAGCAGTACCCACCATTACATTATTGTCAACATATCTGGTAGAGTCTTTTGATATTGTTGCAATGGCTCCTCCCCAGGAAGTCGCCGTTTTGGTTTTGCGAAACACAAAATAATTGGTTGCATCAGGATCTTTAAGCCAGTTTAAGGTGATTCTTGCCGGCAATTCAGAAGTATCCACCCACAACTGTACAGACAACTTAATACTATAGTTTTGAGCTTGTAAAGAGGCAATAAAAATGAAGGATAAGGCAAGTAGTAAAATTGAACGCATGATTTTGAATTTGGCAGGAAAGTTAGGTAGAAATTCGCAGTCTGTTTCTAAAATATTGAATGGATTTCATCCTTTCAATATCCATCAACAATTATCATTGTTTATTTATACCAATTTCAGGGGATTCATATCCAATTGAATTTATCAATGATCATTTCAAGAGAAATTCTTTTTTCAGGATACAGAATCGGTACTGAAAAATTTGCAAGTCGTAACAGTATCAAATTCCGCCAATAACATACATCTGATCCATAGATGGCGATGCCTGTCCACCATAAGGTTCAAGTGTAATGGCAAAAGCTTCTGCTTTCGAAACAAATTTGATTTCCTTGAATGCGCTTTTCTTGTTAACCAGATCAAAGACGCCAAGGTCAACAGGTTTTCCACTTACTATTGCCCAAAGCTGA
>JBGAWX010000002.1:27089-41323 GCA_044227375.1 Saprospiraceae bacterium
TGTTTTTGCGGTGGTGCAGGTGGTAGGTCCAATACATCTAAAAATGTTTTCTGCGCAAGAGTATCATAATAAATTGCTGCAATGGATTGCGGAGATTTTGGAGTTCCCTTTAATAAAATCCGGTGCTGGTCTTTGGTTCTTAAATCATTCAACTTCGAATTGCAATCCACCAACGCGAGACTGTCCCTATTGAACTTCAATTCGAGTTGTTGATAATTGATTTTTTGCTCTGCAATTTCTATGGCTTTATCCTGATTCTTTTTCCAGAAATACAATGTACTTACAATCAATACCGGAATGGCCAGGTATAATAAATAATTTAAAAATGTTGTACCGGAATCCGATTTTGCCAAATCCAATTTATTTTTTTCTTGTTCAATACCTCTCAACACCCGATCTTTTAGATAAGCCGGCATTGGTTTTGAATACTGCTTTGCAAACAACTCCAGGCCATTTTCAATTGCCGTAAGTTCTTTCTGCAATTCCGGATATTGTTTCAATACTTCGGCAATCTCCGCATTTTGTTCGGCAGTTGTCAGACCCAATGCATATTGCTCCAGGATTCCTGATTCAATATATTCCTGTATGTTGATCTTTTTATTCATTTTAAAAGCAACATAAATAATCCTGTGATCGCTGCGAGAATGTTTCGCAACATTTTTACAGCGGTATTAATTCTGGTCTTTACGGTCCCCAAAGGCATGTTCAGCATATCGGAAACTTCTTGTTGAGTATATCCTTTGAGATAAACAAGGTCTATCAGTTCTTTGTATTTGGGATCTAAAGAATTCAACTTTTGCATTAAGCCTGCATCGCTGATATTTGCTTCCACACTGTGTGACATAGTATCATATACGCCTGAGTCGAGTGATTGGATTTTTCGATTGGCTTCCCTGCGGGTTAAATCAATCGCGCAATTTTTAACAATGGTAAACATCCAGGTAAATAATGACGCCCGTTCCGGATTGAATTCACTTAGGTTTTTCCATATTTTGATGAATCCTTCCTGCAATGCATCATCTGCCAGATTGCTATCTTTTATTATTCTATTGACTACACCATACATGCTGTCTCCATATTGCTCCATCAAAAATTTTAAGGCCAGATCCTTGTCTTTGGATCTGAGCTCCAAAAATTGTGGGAGTATGTTTTCCTGGATTGGCATTTAAATAATTAGGACGAAGGTAGGCCTTCTGTATAAATTTATTAATATCAATTCAAAGCATTCGAATTTTCATAAGCTGCTGGAGTCAAGGTTTGTAGTCCGCTTTAAGTAAGTATGACTTCATTCTCCAATATCCCATTTGGAATTTTTCACAAATTTATTTTCTCTTTAAAAAATCCAAATTCAATGTTCAAAGCGTATAACTCAAAAACCTTAAACATATGAAATTAAAACTACTGTTTCTAAGTCTTTGCAGTATGGTGACAATGGGCCTTATGGCATCCAGTCACCGCGAAGCACCGCTTATTGCGAATGATCCGTTGGCTGACAACGTCGATCTGTATGCTTATCGCAGTCCTGACAATCCGGACATGATTACCATCATCGCGACGTATGTACCCTTGCAGTTACCACATGGTGGCCCAAACTATTACAGTTTTGGAGAACACATCAGGTATGAAATTCATGTCGACAATGATGCATCAAAACCCGGTGATGAAATTACCTACCGGTTTACATTCCGCCAGGTGAACGAAGACCCAAGTACTTTTTTCAACATCAGGTTGGGAAAACAAAATCTCAAAACTACCTACACCCTGGAGCGTAGTGTTGATGGAGGTTTGAGTTTTCAAACTCTTGTGATGAATGGAATCGTTCCTCCTGCAAACATTGGAGCAAGATCCATCAATTCTCCAGTTGGATTAGGCACTTCTTATGCCTCTCTGATGCAGAACTCTATTTCAAATGTCAGCACTGGTGAACGCGTTTTTTGCGGACCCACTGATGATCCGTTCTTTGTGGACCTTGGAGGCGTTTTTGATCTTGGCGATTTACCCCGTCAGATTGGAAAACCGAGAGATGGTCTGGCTTGTCTCAACGTGAGTGCAATTTGCATTCAGGTTCCGATTGCAACTTTATTAAAATCAGGAGCTCCTTCCACACCAAGAAACATACTCGATCCGGATTACGTGATCGGTGTCTGGGCATCTGCAAGCAGGCAACAAATACGTACACTAAGCCCGGGTGGTGAATCCCATTCAGGAAACTGGATCCAGGTTTCAAGATTGGGCATGCCGCTGACAAACGAAGTGGTAATACCGGTTGGATACAAAGATTACTGGAATGGTTTGTCTCCTTATGCAGAAATCAATGATACTTTATTGGATAATTTCTTTTACAATCCTGAATTGGCATTGTACATGGACAATTCACAATTCGGACCTGCAGTTCCTTCGATGTCAAAACTTCGCATCCAACGCAATTCATTGCAAGGATTTGACTTTGGTTATGGAAAAGATGGTTTGTATGGTTTGAAAGGAAATGCAGCTTTAAATGGTACGGCATTGGATGATGCGATTTTCGGAACCTTATTATTACCCGGAAAAGGAAAAGCGCGTTCCGTTGACTTATGGCCTGCATTTCATACAGGGGTTCCGAATTTTCCACCATATCAATTAGCAACCGGAAAAAATGGAAATCCATTAGCAGCAGGAAAGCCCTTCATCAGTAATTTCTTACCCAATGGAGGTGACATGCTCAGACTGAATATGGCAGTACCCGTTACTCCAAGGAATGATTCAAAATTCAGTACACTGGGTTTGATTCAAGCATGTGTATTCGGATTAACTGATCCACTTTATGCAAATACCAACATTGAGTTTATTCCGAATATGGATGGATTTCCAAATGGAAGAAGACTTGAAGATGACGTAACGCGTATCGAACTTCAGGCTGTATCAGGAATTGTCCTTGCAGCTATTGGTTTATGGTACGATGATTATACAGCAGGTGGTCCTAATCCGGTCACTCCGAATTTACTTGGAGTGCTTACCTATACTACGGGAGTAGAAAAAAATGATGTTGCATTTAATGCTTCTTTTCCAAACCTTGCTACACCATGGTCCGGGGATGGAGAATGCGGTGGAAAAATTGCCACTGCCGTTCAAAATCCGGGAGGAGGCGTCATCGGATTGGAAAGACCTAAGGTATCTGTCGTCAATTATCCAAACCCTGTTGCAGATGCAACCACAGTGAAAATCAATTCACAATTCGATGGAAAAATAAAAATCGAATTGCGCAATGAAGAAGGTAAAACCGTCCAGACTTTAAGTCATGAATTATTTGATAAAGGGCTGCATGAGTTTACTGTGAATCTTAGCAACATCCCTACCGGAATTTATTTCGCAACAGCGATTAACGCGAATGGCGGAATTCTCGGATTTACAAAAATTATAAAAAGTTAGTTCTGATCATTATTTAAAAGTTCTTAAGACCCCGGTCTAAAAATCGTTTTGGTTCCGGGGTCTGATGAACTTGATATAAAAAATTATTATTCAAATCACTTTAATAGAATCATGAAAAATTTATACACAATCACTTTTGCATTGCTTCTGCTTTCTGCCTGCAATAAAAACCAACCGGCCCCTTCTCATACTTTTGAAATTCCTGCTTTGTTGGATCGCAATGAAAAACTTCAATATTTTAATGAATGGTCAGAAGTCCGAAACCGCTTCGCCGATTTAAAATATAAACTGAAAAAAGATCCTGAAGCGATAGACGCTATAATACAACTTGCTCATGTTTATATTTCCGAAGCACGGATTACAGGAGAACATGGACATTATTATAATGCAGCATTGCAAACTATAAACCGCGCATTAGAAATTAAAAAAATAACTAAGGATCAAAAGTTTCTTGCATTAAGTGCCAAAGCAAGTGTAGAATTATCCTTGCATTCATTTAAACAAGGACTTGCCTCCGCCAAACAAGCCGTATCACTAAATCCATACAACGCTCAAATCTATGGTGCATTGGTTGATGCTTATGTAGAACTCGGTGAATATCCTAATGCTGTTGAAGCAGCCGATAAAATGATTTCCATTCGTCCTGACCTGAGATCTTATTCGAGAGTTTCCTATTTAAGAGAAATATATGGAATGACTGAGGAGGCGATTGATGCAATGAAAATGGCCGTGGAAGCAGGCAGTCCAGGGAGTGAAGAAAAATCATGGGCAGCCTTGCAGCTTGCACAACTTTGTCTTAGATACGATAAAGTGAAAGAAGCAGAAAGTATATTAAATCAACTGTTGACAGAACGACCGGATTATCCGTTTGCAAAAGCTGCTCTAGCGGAAGTCTACTTAAGACAATCAAAAATTGTTGATGCTGAAAGAGAATTAAAAGAAGCTTGTGCAATCATACCCGAAGTATCCTTCTATGTCCAGCTCGCTGAACTCTATAAAAACGATAATCGCCATCATGAAATGAAAGCGATAATAAAAGAAGTACTCAACATGCTCGAAGATGATATGAAACATGGTCACAACATGAGTCTAGAGTATGCAAAAATTTATTTGGACTTTTTTAATGATCCCGATGGAGCCTTAAAATACATTCAACAAGACAGGGACATGAGACCTGAAAACATTGACATCAACCGCATGCTTGCCAAAATTTATATCGCCAAAAAAAATAAAGAATCCGCTCAAACTTGCATTATGAAGGCAGCGAGAACAAACTCCCTGCATCCTGAACTAAAAGAGCTTCAAAAAGAGATTGCGCAGATCTGATATTCATACGAAACGCATGATCCCATTGGCCTCATACTTTTATCTCTGCATGAAAAATAGTTTTACATACATTGCACTTTTTCATTGCTTGATTTTGCAATCGGCCCAGGCTCAATTTTCCGGAAAAGTATTGGATGAATATCAACGACCGATTCAGGATGTGGTGATCCTCAATACAAGAACTTTGGAACACACCCATACTGATGCGCTCGGATGGTTCACTGATAATTTTTCAAAATCAGGAGATACTTTGCAATTTTCATATCTGGGTTTTAAATCAAAACAAATCGTATTGGAGCAGACTGAAGATAAGAAGCCACTTCAAATCATTTTGGAAGAAACATCATTGCTTCTTGGTCAGGTCGATGTTTCTGAATCACTTCAAACAAATCTTCAGCTAATTGATTTTAAATTGAATCCTGTGCAAAACAGTCAGGAGCTTTTGAGAAAAGTGCCCGGCTTAACTATTGCTCAACATGCAGGTGGTGGCAAAGCCGAACAGATGTTTCTCCGTGGATTCGATATCGATCATGGAACGGATATTTCCATTTCCGTTGATCATATACTTCCAGTCAACATGGTTTCGCATGCACACGGACAGGGATATGCTGATCTGCATTTTATCATTCCGGAAACTGTAAAGTACATTGATTTTGAAAAGGGATCCTATAATGCTTCTAAAGGAAATTTTGCAACTGCAGGATATGTAGATCTTATTTTACAGGATAAAATTCAAAACCATTCCTTGATTTTTGAAACGGGAAAATTTCAAAGTAACAGAATCGCAGGATTCATAAAATTGATAGACCATCAAAAAAGCAATTCCTACTTTGCAGTAGAATATGCTGGCGCTGATGGATATTTTGAACATCCGCAAGACTTCAGCAAGGTGAATGCATTATTAAAATACAATTATCATTTTGATTCCCATTCCGGACTCAAACTCACCGGTTCATATTTTACAAGTTCATGGAATGCTTCAGGTCAAATACCACAACGCGCTGTTGAATCCGGCTTCATCAGCCGGTTTGGAGCTATTGATCCGGATGAAGGTGGAAAAACGGCCAGAAGCAACTTTATGTTTCAATATTATCTCTCCAAAAAAGTTTATCAAATTTTTAAAGTCACTGGCTACCTTTCGAACTATGATTTTGAATTGTACTCCAACTTTACTTTTTTTCTAAATGATCCGGTGAATGGCGACCAAATTCTTCAAAAAGAAAACAGAACTCTTTTTGGACTTGAATCAAACCTGAGTGATCGGATAGGCAATCTCCATTGGAGTGTGGCAATTGGTGCCAGAATTGACAAAATCAAAGACAGCGAATTATCGCATACTAAAGATCACAATATTTTATTAGATCGAAAATCATTTGGTGATGTCAATGAACAGGATCTCTATAGCTATGTCAATTTAAACTGGATAAAAAATGAATGGGAGATCCAATTGCAAAGCAGAGCCGATTTTTTTCATTCGAATTATTTTGACAAATTAATTTCAGTGAATAATAAATCGAATCACTCTGAATTTAAGATTTCTCCCAAGTTAAATGTGTTTTACAATGCAAGTAAAAATATCCAACTGTATGCGAAATCCGGTATGGGATTTCATTCGAATGATTCCCGTTTATCCCCTTTCAATCCGGAAGCTGATGTACTGACCAGAAGCATCAATGCGGATCTTGGAATACAATATAAGCCTGGAAGCTCAGCCTTATTTCATGCCGGAGTCTGGTTTATTGATCTTGATAATGAATTGGTATATGTCGGTGATGAGGCGGTTGTAGAATCCATTGGACCTACTGAGCGCAAAGGAGTTGAAGCCGGATTGAGATGGCAGCCGTATCCTTGGTTTAATCTGGATGCCGAAGGATCTTACACCATTGCAAAAAGTATGGATGATCCGGAAAATGCAAATCACATTCCGCTTGCATCAACATGGTGTTCAACTGGTGGGATTGCCTTTCAAAGTATTAAAAACTTATCAATGGCATTGCGTTATCGCTATCTCGGTGACAGACCTGCCAATGAAAACAATAGCATTATTGCAAAAGGTTATACTTTAATTGACGGGAACCTCAATTTCAAATACAATAATCTCCTTTTTAGTTTGATTGCTGAAAACATTTTCAATACAGCTTGGAATGAAGCTCAGTTTGTTACTTTATCCAAATTACAAAATGAATCCGAACCCATAGAAGAAATTCACTTTACACCAGGTGCTCCATTTAATTTAAGGTTTAAAGTACAAGTGATGTTTTGATTGCACTCCATGGTGCTGAGGCACAAAGATGTGATTGATGATCTGCAAACTGTTTGAATTTCAATTAAATTGTAATCAAGTCACCGATATTATTGAAACAATTTAACATTGATAATTGCCAACTGTGAACTGTGAACTTCTCACTGAATTTCATTCCCAAATATTCATCCTCTCCAGATTGATTTTATCGGGATAAAACAACTGCGTGGTCTTTGCAAAGTTTTCGGAGTAATCAGATACATAGAAATGATCTTCATGTTCTTTCCGGTCATTGAGAAGATTCTTTTTTGCAAGTTCGGCTTTTAATGCGAGGGCGGTAACATCCGTTGAATCCAGTATCGGAATGCTGTGCTTGTAATATTCATCGATTTCCTGTCGGATTAAGGGATAGTGAGTACATGCAAGCAATAATACTTCAATGTCGTTTAATGCAGGATCAGAAAGATAAGTATCGATCACTGACTGGCTGATTTTGTTGTGCACAAATCCTTCTTCGATCATCGGCGCAAGCAACGGTGTTGCTAAGGATTGGACGTGTATCGCTTCTTTCTTTTTTCTGAATTGCTTTTCATAAACCCTGGATTGAACTGTTGCATGAGTAGCAATCAATCCAACTTTAGTATAAGAATAATTGCAACAAGACTCCACTAATGGATCGACAACATTGACAAATACTGCTTTGTCTTTAAAGAATTCCAGAAGCACTTCATAAGCTGCTGTGGATGCTGAATTGCAAGCTACTACAATCGCTTTGCATTTATTCTCCAATAAAAACCTGCAGATACGAAGTGAATAATATCTTATAGCGTCATGCGATTTTTCTCCATAGGGTAAGTGAGCCGTGTCGCCAAAATAAATAATGGTTTCCTGAGGTAATAATCGATGGACTGCTGAAGCAACTGTCAGTCCTCCAATGCCGGAATCAAATATTCCTATAGCTTGTTTCGATTCAGGGTTAGATTCCAAGTTTTGCTTTCACCGCTGCGGTTACATCCATAGAATCCTGTGCATAAAGTAACATTCCTGCACTCGAATCAAAAATGTAGGTGTATTGGCCTTCTTGTGCAACTTGTTTAATCGCTGCATTCACCTTATCAATAAGTGGTTGAAGCATCTCCTGCCGTTTTGTAGACAATTGTTTTTGAACATCCTGTTCGTATTTCCCCAACTCTCCTTCTTGTTCTTTTAATTTGCGTCCTTCTTCTTCTAATGCTTTCGGGCTGATTTCACCGGATTGCTCGCGGCGTTGCAGGTCTTTGTATTTCCCTTCCAGTTCCTGAACCATTTGCTGGCCTTTTTTCTCTAATTGCGTTTGCAACGCCTGAAGGGTGGCATCTGCTTGTTTTACTTCCGGTAACTCGGCCAGTAAAGCCTGGGAATTCAGATATCCGAATTTTTGAGCTACGACCGAAGACGGAATTGAAGCAACAAAAATCAGTGCTATAAAAGAACTTAAAATGGTGATTTTCATCTATTTATAATTTTGGATTGCAAAGATAATCGGATTCCTAAAATTGGGATTATTTGGTTTTTAGTTTTTTGAGTATGGTTTCAGTCTTATCCAGGTCTTTATTGTAGTAAATTATTCCTGCAGAACCACTCGTATCAAACATGGCGTCCAGGCTATTCGTTAAGGCATAATCCTGAATGGCACTAAAGACTTTGTCCTGTATCGGGCGAACCAAATCCTGCCTCCTTCTGAACAATTCCCCTTCTTCTCCGAATTTATCTTTTTGCAATTTGCGTACATCTTTTTCTTTATTCGTAATGTCTTCTTCCTTTTGTTTTCTTTGCTCTTCGGTCAGAAGGACTTGTTCTGCCTGGTATTTGTTATACATGGCTTTGATCTTATCGTATTCTATTGCTATTTCCTGCTTCCAGCCTGCAGCAACCCGATCCAATTCTTCCTGTGCTTTTTTATAATCATCCAGGTTGTCTAGAATTTTGTTTACATCGACTAATGCAAACCGTTGAGCATAACTGCTGATTGAACTACTTACAAGAAGCATGACAATGACAAAAAACTTTGCTTTCATTTTATCTGATTTAATTAAAAATAAAAAATTCAAACGGCTCAATATTTAAAAAAGTGTACAAAATTAACGCTTTTGGTTATAATCCATACAGCTTAATTCAAGGCTTAACCGCATTTGAGGCGAACTGGTTTTTGAGTCCTTTCATTTAACCTGAATTTAACTGGTTTTTACGGATTTTAACTTTCTGCATGACTTAGATCCTCTTTTTCATGAAAGGATTAAAGAACATCAGAAGCATTGGATTATATATTCCAAAAAAACTTAACATAGCCAAATCAATCGAATTGAAAAACAATCAATACTCAATCACAAAGGATCGCTTGTAAATACGGGGTAAATTATAAATTACTTACGCATTCAATATGGAATAGAAATTATTATCTTTGTATGTATTCCAATTTATTGGCAATTAAAATTAAACCATGAAAAATATTTTTAGAATTTGGATTTGTATCTTTTTACCTGGCCTCGCAATCTCTCAAATTGCTCCTGTAAATCAGAGTTCCCGCGATCCATTTACAATTCCCTATCTTTTTGCTGAGAAGAGCAATTCAATTCATTCAAAATACATCTCGCTTTACAAGTATTATGCTCAATACAATTCCAACAAATCAAATCCATCAAAACAAATGCTGCCTGTTAAACAACAACTGGACAGCATCATTACAATTCCGGTAGACAGCACTTTAACTTCACGTAAAATTTCTTTTACTTATAATATGAACGGGCTTCAGACCAGCAGGTCGGAAGCTGACTGGAATGTTACCTCCCACAAATGGATTAATATTTTTAAAACCGAGTGGAACTATGATGCTAAGCAGAACAATATTAATTATATTACTTATTACGGAGATGGAGATGACGTCAACTGGTATTCTGAAACAAAATTTGAAAACACCTTTGATCAAAATAACAGACTGATTAAAACAGAAGGATATGGCTGGAATACGGACAGCAAACAATGGGAAATCGGATTAAAATCGGAAAACACATATGATATGGATGGATTTTTAATTACTCAAATAAGTTCTGAATGGGACCCAAATAATAACATCTGGCTGCCATTTTCCAAATTTGAATACGAATATACCAGTGATCGTATTTCAAGAGCGACTAAATATGAATGGAAAAATGCCTGGGTTAATTCAAATAAAGCTGAATTTACCTATTACGTCTTTGGTAAAGAATTGAGTTATACTTATTATACCTGGGATGGCTTTAGTATCTGGACAGATTCTGATAAATCCGAAACGCAATACAATGGAAACTTACAACTGACCGCTTTTATCGAATACAAATGGGATCCTATCAGCGTCATTTATGTCAACTTCAGAAAAGCGGAATACAAATACGATTCTGAAAATAATATGTTTCAATGTGTGTTTTCCGAATGGGCAAAACGGTCGCAGGGATTTATTCTTGAAGCCAAAGAAGATTGCAGTTATGAAAATCAATATTCCTACAATGATCTGCTGTTATCTCCGGATTTGAAGTTTTCCAGGACCAATATCCGGGTTTCTGATAATGAAATTTATTTTAATCATATGCTGAATAAATGCAGTTATTTTCTTCATGACGGTAGCAAATATGTAAGCAACGATTCCAAAACATTCTATTACTCTCCCAAAATAATTACAAAAACTGATAACCAATACCAAACTGATTATTTAATTTCTCCCAATCCGGCCAATCATTATTTCACAGTGGAAATGAATAATGCAACAACACCGATTGATTTTATTTTGTATGATTTAAATGGAACGATCAAACTTTCCAAAAAGATAAATACTAACGAACCGATATCAACTGATTTACTCTCTAAGGGAATGTATCTGTATAAAATTCATACACCACAAAATAATATTCAGTCCGGCAAAATAATAGTGAATTGATTTAGTGAAGCAGATTGGTAACGATTTTACTAAGCTTAAAAAATCCTTTCCATGAAATCTTTAATAAACTTATTAATTCTGATTTCAATTCCAGTTCTTTCTATCAGTCAGGAATTTAGATTCAAACCCTTTTTAGAAATAACTAAAAACAAAACAGGACAATCTTGTGATAAAGAAAAGTATAAGGTAAAAAGCAGATTTGAAATCCTGAGTGCTTTTCTAAAAGACAATTCGATTGAAAATCATCGGATCTCCGGAAATTCAATCCTCAAACAAAAACTGGACAGTACCTTCACCTCTTACATAAATTTTCCTGATCTCCGAAATAAATATTATTACTTCTATGATCAGGATGGAAGAGCAATAACCAGCATTTCCAAAGATTGGAACGATTCTGCCAAAATGTATTTAAACAGTTCAAAACTCGACATAAGCTATGATGCGAAAGGAAACCAAACACTTAGAATCGTATCGAACGGTACAGGATTAAGCTGGGTCAATTCATTTAAAACAGAATTCAATTTTAATACAGAGAATAAACTCATTTCCGTCTTATATTACGATTGGAACACTACTAAAAAACAATGGGAACAAAGTCGAAAGGATGAAATAAGCTATGATACAAAAGGCAACGCAACTCTTGTTTTGTTTTTTGATTGGAATGCAACGAAAAATCAATGGATCGCTTCGGGCAAGTCAGAACTTGAATACGACACCAAAGGAAATCTGGTTTTACAGATATTTTATTTCTGGGATAATCAGTGGCAATTTGCCGGCCGGGAAGAATTTACATATAATGCCTTCAATCAGGAATTGAGTTTTGTTTCTTTATTATGGGATGATGTAAATGCCGATTGGTTTAATTTTGCTAAATCGACCAACGTTTACAATTCCATGCAATTATTAATCAACTACACCCAATACCAATGGGATGATGCTGCCGGCCAATGGACTCCTATAGAGAAAACGGATTATACCTATGATATGAATGGCAACATGTCTAATGCCATTTACTCTGAACTCGACATGTCATCCCAAAAATGGATTCCTAAATTTAAAGAAGAATGCAGCTATAACAACCAATATGCATTCGATGATTTGTTGCTTCCTGATAATCCGGGTCTCCAATCAGACATTTATTTTCACCACATGCTGACTAAAATTGGTTATTTTGAATACAATATGGGCAATTGGCATAATTCGGATAATGTGATCTACTCCTATTCCGCAATGAATATTACAAACACAACCGGATATTTTCCATATGAAATCAAGGTGTTCCCGAATCCGGCTTATAATTATTTCACTATAGAAATGAACGATGTATCGGCTCCGGTTGATTTTACATTATCTGATATCAATGGAAAGACAATCATGACAAAAAAAGTAATTCCGGGAGAACCCATTTCCACAAACAATTTATCGAAAGGGATTTATACGTTTAGAATAAATTTAACTCCGGGATCATTACAAACAGGAAAACTGGTAATCCAATAGTTTTCTACAATTAAAGTTGCATGCAAACTTAATTTTCTTGATGCATGGTCTTTATCTTTAGGCCATGAAGGCAAGTTATACCATTGGTCAAAATACTCTTGATCAGGCGATCATCAGAGATATAATCAAAAGGGATGTAATGCTTGAACTTGATGCTTCAACAAGAGCATTAATTAAAAATTCAAGAAAACAATTGCTTCAGATTTTAAAACATAGTGATCAACCGGTATATGGCATCAATACCGGTTTTGGTGCTTTATGCAATACGGTGATCCCGGATGATCAACTCAACACACTTCAATCCAATCTGGTGCGATCTCATGCTTGCGGCTTTGGTGCATTGAATACCCCTGAAATGAGTAAACTGGTTTTGCTCTTAAAAATTCTGAGTCTCACAAAAGGATATTCTGCAATTAGCATTGAATTGCTTGATTTTCTAATTCAATTGTACAACAATCAAATTTATCCTGTGATTCCACAAATGGGATCGCTGGGTGCGTCCGGTGATCTTGCTCCATTGGCTCACCTTTCTTTGAGTTGTATTGGAGAAGGCAAGGTTTATTATAATAATGCAATTCATGAAACCAAAATAATTTTAGATCAACATCAACTAAAAGCCCCATCATTAAAAGCTAAAGAAGGATTGGCATTATTGAATGGCACTCAATATTCATTAGCTCTTTTGATTCAGTCTTTCTGGACCGCTGCAGCATGTTTCAAAAATGCAAACATGATTGCTGCATTATCCATGGAATCGTTCAACTGCAATATTTCATTTCTCAATCCGAAAATTCATGAAATCAGAAATCAAACCGGCCAGATCCAGGCGGCTGCTGCAATGAGATCCTGGTTTTCAGGAAGCGATAATGAAACTCGTGAACATAAATCAGTACAAGATCCATATTCGTTCCGTTGTGCTCCGCAAGTACACGGTGCAAGTAAAGATGTCATTGATTATTGTGAAAAAATAATCAATAACGAAATCAATTCGGTTACAGATAATCCACTTTTAATTTCAAATGATGAAATCATTTCAGGAGGAAACTTTCATGCCCAACCTCTGGCTCTTGCTTCAGACTTTCTTTGCATTGCACTTTCTGAACTTGCCAACATTTCTGAACGAAGACTATATCAATTGATCTGCGGTCAACGAGGACTTCCTGATTTTTTAACCTCCGAACCCGGATTGAATTCAGGTTATATGATCGTTCAATATGCTGCTGCTGCTGCTGTAAGTATGAATAAACAATTGAGTACTCCGTCTTCAGTGGATTCAATCATCAGCTCTAAAGGTCAGGAAGATCATGTAAGTATGGCAGCTAATGCCGGAGTCAAATGTAAAATGGTTGCAGAACAAACAGAGCTTGTATTGGCCATGGAATGGATGACTGCAGCACGTGCCTGGCATTTCAGAAAAGCCTGGAAGTTGAATTCAAAATTACTTGAAATATGGAATCACTATTCTAAAGAGATTTCTTATAAACAAGAGGACCACATCCCTTCAGCGGATTATCAACCTGCAATTTCATTTCTTAGAAACATTCTTGAAAGTTGAATTTATATCCCTTCTTTTTTCTGCTTTGTTTTTCGGTTTCTCTAACTGCTCAACATAATTCCTGGACAATACAATTTGCATATTCTCCCGGAAAATTGATTAAACATTCTAAGAAGATGAATTTTACCCCTGGTGGATTCGCACACTTTGCAGAATTAGATTTTACTTATCAAACACAAGGGAAAAGAGAATGGGAGACTTATTATAAATTACCAAGAATGGGATTTGGATTAAGATATCTCGATCCGGGACAACCT
>JBGAWX010000300.1:0-3559 GCA_044227375.1 Saprospiraceae bacterium
GCTGATGTGGCACTTGAATATGATGAGTTTGACAATATCACAAAATTGAGTGCCAATGGCTGGGAGGCTGGTTTACAATATGACTTATTGGGGTTAGAGATTAGAAGGCAGGTTACAGGTGATATAAAGAGTGAATGGGAACGTGATGGTTTGGGGAGAGAGTTGATGCATCGCGTTAGTGGTAGGCAAAAAAGTGTATTTTCTTTATTGAATAAAAAATATGTATGGGACATCAATGATCAGTTAAAACAGATAACCGAAGCGGTACCACAAAATTTGAGTATGATCAGTGGGATAATTTGAGCAAAACATTGTTTAATGATGGTTTGGAGCAATTACGAAACCCGGATGCAATTGGTAATCTGTTTGAAACCAAAGAACGCAAAGACAGAAAATACAGTCCCGGTGGTAAACTCCTTGAAAGTAAAAATGCATTTTTCAGTTATGATGAAGAAGGTTTTTTAATTGAGAAAAGAGAGAAGAGTGGAGCCACCTGGAAATATGAATGGAACGCAGCAGGTTTGTTGCAACGTGTGGTGCGCCCGGATAAAACAGAAGTATATTTTAAATACGATGCTTTAGGTCGAAGAATTGAAAAACAATATAAAAAAACAATTACTAAATTTGTTTGGAACGGTTCAAGACCTTTGCACGAATGGAAAGAATTTGATGCGAAGGAAGCAACCGCTGATGAACTCATCACCTGGATATTTAATGAAGATGATTTTGCACCTTCAGCCAAAATAAAAGGTGAAAAAAAATACAGTATCATTACTGATCATGTAGGAACCCCTGTTCAGGGATATAATGAAAGAGGGGAACTGATCTGGGACAGGGAGTTGGATGGCTACGGAAAAATTCGTATGCTGAGAGGTGATGAAGGTTTTTGTAATTACCTTTATCAAGGACAAGTATTGGATACTGAAACCGGTTTAGCATACAATCGTTTTCGATATTATGCACCGGAAGAAGGAACCTTCATCAGTGTGGACCCATCAGGGTTAGAGAGCAATGAGTTAAATTTCTATTCCTATGTGGAAGATCCGAATCACCTGGTCGACCCTTTGGGATTGGAAAGTGCCAGGTTGAAGTACCTGGGCAAAACACCAGGTAAAAGTTCAAAGACAGGAAGAGAAGTTATTGCAAAAGGCCGCAGGGATGGAGTGGTTCGAGGAACAGGTAGGAGAATGGAGTTTAAGTCGTCAGACGGTAGGTGGTATCCAATCCGGTATGCAGATATGGCGCACAAGCGGGATGCTGTAAAATATTGGAACCGTACAGGAAGAAAGCATGGTGCTAAATCAGCACCTGTAAGAAAATGGATGCTTGATTCAAAAAATTATGAATTGGAGCATCGAAAAGATAATAGATCAAAAGGAGCTAAACTAGGTATAACATATAAAAAGCCATAGCAATGAAAACAACAGAAAAAAAAGTGAAATCCGAATTAATGGATAACATGTCTATAAAAAAAGAATTTTATAAAATAAAAGATAAGGGTTTTGATTTTTTAGACAGTGATAAAGCAGAAAATGCCGTAGCTGAATTTAAAAAAGCATGGGAACTATTACCAAGCCCAAAAGTGCACATTGATGAGAGTTATAGTGTGGCTGCTGCTTTTATTGAAACGTACATTGCTTTGGAGGATTATAAAAAAGCGTTGGAGTGGGCAGATACCTTGCAAAAATGTGACCTTGAGCGGTATGACGATGGAGATCGTGAATTCAATAAAGGTGTTGCATTATTTGAAAGCGGAAATTTGACCGAAGCGAAAAAATGGTTTGTTATTGCAAATGAAAAATCGGAAGGAGTGGCATTCGAAGATCAGGATCCGAAATACAAAAAATTATTAAAAAGTAAATAAGCCATCAATGAAAGAATTAGATTCGGAAAGGATTGAAGAATTAAGTATTGAAGGAAACACCTTTATGGATGATGCACTTTATGAAAAAGCAATACAAAAATTTTCAAAAGCGTTGGACCTTGTTCCTACTCCTAAAATGGAATGGGGCGAATCATTATGGTTGTTTGCTTCTATAGGCGATGCCTATTTTCAATTGAAAAAATACAAAGAAGCTTTTGAGAATTTTATGCAAGCATATAAGTGCCCGGATGGAAATTCAAACCCATTTGTGAATTTGCGAATCGGACAGTGCTATTATGAATTGCATGATGAAAAAAATGCAATCGAGTACTTGTTAAGGGCTTACATGATCGAAGGAATTGAGATTTTTGATGAAGCTAAATCTTATTATGATTTTTTATCGTCAAAAGTAAAGCTCGATAAATAGCTACTTTATGGGTTTCGCCCTTCTTTTCATCGCTTCTTTGTGCATAATTTCCGCGAAGGAAACATTGTGGATTTTACTATCCAGCCATTGCGTGATATCAAAATAATTGAGCCATCCTCTGAAATCGGAATAAGATAAAAGCGGTGTCAGATCCTGGCGTATTTGTTTTAATGCCTGTTCGATTTTTTTTCTGTCGGTTGCATTAAATAGGATTTTGAGCCCGGATATCAGTGTTGCAAGGATCCTTGGATTAAAATGCAGCTTGCTGATCGTCCGGTACGATGAACGAAGCAGGTATGGATAGAAAGCCTCATTCTGCAATTCATAATGTATGATAAGTCGGAAAATGGTAACACTCAATGTAAAGTCGGTGCGAATTCGATCAAATGTTTCATTAACGATATGATTCAGCCATTTTAATGCTGATTTATAATCTTCATCTAAAAAATAGGTGAGTGCTACGTTGAAGCACCAAACTGAGAATAGCTGCTCATTCATCAATGGTTTAAAATTCTCAATTCCTTCTTCAATTTCAGGCAATATGGCCTTTGCTTTTTTTACATCGGCTATGGTCACATATACAGCCAGCTCGTAACTCGGACCGGTATTAAAAATGGCATTTTGCAATAATCGTGAAGACTTTGTTTGTTTCAATTGTGTCTGAAGGTTTCTTACTTTTTTACAATGCGCTAAAATTTCATCATAATGCCCCAATTGCAATTGCATCAACATGTATGTCATGCTGGCGGCAAGGTAGCTGAATGGAGCTAAATCAATTTGAACAGGATTCTCATCCATCAGCTGCAGCATTTTTTTGGAAGAAACAGAGGCCTTGTCAAAATCTTTTATAAAGTGATAATAATAACTTTCCCCGGCCCTCTTTGAATATTTTTCCTGGAAGCATAGTTTTGTTTCATCAACAGGTGCAATCAAAAACGCAGCATTTTTCCTGAATTCCTCTTCTTTGATATGTTTAAAAGCAGTATCATCTTTTAAATAGGAGTAGTAGGAATAAAAATGAGCATAACTGTATTTATGAATGCTTTCCATCTTTTTTAACAATGCTTCTTCTTCTTCTTTGATCTCGTTCCGTAAATCGAAATAGTTTTTGAAGTCTTCCATTTGGCTAAGAAGTGCACGTTCCCAGATAAGCACTTCAAAAAGAAGGTGGTATTTTTCCAGCTTGTATATTTGCTTTTTTAACTTCGTAATAACTTTGTAACATTGTTTAAATAACCCTTTGTAGTAAAGTATTTCGATGGTATCAA
>JBGAWX010000300.1:3569-4054 GCA_044227375.1 Saprospiraceae bacterium
AATCATCGTGTACAAATAATTTTTGGATACCGCCAGCTGATTACACATCGGGGAAAATTATTATCGCCAGCTATGGATATGATGCAAACGGTAATTTAATACGCCAGGAAGATGCATTGAAACAACCCATGCTATTCGAATACCTGGATCACCTCATGGTGACAGAGATTTGGAGGAACGGACTTACCTGGCGTTTCTTTTACAAAGGAACAGATGAAAAAGCAAAATGCGTAGAAGTAACTGGTGAGGATGATTTACTGCATTATAAATTTAATTACGATAATCCAGAATGCACACTGGTGATCAATAGTTTGGGACATCAAAAGAAATTTTTTCACAAAGGTGGTGTTGTTACAAAATATGTAGATCCCAATGGAGGAGAGTGGATTTACAGGTACAATAAGTTTGATGAATTGGAATGGGAAATAGATCCCTTGGGTAATCAAACAGGATATACACACGATGGTTTTGGAAATGTGATAACC
>JBGAWX010000301.1:0-4002 GCA_044227375.1 Saprospiraceae bacterium
TTGATTTTTCGTTCATCGGGTTCATCCAAATCAATGCCAAAGAAATCCACATCCATTGCTGCAAGATACCTGGCCATAGTCAGATCGTTTACAGGGTTGGCAAAAACAATGGGCTTGATCGATTCTCTCATGAATAAAGATCTAATTCAGGCAATTTAACCCTAAATGTTTTTCTGTGATGAATACAGGTCCCGTATTCCTGGATGGCCAAACGATGCTGTAACGTGGCATAACCCTTGTTTTCATTCCAACCATACTGGGGAAACTCTCCATGAATTTTGAGCATGTACTCATCCCGGTAGGTCTTGGCCAGTATGGAAGCCGCTGCGATGCTTTTGAATTTACCATCTCCTTTTATCACGCAAATCTGTTCCATATCAAGATATGGAATCCTTTGATTCCCGTCTATCAGGATCAAAGCAGGGGGAGTTTTTAAATGGAGTACGCATTTCCTCATGGCCATTAAACTGGCCTGCAGGATGTTATACCGGTCAATGTCCTCAACTTCCATACTACATACCGTCCATTCCAGAGCCTTTTCTTCAATCTCAAAGCGGAGCCGGTTCCGTTCATTTTCAGCGAGTAATTTACTGTCATTAAGACCTTTTATAGGTCTTGAAGGATCCAAAATCACAGCTGCAGCAAATACCGGACCTGCCAAAGGGCCCCTGCCAGCTTCGTCACAGCCGACCTCATATGATTTATTTTTATAATATGTACGTATTTTCAATGGTTTTTTTAGTTATTTTTTTACCTTTGCCCGTTGCAAAGTAAGAAAATATGCGTTGCCTGATCCTAACCCCCATTTTCATTGTTTTTACATGTATTTATTCGCTTCACTCCCAGACGGAATGGCAAGCAGCAACCATAAAATTGGAAGGGAAATCCATCAAAGAGCTTTTGCAGCTTGGAATCGCCCTGGATCACGGGCATTATCACCAGGGAGAGTCGTTTTCCGGTGATTTCACTAAAGCTGAATTGGATAAAATCCGTAATGCCGGTTTTAAAATCGAATTCACCAGATATCACGAGTTGGATTACAGGCAAGCTCCTTATAACTGCGAAACCCAAAAAACAGACGCACCGGTCTATCCAAAACCATTTAATTACGAAGATGGAAAGATGGGTGGATTTAAAACGCTGAACCAGATGTACGATGATCTTGAAACCATGCAAGCCATCTATCCCAATCTGATCACCATTAAAAAACCAATTGCAAATTATTTTACAAAAGACGGCAACCGGATTTACTATGTGAAAATATCCGACAACCCCAATGTCGATGAAAATGAACCGGAAGTTTTATACACAGCATTACATCATGCAAGAGAACCAGTAAGCATGTCACAAATGCTTTATTACATGTGGTACCTTTTGGAAAATTATTACCGTGATACCACGATTGCAAAATTGGTTAATAACAGAGAATTGTATTTTGTGCCTTGCGTAAATCCGGATGGATACATTTATAATGAAACCACTGATCCGGTTGGAGGTGGAATGTGGAGAAAAAACCGGAATCCCAATACCGACGATATCGGTACGGATCTCAACCGGAATTATGGTGAAGGATGGGGTTTTGATGATGAAGGATCCAGTCCTATCGGAAGTTCGGAAACCTACCGTGGAACCTCACCATTTTCAGAAATTGAAACAAAAGCCTTGAGAGAGTTTTGTGAAAACAGACAGTTTTCCATTGCAATGAATTATCACAGCCATGGTAATAAGTTGATCATTCCATGGGGATATCTGGACAAGCCAACTGCTGATTCAACTCACTATTTGAATATGGCTATTGATTTTACCAGATACAATAATTTTGAAATTGGTACTTCAACACAAACCTTAGGATATAAAGTGAATGGAGTTGCAGACGACTGGATGTACGGTGAACAAATTTTTAAAAACAAGATGTTTACGTTTACCCCTGAAGTAGGTTATGCTTTTTGGCCCGACAAAAAGGATATTCTAAAATTGAATCAATCTACCCAGTACATGAATTTCATGGCAGCATGGAATGCCGGTGAATGCGGACACCTGAAGGAGTTATCTCCAATCGCTATTACAAAAGATACTAATTATCTAAATGTCGAAATAACCCGAACTGGAATTTTAAATGCACCCATAAAAATTCATTTTGAATCTTCAAATCCCTCTATACTTTTTCCGGACAATGATTTGGAATACAATTTAAAAGCCGGAGAAGCCAAACGGATTGATGTAGCTTTCGTTTTGGATGGAACCTTTCATCGTGGTGATAGCATCCAAATTATTGCGCGCCTTTCTACGGCTTACTATTCAGAAACTATAAAAATTCAAAAAGCATTTACAGGCGGACCTGCTTGGGATGAGGAATTTGTAAATGTCAAAGATTGGTTCGCGCCCACTTCAAGTCCCTGGAGTCTTACAACGGAAAATTATGTGACCCCACCAAATTCCCTAACAGACAGTCCATTGATCCCAGGGAATACATCCTCACCAATGGATGCCAGAACGACCAAAGTATTTCAAAACTTCAAATCCATCGACCTTACAAAAGCACATTATGCATTCTTAAGATTTAATGCAAAATGGAACATGAGTGATGTTGATGATTATGTCCAGGTGAAGGTTGCTGACAACAGTTTTAATTTTGAAGCCTTGTGTGGCCGTTTCACCAAGGAGGGTAAATTTTCGCAGGTTTACCAGGAACCCGTTTATTGCGGCACTCAGAATCATTGGGTCTCAGAATGGATAGATCTGAAAGATTATTTAGGTAAAGTCATTTTCATTCAGGTGTTTCTAAAATCCGGAAACAATGAGGAAAAAAATGACGGATTCTATATCGATGATCTCGAAGTGTTCACGGATTTGTCCACGACTTCTTTGGACAATCTCAACGATTGGAATGCTGCAGTCTTTCCACAACCTGCTCACGATTACATCAATGTCCTTTTAAATAATAGTAAATCCATTTCCGGATTGCGATATCAATTGGTTTCTTCTTCAGGGGTAATTCAGAAACTGAATCCCTATATTGAAAACAATATGATGAAGATTGAAACATCTTCTCTGGTTCCTGGTTTTTATTTTTTATCACTTCAATTTAAAGACCAAAGACCAAAACTGTTTAAGGTCGTTATCCAATAGTTTATGAATACGGATTTTTTAAAAAGTCTCCAGCTCCGGGAAAAAAACGAAGGAAGCTGGTGCGGAGCTATTTCATTTCCATCGGTTCAATACCTGACTTCGCATTCACCGGTAGATGGAAATACAATTGGTGATGTTGGCATCACTTCCGAATCTGACTATAATGAAATCATTTCAAGATCGAAGGAAGCATTTAAAATTTGGAGAACCCTTCCTGCACCAAAGCGTGGAGAAATTGTTCGTGAGATCGGTGATGAATTGATGAAATGTAAAGATGATTTAGGCAGACTGGTTTCTTATGAGATGGGAAAAAGTTTGCAGGAGGGACTTGGTGAAGTGCAGGAGATGATTGACATCTGTTATTTTGCAACAGGACTTTCAAGACAATTGTATGGATTGACGATGCATTCGGAAAGGCCGCTGCACCGAATGTACGAGCAATGGCATCCACTGGGTATCGTTGGCGTAATTTCTGCATTCAATTTTCCAGTAGCGGTTTGGTCGTGGAATGCTGCATTGGCCTGGGTTTGTGGTAATGTAGTCATCTGGAAGCCTTCTGAGAAAACCCCCTTGTGCAGTATAGCTTGTCAGCATATTGTGCAGAGAATATTTGCCAAACATCAGATACCTGATGGCGTATCGTCCATTATAAATGGAGATTATCAAGTTGGTGAATACTTAAGTAAAGACATGAATGTAGCACTGGTCTCTGCTACCGGATCCACAAGAATGGGTAAAGCCGTGGGTACGGAAGTTGCAAAACGATTTGGAAAATCTATATTGGAGCTGGGAGGAAACAATGCAATCATTGTTACACCCAGTGCAGATCTTAAAGTGGTCTTGACTTCTGTTGTATTTGGTGCCGTGGGAACA
>JBGAWX010000302.1:0-3995 GCA_044227375.1 Saprospiraceae bacterium
AAAAAGTAAATTTGTATTTTGAAGATGAAAGCCGCTTTGGTTTGATTACAAAGAACGGCAAAAGCTTAACAGCTAGAGGTATAAAGCCAATTTGCACGTTTCAACAAAAATTCCAGTCTTTATATTTATTTGGAGCGTTTTCACCTCTTGATGGAAAACGATTACTTCTTGAAATGCCTTGTTGTAATAGCGATTCATTCCAAGCTTTTCTCGATGAGTTTTCCAAAATGGAACCATTGGAATTCAAAATTCTGGTTCTGGACAATGGATCATTCCATAAAGCGAAGTGCCTACAAATTCCCTTAAATGTTGCTTTGGTATTTCTTCCACCATACAGCCCAGAACTTAACCCCGCTGAAAAAATTTGGGCCAAATTCAAAAGACAGTTTACCAACCGATTATTCAAAACCTTAGAAGAAATTGAAGAATTTATGACAGAACAATGTCTTAATCTTTCACAAAATCAAGTCATGTCTATTTGCAGGTATAAATACATTTTTTTAGGTCAATTATGGACTACTATATAAATCACTATGGTATTAGAACACCAAATATACTCAGATTGAACTTTACAAAACAGAATTTTAACTTTTAATAAAGTTTCAAATTGCGTCATTTTCACAATCATACAAATTACACAAATAAATAATATTTACTTAGCTCTTAAACTACAATTTATAAAAACAATCTGGCGATTTGAATCTGGGTAATGGTTTTCTAATTCGCGTTTTATCAATAATTGGTGACATTCTAAGATGAAATCTGAACCCGATAAACTTAAGATTCGTCCTCAGAATCATCAAAAGGCATCAGGGTGTTTGGAATTTCCTTTTGAGAATTCAAGCCAAGCTTCTTCATTTTCTGTGCTTGTTTTACCAGACTTCCTCGACCATCCTTGAGTTGGCCAATGGCCTTTAGATAGGAATCCTGGGACCTGTTGATATGTTTACCTACATCTTCCATGGTCTCCAGAAAACCGATCATTTTATCGTATAATTTTTCACCCTGCTTGGCGATTTCCAATGCATTTTTACTTTGTTGTTCACGTTTCCATAAATCTGCAATGAGCTTTAATGCAGCAATGAGGTTGGTTGGACTGATCAATAAAATTCTCTTTGCATACGCATAAGCCCAAAGCTCAGGGTCTTCCTGAATAGCAATTAAATAAGCCGGTTCTATTGGAAAAAACATCATGGTAAAATCAAGAGTCCCTGCAACGGTATCGTATTTCTTATCCCCCAATTCGTCAATGTGGTTGTAAATAGAATGAATATGTTCCCTTAATGCGATCGCCTGATCTTCTCTGGAATCTGAAGCGGAATATCTGTCGTAAGCAACAAGTGAAACTTTTGAATCTATGATTATCGTCCTGGATTCCGGTAGATAAACAATAACATCGGGTTGTAATCTTCTGCCCTCTTCATTTTGAATGCTCACTTGTACTTTATACTCCCTGTTCTTTTCCAATCCGGATTTTTCAAGAATACTTTCCAGGATGATCTCACCCCAATTGCCTTGCTTCTTAGACTGACCTTTTAATGCAGACGTAAGATCTTTTGCTTCCTGACTAATCTTTTGATTTAATTCTACGAGTTCTTTTACTTTTTCCTCTAATGAAAATCGTTGTTTGGATTCCTTGTCATACGTTTCTTCTACCTGCTTTTTAAATGAATTTAAATTTTCACCCAACGGTTTTAATAAACTGTCAATACTTTCTTTATTTGAAGCAGTAAACTTCTGGGATTTTTCTTCTAAAATTTTATTGGCGATATCCGCAAATTCTAATTGAGATTGTTTTCTCAATTCTTCAAAATCTTTTTTCTGTGTTTCCAGCCGCTCCGACAAATACCGACTCTGACTTTGCAACTCTGATAATTTCTGATTCTTATCCGCGGCATCCTGAATATATAGTTGATTCTGATTTTTTAAATCTGCGTATTCTGTGATCATTTTTTGCAGTTGTTCTTTTGCATTTTGCAATGAATTCAGCAAGGATGCATTTTCGGAAATCAAACTTTGTATTTCTGTAAGTTTTTGTTCATACTTTGAAGACATGATTTGTAAATCCGATTCTGACTTTCTGACTTTTTCTTCAGACAGCCTTTGCAATGTTAAACTTTCATTGAGTTGATTGCGGATGGTTTCACTATTCTTACCGGCATTCATCCTGTTTAATAAGACCAGAATTAATCCAACCGCAAGACCGATGAATAAGGAAAGGAGATCGAGTTGTGCCATACCTCAAAGATAATCGCAGAAGATGCGGATGCGTGTGGAAGAATTCGGATAAATTTTGCCAAAAAGGAATTACAAAATTTATTAATCAGGAGAAGGAATCAGAGTGAATCATGAAAATTGTGGACCAAGCAATGACTAATTAAATAAGTATACTTGCTTCGGTATAAAGCTGAATAAAGCATTTCACAGGATACTTTGGGTTGTCCTCACTTATCCTCTTCATCCATATACATTTGCTTCATCTGCATTCCACGATAGACGCGCCAGATTCCATAAACAATACAGGCTATTCCAAATACAAGATTCCAGGGTGCCGGGATGATATTTCTATAAAAAACAAATACCCCCAGAACCAGGTAACTAATTCCTAATAAAATAAAAAAGATTTTCCGAATCCACACTATTCGAGCTTAAAACGAATAGGAAGGGTAAAACTTACAGGGACGGCTTTACCATTGTGTTTACCGGGTTTCCAGTTGGGCATCGACTTAACGACTCTTGCTGCTTCTTCATCGCATCCTCCACCAATTCCACGGGCTATGGATACTTTTTGAATGTCACCGTCCTTGGTGACTACAAACTGTACGACGACAGTTCCTTCAATACCATTTTCTTTTGCAATTGCAGGATACTTGATATGCTCCCGGATGTATTTAAGCATTGCTGCTTCACCATCGGGAAATGTTGGCATCTGCTCAACGAATGTAAAAGGTTTTTCTTCTTTAGGCTCTTCAGCAACCGGAGGCGGCTCGACTAATGAAGCATCAATTCCACCTTCCTCCCCTTTCTTGGTCTCCGTCGCAATCTCTTTATCTTTTATTTCTTCCAATGTCGGCGGTGGGGGTTCTTCTTCTTTGACCTCTTCATCTTTCTTAACTTTTGGAGGCACAAATTTGATTTGGTCTTTTATTGGAGGTGGCTCTACTTTCGGTGGTGGTGGTGGCGGTGGTTTTTTTGCATCCAGCGGAGGCGGTTCGGCAAGAACAACTTCCTTCATGATGTCTTTTTCTGTTTTTTCCGGAATCCACCCTTGTATCAATTTAATAATCATGGGCATGCTGATGGCTAATATGAATGCGATAATGCCAATTATAGCAGCCTTGGTCATGTTACTGTCATAAATCTTGCGAAGCAGATATGCACCATAGCTTTGATTTCGTCCTTCGAAAACGATTTCATCCATGGAGAGCTTCATATAATCTTTATGTTCCATTGATTTCTGAATTTTTACATATAGATTGAATAACCCAATTTTATAATTATTATTTTCTTGGTTGGCCAATTTTAAGACACACCAGACTGTCTACAGGGTCATCCGGTTTAAGGATGGCATAGATTTTCACATTATTAATAGTCATTTCATCAAGCACATCGACAATATTTTTATACTTTGAACTCGGCAAGGGTTTGATCATGACAAACAAATTGGTGGTGTCGGTCCATTGTTCGTGCACTTCTTTGATTCTTCGTTGAATTATTTTGCGAACACCATTCGGACCATAATCCACACTGTCCATCTCCAGGCTTGTCTCAGCTGTAATTTCATCCGGAGAAACATACCAATAGACTTTATCATTATTGCCCAATAACAGCGAAAGCGTTTTTGACATTTTAATTGGTGGTTCTTCTTCAGGTTTTTCCGGCTTGGCAGGCTTTACGATCTCCATAGTTATAGGTTTATTGAACGTAGTCGCCAGCATAAAAAATGTACTTAACAGGACGCCTAAATCCACCATCGCGGTAAGGTCCACACGTGT
>JBGAWX010000303.1:0-3993 GCA_044227375.1 Saprospiraceae bacterium
TAACTGTGATTTCCCCTGTTGTTATTTTTGGAAATTTATCAACAAAAAATGTAAATGTTTTGGTTCAAAGTTCTTTCACAATCACAGGTGAAAAAGAATAAAAAAACTCTTTTTCTTTTTTAAGGATGAAATTACAAAGAAGATTTTTTTTCGAAACCAACGAATCTTACAGTTTCAGGTCAATTGGAGGCAGAACTTGCAGCATTGGCATTAGGACAGGTTTACACTTTTGGACCCACCTTTCGCGCCGAGAATTCAAACACTCCACGACATCTTGCAGAATTCTGGATGATCGAACCAGAAGTCGCTTTTGCAGACATTCATGACGACATGGATCTTGCGGAAGGCTTGTTGAAATATGTGATCCGTTATATATTGGAAAATTGCAAAGAAGATTTACAATTTCTGAATGACCGGGAGCAGGAAGAAGAGAAACAAAAACCACAGAATGAGAGAAGCGAATTGTCCTTGTTGGAGAGATTAACATTTTGTGTTGAACATGAATTTGAACGCATCAGTTATACAGAAGCCATTGAGATTCTAAAAAATTCTACACCCAATAAAAAAGGAAAATTTCAATTTCCGGTTGAGCAGTGGGGAACGGATCTTCAATCTGAGCATGAGCGGTATTTGGTCGAGAAGCATTTTAAAAAACCGGTGATACTGATCAATTATCCAAAAGAAATAAAAGCATTTTACATGAGGCAAAATGAAGATGACAAAACTGTTGCCGCAATGGATATTTTATTTCCGGGCATTGGTGAAATCGTTGGTGGATCTCAACGCGAAGAACGTTTGGACAAACTGGAAACGCGGATGAAGGAAATGCATATTCCAATTGATGAAATGTCGTGGTATCTCGATACCCGCAGGTTTGGTACGTGTCCGCATGCAGGTTTTGGTCTTGGCTTTGAACGGTTGGTGTTGTTCGTTACAGGCATGAGCAATATCAGAGATGTCATACCATTTCCAAGATTTCCGGGATCTGCAGAATTCTAAATTTATAAAATCAACAAACATGAAAAATTTAAGCTGGGTTCTCCATGCAATTTCCCTCTTGGCCATAGTGTATTTGTTTATGGAAAACAGGAAATTCAAGTATCCTGAACATAAAACAGCGACCACTTCCAGTTCTGCTTCGAATTCCTTTGAGGCAGCATTTTTTTATTCAGATAGTCTCCTGAGTCAATTGAAATTTTTCAAAGACAGTGAAGCAGAGTTTAAGAAAAAGCAACAAAGCATGATGATTGAATTGCAGTCCAAGGAAGAAAAATTGCAAAAGGAAGCCCAAAAATTACAGCAAAATGCGGAAAACATGACGCGAAAGGAAATGGAAGCAGCACAGAAAAAATTAGCTGGAATGGAACGGGAACTCATGGAACGCAAAGAAAATTTATCCAATCAGTTTGGAGCGGAAACTGCTGAATTCAATGAAGCCTTGCATAACAAAGTCATTTCCTATTTAAAGGAATTCAATGCTGATGGACGGTATAAGTATATTTTTTCCGTTGCCCGTGAAGGAAATATATTTTATTCGGATCCATCCCTTGACATTACTGCTGAGATGGTCAGGGCACTAAATGAGAAGTACAGCAAGTAATGTAAATTGGAAATGAATAAGTAATTTTGAAGAATCGATATCTTATAATTTTTTAATTCTTCATTTATCATTTATACTTTTGCTTTCTTATGAATAAGACCAGGCTTGAAGCATTCAGCGTTGGGGTGATCGCAATCATCATCACGATTATGGTGTTGGAATTGAAAGTTCCTCATGGTTCAGAATGGAGTGATTTGGCGGGATTGTATCCTGTATTTCTTTCGTACCTGATGAGTTTTATTTATTTGGGAATCTACTGGGGAAATCATCACCATCTCATGCATTCCATTACCAAAGTAACATCAGGAATTATCTGGTCCAATTTGAATTTGTTGTTTTGGTTATCATTAATTCCTTTTTCTACAGGATGGATGGGCGAAAATCATTTTGCAACCAATACACTGGCCCTTTATTCAGTGTCGTTACTTATGCCGGCATTGGCTTATTACATTCTGCAAAGCATCGTCTTAAAACATCACCTGCATCCCGATGAATTTGAGTTTGCGCACCGCAAACAAAACAAAAAAGGTCAGATATCTTTGATCTGTTATATTCTATCAATTGGTTTTGCCTTTCTGTATCCTGTTGTTTCCGGAATATTCATAGTTGGTGTTGCGCTCATGTGGATCATTCCTGATAGAAATATTGAAAACGTTTATAAGTAGCCTGACTTTGATTTTATCTTCAATAATAATCTTATTTTTGAATGATGAGATTCATGTCACATAGTTTCAGTTCAGCTTATTTCGTGATCCGGCAGGTCTTTATTTTATCTTTTTTAATTCAATTTAATGTCTGGGCTCAAAATCTCATGTATCCATTTGAGCATTACAATGAGCAAAATGGTCTCACAGCGCCTGTTAGAAAAATAATACAGGATCAACTTGGATTTATCTGGCTGGGGACATCGGACGGTTTGTACCGGTATGACGGAAAAACATTTAAAGTATTTAGAAATAAACTGGGTGATTCAACAAGCATCCCCAACAATATCATCAACGATCTTTGTGTGCACCCCAATGGCAACATATGGATTGCGAGCAATGGGGGTCTTTGCTATTTTGACTATAGGGATAATTATTTTCACCAGATAAGGCTTCCGGAAAACCTGGAAAAAACGGATCGTTACAGAGTACATTCCGTAATTGCAGATTATTTTGGACAAATCTGGTTCACTACTAAGACATCGGCACATCAGTTGTCTGATGATTTCCGTATCAGTCAAAGTCTCAGCCTTCCGATTCACAATAATTATTCCATTACAAAAATTTATCCTGATCCGGACAATCGATGTTATATAGGCACAAACACCGGGGCCCTGGTAAGAATCAATTTATGCAACGGTAATGTGCAAACAATACAAATTGAATCTAAGGAATCCATTCGACAGGATCTATTGACAACGATCATGGAAATTTGTCCGTATGTAAACGATACCTTGTTAATTGCTTCCTGGTATGGTGGAGTACACAAGGTGTATTTTACAGATTCAACTCAATCATCCATACCGATTTCAAATGAATTGGGAAATGACCTACAGAAAAATGTAGTCACAGGGATCGCGAAGATAAAACCTGATTTTTGGTGGGCAGTTACTCAAGGAGCGGGGATCTTTTTTTTTGATCCGGTTCATGAACGGTATCTGAATCAAATCAGACACGACATCCTAAAGCCAACAGGATTGAGTGATAATTATATCAGTGATGTATTTGTAGACCATTCAGGAATAATATGGATAGGCACGGATGATGGCCTTAATAAATACGACCGGTTGTCACATCAGTTTTTCAGTCTGTCCATACCAGTACAGAAGCATGAGAATTCAATTTACAGAAGACCTTCATGCATTCTTGAGGATAAAAAAGCGGAACCAGGTAAGTATCTATGGATTTCTGTACCGGGAATCGGATTGTTTCATTATAACAGGAAGGAACATGATTTTGAATTCATTCCATTAAATATCGATGGGAAGAAACTGGATGGAGAAAATAGAATTTATGACATGTGTTACAATGATGAAAATCGGATGGTACTCTGTCTCGCTTCGGGGATTTATTACTTTAATGAAGCAACAAAAAAAATCGAAGCGTTTTTTCCCAGTGCTGGAGAAAATCTGTTAAACACACGAAAATTAGTTCAGGATAAAAAAGGAAATTACTGGTTTACGGTCGCATCCAATGGTATTTATAAATATTTAAAGGAAAAGGATACTTTAATTCATTATTTTAATCAGCCGGAAAATTCCAACTCACTTCCAGACAACTCGGTGTTTTGCGTGATGGAAGATCATGATGGATTTATTTGGGTCGGAACACAAAATCGTGGTTTGAGCAGATTAAATCCTGCTGATGGAAGTTTTTTGCATTTTGAACATCGGAAATTGCAAGCCCGCT
>JBGAWX010000304.1:0-3988 GCA_044227375.1 Saprospiraceae bacterium
AAATAACAAATTTGAAATCATGAATTTGTTTGTTGGGTATAATTATTCTAATACTTATGACAAGTGGAGTCTGGCCGTGGGATCGCCTTTGGAATTATTTCATTTTAATCCGGTGCAGGGATGGGCTTTGGGTTCAACCATTAAGTTTAATAAAACCCTAAAAGAAAAGCACAATTTAAAAAGGATCACTGCAGAGGCAAAAGTAGATTATGGATTCTCTGAAACAAAATTCAGACCCTCGGCCAAAATTCATTACGTGTTCAATAATAAACTCAATTCATTTATTGAATTGTCCGGAGGGCTTGGATTGTTTGAGTTCAACGGACTTGAAAGTTCTAAGTTATTCAATGAAATCAATAATTTGTTTTTCAAGAAAAGTTATGCAAAGTATTTTGAAAAAGAATTTATCAAATTTAAATTCGGAGGGGAACTGAGTCATGATTTGGATTATAGAACGAGTTTTGAATATTCTAAGCGAACGAATGTTGTAAATCATACCCATTACAGTATTAGTAAAAAAGCATTGGAATATCAAGATAATTCAATAGCAGATGGTTATGATGACTCTCTATTGGTGAATCAAAATGATCATATGATTTGGACCGGGCAATTGTCCTGGTTGCCTGAAACAAAAGTTTGGATTACTCCTGATGAAATCACAAAATTAGGATCGGAGTATCCTAAGTTCGATCTGGAATTGAATCTGGGCGTGTATCCTGAAAAGAAGCAATCTTATTTTAAAGCTGGACTTACGATCAGTAAACTTTTTGACTTTGGAAGTTGGGGAGCGTTGAATACTTCAATTAAGGGTAGTGCACTTTTTTATGATCATGAACCCGATGCCCCGGAAAGAATTTATCAAAAGGGAAATGTGCTGGCTTTGTATATAGAGCCTCATGATAACGAATATTTTTTGAGCATGTTTCCCTATGCTTATTCAACATACAAGCGAGCCATGTCCTGTTTTTTGGAACATGACTTCCAGGGAAAATTTCTGGACCGCATTCCTTGGATTAATCAACTTGGATTTCGGGAATTGATCCGATTCTCCTCTGTAAGCATTCCGGGAGCGAGTCCGTATACTGAATTGAGTTTTGGAATTGGCAATGTCGGTTATAAATTATTCAGATTGTTCAGGATCGATTGGGTAAATCAATATTACAGAAAAGGTTTCCAAAATTCGTATTTGAAAATCGGGTTAATATCAACATTTGGAGCAGGAGGTTAAATTTGATTGCGAATTTCGAAAGACCAGTTGCTGAATTGGTTTAGGTACTTTAATAAAAGATCTTCTAAACATAGAGCGTCTTTGATATTCCGTAATCCTTACCCTTTTAATCGGCGCGTAATTCCTAATTTAGCATTCGTAATTCGTAATTCCTGCCTGCGGCAGGCAGGCGTCTTTCGTAATTATTATCACAGTCCCAATATCTCTGCCATTCTGATCAATTCCTGTTCAGGATTCTTTTTTAGTTGAACGGTTTGTTCAAATGGTGTAAAAACAACCTGATCATTCACTATGCCAGCCATGCAATTTTGTTTGCCGGTTAAAAGGCCATCAACTGCCGCGTATCCAAGTCTGCTTGCAAGCACACGGTCATAGGCACAAGGGGAACCTCCACGTTGTATATGCCCGAAAATACTGACCTTGATATCATAATCTTTGATTCTTTCTTTGACTTGATTGGCAATGTCAATAGTGGAGCCTAGTTTGTTGCCTTCTGAGACAATGACCAGACCAAACAGTTTTTTTCTTTTTAAGGAGCGGTTGATATTTTCAATCAATTCGTCTAAAGTGGTATCATATTCTGGAATGATTACTGCGCTGGCACCTGATGCCACAGCCGTATACAAAGCAATATAACCAGAATGTCTTCCCATGACTTCAATAAAAAATACACGATTGTGAGAGTCAGCGGTATCTCTGATTTTATCCACAGATTCAACAGCAGTATCTACCGCCGTATAAAATCCAATCGTAAAATCGGTTCCATACAAATCATTATCAATCGTACCCGGCAATCCGATGATGGGGTAGTTGTATTCCCTGAAAAATTCAATGGCTCCTCTGAAAGTACCGTCTCCACCAATAGCAACGATAGCATCAATATCCTGTGCAATTAAATTTTCATATGCAAGTTTGCGTCCTTCTGAAGTTAAGAATCGGGCACTTCGTGACGTTTTTAAAATGGTACCGCCTCTCTGGATGATATTTGCTACGTCAGTAGTTTCCAACCGTTTTATTTCTCCATCAATCATGCCTTCATAACCTCTGTATATGCCGTATACATGCAAGTCATAATAACTTGCAGCACGAGTTACTGCGCGAATGGTGGCATTCATTCCCGGTGAATCACCGCCAGATGTAAAAATTCCAATTCGTTTTATCTCACGCATATAATACAGTTTAAAGTTTTCAGTTTTCAGTTTACAGTTTACAGTTTACAATTTACAATTTACAGTTTACATTTTACAGTTTACAGTTTACGGTAAGCAGTTTTCAGTTTGCAGTTTCATTAGGATATTTAAATAATATGAATTATCCATTCTCATAACTCATCACTTATCACTCATCGTTCATAACTCATCACTCATCACTCATCGTTCATAGTTCATCACTCATCGTTCATAACTCATAACTCATAACTCATCACTCATCACTCATAGTTCATAGTTCATCACTCATCGTTCATAACTCATCGCTATTATTTTGCCTCTCTTCGATGATATTCCAAAAGTTTATGAATCGGCTTTTGAATGCATTCGCCCGGAATAAATCCAAATTTATGCAAAGCTGTTTCAATTTCGTCTTTTAAGAAAAATGCAATGGATCCACAAAGATGCACAGAGAATTCAGATTTATTTTGGTAGACTAAAAGTTTTGAAATAATAAATTGTTCAAAGCAATTCAGAATGATCTGGTTGCAGGTTGGATGATTTTTATTTTCCACAACAAACTGTCCAAAGTTTGCAAGAGTTGAAGATGGATTTGGGGAATGATATAGTTGATAAATAAAATCGGATTGCAATTCCGGATGTTTTTTTTCTAAAGCAAATTTTAAATCGGTATCAAGTTTTTGATAATAATACGCTTTGAGAATTTCTTTTCCGAGATGATTCCCACTGCCTTCGTCACCTAATAGATAACCAAGAGCTGGCAATTGATGCGTGATTTGATGTCCATCACATAATGCCGCATGACTGCCGGTGCCGAGAATGCAAATGATAGCTACACGACCTCCACAAAGTGCGCGACCTGCTGCCAGAAGATCTGAATGGACATAGAATTCAGCTTCTGGAAAATGGATCCGGAATATTGAAGTCAGCTGGTTTTGAGCAGATTCAGAAGAACAGCCGGCGCCATAAAAAAATATTTTTTCAGGAAATCTGGTGAACTTATTGGCTATTGTAGCTATTTGATTTTGAATGTATTCTGAATTTTGTGTGCTGGGATTGATTCCATCGCTCAAAAAAAAGGACTCTTTTTGATCATCAAACAATACCCAATCTGCTTTGGTAGAACCTGAATCTACAAGTAAATACACATGAAAATTTCGTGCAATGTATGTAATTTTAAGTTTTTTATTCACAGGTCATTAAATAATTCCTAAAGCAATTACCTTTGGCGGCTAAATCAAAAACCAAGATGAAGAATATTACAGTGATCGGGGCTGGCACTATGGGCAGTGGGATTGCACATGTTTTTGCACAATACGGATACCGGGTAATCTTAAATGACATTTCAAAAACTGCACTGGATAAGGCAATGAATTCTATCACAAAAAACCTGGATAGAATGGTTGAAAAATCAAAAATCACCGCAGAAACCAAAGAAAAAACACTAAAGAGTATTAGTCTAAATTCAGATTTAAAAGAGGCAGTAAGCCAGGCAGATCTTGTGGTGGAAGCCGCTACCGAAAACGAAACTTTGAAATTAAAAATATTTGCTGATATTGATCAGATTTGTCCGCCATATACAATACTCGCT
>JBGAWX010000305.1:0-3727 GCA_044227375.1 Saprospiraceae bacterium
CTGAGGTTCCAACGTTTCGATAATGTACCTGACGGATGGCTGATCCGTTTTAATAATAAAGTCTCCTTTAAAATATTTTCGTTTCATTCTGAGGTTTTCTACTTGCAATTGCGAATGTTGAAAATGATTTTCGTAGGGTTTCGCTGGTGATTTATAATCCAGAATTTTATAAAACTGTGCATCGATTAATGTGTCTTTTAAAATTTCCTGCATTTGGACACCATTCCATTTCAACCGATCGATTACCTGATGATATGCCGCTGGAACAACATAGGCTTCCGGTTTTTGAATTTTTAATTCCGGCTTCGCGAAATTGTAGTATGGAATTTTTTTCTCATAAGGCTTGTTCCGATTGTATTTAACTCTTTCTTTTCCGGTGATTTCGCTGATCAGTTTCTCTTGTTCATATCCACGGAATAAAATACTATCACTGGTTGTATTTTGAATTTTCCAATTGAGTGTCACTTCGGTTTGTGTCCTATAATATTCTTTTGCAGTTTTTCGTATTTCAAGAATTTGTTTTTTATATTCTACGCAGAGCATTGCAAGACTTCCCAATAAAACATGCTGCGCATTCACTCTTGCTGCAAATGGTTTTAGCATATGGGATTCGCTGACAAACGGAATGGAATGAAACAAGGCCGCATACCCGCTCGAAAATTTTGGAGTATCCATAAAATCATAAATTCCTTTTGCCGGATCGCCGTCCGCATTGACATACGGAATTGCTTCCAGACCAGCAGTTTTCATTTTGTCATAAAATTCCGGCAGAAAGGTATTAAATACAAAATCTCCCAGATGCCTTTGTAACTTCTGCCTCTGCGAAGTAATAAGGGTCATGAGATATGGATAATCCGCTCCATCAGTACAATGCGTATCCACAAAAACATCAGGATCCCAGTTTTGAAATATTTTAGTGAACGTTTCTGCATTCCTTGAATCGCACTTGATAAAGTCCCGGTTGAGGTCGAGATTCTGTACATTGCCACGGAATCCATATTCTTCAGGTCCATTTTGATTGACTCTTGTAAAACTATTTCGGTTCAAACTTCCTCCAATATTGAAAACCGGAATGATTACAATAGTCAACTCATCCAGCAATTTACTTTTCGTTGGATCATTGACCATTTCCCTTGCCAACAACATGCTTGCATCTACACCTTCCGGTTCGCCAGGATGAATCCCATTGAGGATCAACAAAACGGCTTTACCTGATTTCTTTGTTTTATCTGAAGTAAATTCCCTTTTGCCTGCGAGTACTACCGTATGAATTGGATATCCGACATCCGAAGGTCCTGCTTCAATGACACTTACAAGCTTTGATGATTTTTCAAGGCTCTTATAAAAAGCGATACAATCCTGATAGGTCGTCGTGGTATTGTTGTTTTGTTCAAAGGGTGTGAGCAGGGATTGCGAATGAAGAATGAAAAGTGAAGCATGAAAAATGAATACTATTAGGAGGCTTAATCGGACAAGTGACATCATATTTTAATTGTTGGCGCTAAGTTCATGGAAATAAATTAAATCAATGTAAAAATGAGGTATAATTATTAACTTTGACCAAAGGACACTTATGAAATTGAATGTAATTCTTTGCCTGTTATTAATTTTTTGGAGCAATTTCTCTACTTCTCAAACTCCCTTCGATAAAGTTATTGATCGGCTTGATACTATTCCCCGAAATCCCTATTTGATATATGCAGATGCCAATTACTTTTTTTATTTAGGGCTAAGGTATGAAAATAGCCTATGGTATTATTCCTCAAGTCATGATTATGAAGGAAACATATTAAAATCCTTTGACACCTTGGGTCAAATTGCAAATCCAGATCTTTTTACTTATGATTCTCCAATATTGAAGGCAGGAGAAAACCATTTTATTTTTATGGGAAAACTGAATATTGATGATAATTACGAAGATTATATTTTTGGATATGACCCATTGAGCAATCAATTTGATTCAAAATATCTCTTATCTCGTGGTTCCGAATCTTCAATAACATTTAGTCAACTCAAAAAAGATGAAAATAATAACTTTATATTAGTGGAGTATAATGATCTAGGATCATGGGCACCAGCCGACTTGTCGTTTAGGGTTTTTGATTCCGCATTTCATCTTCTTAAATCAAAGTACATTACAGATACTTTAAATAAAATTTATACTCCTGCTTATTTTGAGATACTAAAGAATGGAAATATAAAAGTAGTCGGAGAATACAAGGAGTTACAGCCGGGTGGTAAAACGGGAATTCTATATTTAAAGGAGTTTGATAAAAATTTTAATTTGATCAATTTAAAATTGTTAGCTATTGGGAAGAATCTTAAATTTTCAAGAAGCTCTGTGTTGAAAGATAATAATGAGAACTTCATCATGAATGCACAGGCAATTTATAAGAAGCCGGATTCAATTAACTATGATCATGAATCTTTAGTGTTTTCAATCAATTCAAACTTTGACCAACTGTTGTGGTCAAAAAAATTAGATAAAAATCCAATCAAAAAAGAATTTAGATTTTTTAATAGGGTGATTTTACGAAATAACCTGACAGATGATTTCTTTGCTGTAGGCAATATCGGTCTTGAAAAATACGGCCCAAGTTATGAAAGCTATATTTATAAGTTCAAGTCGAATGGAGATAGTATCTGGCTTAAAACTTATAACACCATTGAATTTGATAAGAAAGAAATTGATATTCAGGGTTTTTCAGATGCATCAATAACTCCCTACAACACAATATTAATTGCTGGTTATGTAAAGGATACCATTAGTAAAATAAGCCATCCATGGATTTTGCATTTGGATGAAGATGGCTGTCTTATTCCTGGATGCAATATCAATACAAACACAACTGCTATAGAAAATAAAATTTCAAAATCTTTTGAATTTTATCCACACCCCATAACGAGTGATCAATTTTATTTACTGTCACGAATAACGGTCAAATCGGATTGTAAACTCATCATCAGTGATTTACTAGGAAGACCACTTAAAGAAACTAAAATAAGGCCAGTTGAAGGAACTCAATATATAATTCAGTTGCCAACAGAAATTTCTTCCGGAAAATATTTCATGAGTATTGTTGGTAACAATTTTCAACAATCAGAAAAAATAATGATTAACCGATAAACAATTCAATTTGTAAAACTGTACTTCATTACCTTTGACCACTTTCCCAAAGTAATATTAAATGAATTACATCTCCGCCGCAGAAGCAGTCTCCCATATCAAAAGTCATCAAAAAGTATTCATTCATGGTGCAGCCATGACTCCGGAACCATTAATCGATGCGATGGTAGATCGCGCTTCCCAATTGGAACAAGTAGAGATCATGCATTTGCATACAGAAGGAAAAGCAGGCTATGCCTCTGCAGATTATAAAAATTCATTTCATGTGAATTCTTTTTTTCTAGCAAAGAATCTACGCAATGCAGTGGAAGAATTTAATGCAGATTACATACCAATGTTTTTGAGTGAAGTTCACTTGCTGTTTAAAAATGATATTCTGAGACCTGATGTGGCTTTATTGCAAGTTTCACCCCCGGATGCGCATGGAAACTGTACACTCGGTGCATCCGTCGATGTAGCCATGGAAGCTGCCGATTCGGCGAAACTCATCATCGCAGAAGTCAACGAACAAGCACCCAGAACACATGGCGCCGGAAGCATTCCCGTTGAAAAAATCGATTACCTGGTTAAATCAAACAGGCCCCTGTATACCATTGGACA
>JBGAWX010000305.1:3738-3981 GCA_044227375.1 Saprospiraceae bacterium
TTTCTGAAAATGATAAAAAGATCGGCAAATACATTTCAGAACTGATTGAAGATGGTGCCACTTTGCAATTGGGTATTGGCGGCGTGCCGGATGCAGTATTGCTCGGTTTGACAAATCACAAAAACCTTGGCGTTCATTCTGAAATGATTTCTGATGGCATCATCCCATTGGTTGAAAAAGGAGTGATCAATGGTGAAGACAAAGAAATCTCGAGAGGTAAAATAGTCAGTTCGTTTGTCTTGG
>JBGAWX010000306.1:0-3964 GCA_044227375.1 Saprospiraceae bacterium
AGATCGGATCGTTGTCCAGATTGTATAAATTTTGTGAGTTTGCGTACGTTGGAGGCGGTTTCGGAAAAGGCATTCACAATATACTCGAACCTGCAAGTCACAAAAAAGCAGTTTGCTTTGGTCCGAATCACCATAAATTTCAGGAAGCAAAAGATTTTATGCGCAATGGCAATGGTTTTGTCATATACAATTCTAATGATTTAAACATGATGTTTGATTCCATTGCAGAAAGGAAAAATCAAATCCATGAAATCATTGAAGAATATTTTCAAAAAAATCTCGGCGCAAGTCAGAAAATTTATCAATATTTAATCCGGAATTTGTTAATAGTTAGAAGTTAGCAGTTAGCAGTTAGCAGTTAGAGGTTAGAGGTTTGAGGTTTGAAATGGGCAAGAGGCAAGAGGCAAGAGGCAAGTCGCAAGTGGCAAGAGGAAAGAGGCAAGTGGCAATAAGAAAAATTATGTATAACGATTTTCAAAAATACACGAAGGTGTTCTTATTATTAATTCGCTGCAAACTTAAAACTGCACCAATAGGTGTTCGGAACCAACTTCTTTTTGTGGCCTGCAGTCGGTGGTCAATAGTCAATTCAAGCAAATGAGCATTCAGGAAGAACTGGACATATTAAAAGGCGATCTCAGCCACATTCACATCATGGTCATCGGGGATGTAATGATCGACCGCTATATAGTAGGTACAGTGAGCAGGATTTCTCCGGAAGCTCCGGTACCTGTCATCTTGTGGAAAAGAACAGAGGACAAGCTCGGTGGTGCCTCCAATGTCGCCGCCAATTTAAAAGCTATGGGTTGTAAGGTCAGCATCATGGGTTTGTGTGGAGATGATGCGGATGCCTTCCTGCTCGAAAAATTATTACAAGATAATGGTTGCGACCAAGTATTTCTTTTACATGATCCCAACAGACCGACCACAGTGAAAACCAGAATCGTGGCAGAAATGCATCAAATTGCCCGGATCGATCATGAACGGGATGACGACATTATGGAGGATTTGCAAAATCGTGCTCTTACCATATTACAGGAGAATTTCCGACTCAATAAAGTCGATGTCCTGATTTTACAGGACTACAATAAAGGCTTCCTGCATGGAGCTTGGATTCATAAAATTCTCAAACTGGCCAAAGAATATGAAGTAAAAACTGCGGTGGATCCGAAGAAACATCATTTTTTTAATTACCAGAATGTGGACCTTTTTAAACCCAACCTGAAAGAAGCATTGCAAATTCTCGACAACCATTACAAGGATATAAAAGATCTTCCCTTGTTGTCTAAGTCTCTGAAAGATAAACTCTCCTGTAATAAACTCATGATCACTTTGGCTTCAGAGGGCATTTGGATTGACTCTGATGATTTGCAAGGACAATTTCCTACACGTCCCCGAAAAGTAGCCGATGTCAGCGGAGCCGGAGATACTGTAATCAGCCTGGCAGCGATATGCATGGCTTGCTCGTTATCAGACGTATTTATGGCAAACTGCTGCAACGCCGGTGGTGGCCAGGTCTGCGAAAAGTTCGGAGTTGTCCCTGTACGCAAAGATGAATTGATCCATGAATTATTGGATTAATACTTAAAAATCAGAATCGTATAGTCCATCTTCTTTATATTTGTGGGCTTTTTTGAAAAAAAATTTATTCACAATCATCAAATTACAGTTTTTATGAGAAAAATTTTTACTTATTTATTTATCCTTAGCCTGTGCGCCTTAAAAATGGATGTTCAGGCACAAACCATTCTTTGGGGTGGCCCCGGCGACCCTAACTCCACATTTATGGGTGGAATCAACGGATGGACGACTCAGGGTTTGAGTTCTGACGATCCCGCAAAAGCCGACAGTGCCATCTGGTATTGGGCTGCAGATGCTAAAGCTTCAGGTGGTGCTTACTGGAACAACAGAGCAGCAATTAATTCAGCATCCAGAGCCAATGGAGCTATGGTTTTCAATTCTGACTTGTATGACAATGCTGGCATACAGGGCAATTTTAAAATGGGAAAATGTCCGGCTCCGCATTCTGGAGTTTTGACCAGTCCCGTGATCAATTGCTCAACCTTTAATTCTGTGGCGATCCGGTTTAATCAATACTACCGCAATTATCAATCTACATGTTTTGTAGATGTAAGTAATGATGGTGGTGCTAATTGGACTCCGTTTCAATTAAATCAAACCGTTGCTGTGAATGCTGAAACTTCAAATGCTTCCCAGGCAGCCACACAAGTACTGATCAACATCAGCAGTGTTGCAGCTAATCAAGCCAATGTTCAGGTTAGATTCCGCTTTGAAGGAGAATATTATTACTGGATAGTTGATGATGTGCAATTGGTGAGTGTTCCCGGTTACAATCTGGCATTAAACAGTCATTTCTATACTCCTGCGGCATACAGACAGCCGATGAGCCAGATTTGTACTGATACTTTTGTGTTTTCAGCAAATTTGAATAATAAAGGAAGTGCCAATCAAACCAATGTGGTATTGAGAGGTGAAATTCTTGGCATCGATCGCAAGACGGTGTTATTTAAAGATTCTACCATCATTCCATTGGTAGAAACTTCCATTACCGATTCATCTTTCAGAACAGATAACTTTTATGTTCCGGCCGGATTACAAACAGGAAAATATTATTTCCGCTATACTGTATACAGCAAAGATGCGACAGGAGCTGATTTCAATCCTGCTGACAATACCAGAATGGATTCATTTGAAGTTTCTTTGACCAATTACGCCAAGGCTCCAAGAGCAACTGGTGGGGTCAGAGCAGGAAGTGGTGCTGGTTATATTTTTGGTAATATGTACCGCACATCAGATTGCTGGAATGCAAACGACCAATTCATTGCCAAAGAGTGTTTATATCAATTGGTAAGTAATCCAGGTGGAACCCTGGCAGGTTATTCCAATTCTATTTATTTTTTAAGAGTCAATGATGATATCGATGCAGGATTTACAAATTTTGATGCTACTGGAGGAATTACTTCTCCTTCCATTACCATCAAATCTGCTGAATCATTTACCTGTACCACTGAAGTAAATTACGATGACATCATCGTACCGCTTACAGATTTCAATAATGGAAATCCAGGAATCCCATTAGAAAAAAGTTCACGATATGTAATCGGCGTGGAGCATCCTGCTACACCAACGGGTGCTGTACCAATTTTCCATGTCATCAGCAATGAAAAGAGCTATAATGCTCAAACTTTCTCAACAGTTGTAATTGATGATTCTGGTGCATGGTTCAATGGATTCCAGGGTGTCAATACTCCAATATTGGAACTCAATATTGAGATCATCACCAAAACAGATGACAAGCCATTGCCTGAGTCTGTGATGAAAATCTATCCAAACCCAGTGGTTGATAACTTGTTAAAAGTTAGCCTGAGCTTTGATAAAGCTACTGACGCAAATCTTACCTTAACAGATATCAATGGAAGAGTTTTGAATTTTGAATCTCATAAAGCAGTAACTAACGAATTAATTCCTGTAAATACTTCTGAATTGAAGGCAGGAAATTATTTGATCAGAGTTTCTACTGATGAAGGAACAAAGACAAGGCAATTTACAGTAGTGAAGTAATAAGATTATAAACCAGTTTTTTAAGAACCCGGATGAAATTTTTCTCCGGGTTTTTTATTTATGTAAACATCGAAGATGAATAGTATTTTTAAAACCGGAAACTATAAAAGAACTTAATCCTGTTTTAACCAATCAGCCACCCAGATTTAATCACAAATTTCCATTAACTATTCTTTCATTTCTAATATATTTTTAGAATTTTAAATTTATTGATAACTAACGATTGTGTTTGTGCTTCTAAAAAGTGTTTTGTTCTTTTGCAGTCGCTCAAAAGAACCAAAAAGCTTTCCCGATTTATATCGGGACGAAATAAGGTGCTTTAGCTATGCACTAGCCTCAGCTCATATTTTTTTATCAACCGCTTTTAGTTTTTATTGTAATT
>JBGAWX010000307.1:0-3962 GCA_044227375.1 Saprospiraceae bacterium
ATAGTCGATATCTATATCACTGACAATACAAACCCTGTTTCCAAATTTACCAAGTTCACCTTATTCGTCGAGAAATAGGATTTTCAATTTTTTCAAGCATATTTCACAACCCGATTTTAAAAGCGATTATAAATTCAATTATTGTTGAATTGTTGGTCAGCCACCGTTCAAGCTATTGTTTAATAGATGGTTATGAAAAATTAATGAACTGATATAAAAATTATGGCCTATTTAGGATATCAGGGTAAACCCTGATTTTTAAAGAAATGTCCAAATAAATTTGGTGGCTAGGCCGGTGTATGATTAACTTCGTGGCGTATTCTTCCCTTTGTTAACTTTAGATCAGTTCTGATCTAATGCCTCAATCATATTATCTGGTATCAAGTATTTATTTCGGCTAAGCCAGATTCTTATTAAGCATTTGAAAACTATTAAACTTAATAATCATGAGGCAATTAGTACATTTCTTGACATCCCCAGTAAACTATGTAGTCATGGCTGTATTGCTATTAGCCGCTTGTACTAAAGAGGAGAAGACCATCAGTGAGCTTAGTAAAGCAAATCTTGAAAGCGGTAAAGTTGTCGCGGACTGGATGGCCTTGAGTGTGCAACTAACCCCGGAAACCCCCGGATATACATCACCAATTGCATCCCGTGCATTTGCATATTTGGGGATTGCGGTGTATGAGTCCGTTGTTTTGGGAATTGAAGGCCAACCAAGCCTCCAGGGCAAAATCAATGGTCTTTCTGTTCACAACTTACCTGTTATTTACGAAGGTGGTGAAGTGAATTGGACACTGGTGGTAAATGACTGTATGAATTACCTGTTCCGGAATTTCTACAGAAATGCACCTCCGGCTGGAATTAAAAAAATCCAGGACCTCTATACAAAATACAGGGCGTCTGTTCCGGATCATATGGATCCTAATGTGATTAACAAATCCTGTCAATTTGGAGTGATGATGGGAAAAGCGATTTATGATTATTCCATTACTGACGGACAGGAAGAAGCATTTCTGAACAATTATCCAACATCGTATTCTGCTCCACAAGGTCTTGGACTGTGGTCACCAACTTCAAGCCAGATTAAAAAGCCTTTACTTCCTTATTGGGGTGAAGTGCGTACGTTTACTCCCTTATCAGATGAGACTGACTTAAACAACCCACCTGCTTTTTCTACATCCAACAATTCGGCATTCTATTCTTATGCATTGGATGTGAGAAACCGGGTTAAAAATTTAGATGATCAGATTGTTACTATGGTTAAATATTGGAATGATGATCAGGACAGATCCATTTCAGTTTCGGGCCACATCATGTCGATATTAATTGATCTCATCAACAGGGAACAAAAAGATCTTGAGTTTACAGCAAAGGCGTTTGCAAAATTGGGTATTGGCTTGCACGATGCAACCGTTGCATCATGGAAAGTAAAGTACCATTACAACATGCTGAGACCTGAGACCTATATCCGGGAAAACATTGACAGAGATTTTATTGCTCTCATCAATTCACAAGCAACTCCTGAATATTCTTCCAGCGCTTCAGCTGTTGGCATGACGGGTGCAGAAATACTTAGCGAGTTGTTCGGTTACAATTATGCATTCACAGATCGCACTCATGAATTCAGAAAAGATATTGACGGCACTCCAAGATCATTCCAGTCATTCCAGCATATGGCGGATGAAATCAATAATGCAAATTTATACGGAGGCATTCATTATCGCTTCAGTCTGGAAGCAGGTCAAAAACAAGGCAACCTGATTGGAAGAAATATCAATCGTCTAACAATGTAAGTTTATATACCCCTCGGAAATCAATTTACAAATGGCCCCTTTTTGGGGCCATTTTTTTTTGAATTAAAAAATCTTTACTTCAAAAATCATCATTCATTAATCGGTGTTCATTATTCCTTTTATTCAGACCATAATTTATAACATAGGGCTTAATCTTGAATATTGATTAACGCCCGCCTGCCTAGTCAAGCAGGAATGATGATATTCGAATTTAGTAATGTCTAAGTCTATAATGAATTCAAATAGGATGCTTCTATTCTATATATTAAACTGACTTGATCATGCTTAAATATTCTGAGGGACTTTATTTTTATGGAACGAATGATACAATTATCCCCGACGAACCACAAAGCCAATAGCGCTCGCCATCATAATAAATATCCTTTACATCGAATGTGGGCAAACCATCCAGAATCGACCATTGATTACCGCCGTCTTTTGTAGACATAATCAATCCATCTTCTCCGGCGATAATTCCCTCCTGAATATTTTTAAAACTTATACATCTCAGAGGTGCTGAATGGTCAATGATGCCGCCCGGCTTTATTTCATTAAAATGAATTCCAAGATCTTCTGATTTTAAAACCGTTCCACCAACGCCCAGGAGAAATATGGTGTTTGGGGCTAACCAGGCTATGTCAACAAAGTGATCTCCTGTGATATCAATTGTATCCCAGTGTTCACCGGCATCAGAAGAGCGAAGCACAATGCCATATCCACAGGCAATCCAATGAAGACTGTCCATACATTGAATTGCATTTAAATCGCGGTCAATTTGTAAAACAGTTTTTGTTGAATCTGAATGAATGCCTAATTTTTCAATCTTTCCATTGCCCAGTCCATGAACAGCGATGATGTGGTCTTCATTAAATGCGGAGACCCCACGAATGAATCTGAAACTTCCCTGGTGTTTAATTTTATGAATAAAAGTTTCACTTGCCTTAAGTTCATACAAATTAAATTCGATTCCCATAGCTAAAAAGCTGCCATTGTCAAGATAACTGGCACAAAAAATTTCCTTGTCAAACAGAGAATCTATGTTCCATGATTTTCCTCCATCACCAGTTCTGCAGACAATCCCTCTTGTCCAGGTATTTCCTCCAACTGCAATTCCGTTGAGAGGATTTGAAAAATAGACGGAAGTAATCTCATCATTGGTTGGAATAGAATGAAATTGAAATAAAACGGATTCATGTGGAATGCATGATGAGATCAGAAAAATTAAAGTAATCTGGAAAAAATATAAACGATGAAATGCCAACTCAATTTCTTTTTGCAAAAGTAGGAAACGAGGCGCTTCCAAAATGTGAGCATTTTACGGGTATGGGATCTTTGAAATGATAGACTTTACAAAAGCTGATGAAAAAATTAGTCAGTTGATCGAATTCCATATTTCTGGAATTTGGTTTTGGAAAATATACAATGTGCTGAATGCTTCCATCGACATTAAAGAATACATTGATCCAAAGTTTTAATCCATTCAGATTAAAGGAAACTTCTTTTGCATAATCTTCCATGCTGATCAGCACAGAAGTCCAGGCAGCATATGCTTTATCGATATCGTCTTTGTAAATATTGAGCAGCAGTTTCTCATATGCAGCAGACATGTTTTCATATGGTTTTTCATATTCCCCAATCATGAACACCCTAGGTAAATTGGGTTGTTCCTGGTATCTCGATACATTTGGATCCAACTGGGCCATACCCTGCACGGAGCAAAAAATCAGACAAATTAATATAGAGTAGTAGTGCTGCATTGAGGTGCAAATCTAAGGCTTCTTGTTTAATATCTATTGAGAATCAGAAATTTAAGCATTTTTTAAATTTTCATTCGGAGCCCCGAAACTTTTCATAATCTTGTGATGGATTTCCATCAACAAAAAACAGGCCATGTTCATAGATATTTTTTGTCTGATCCTGATCGGTACATGTTTCTATTTGGGTTTTACCAAAGGCATTATCAAATCGATTTTTGGGATTCTCAGTATCATCATCGCGTTTCTGATCAGCCTTAAATTTTCATTTCTAATCATTGATCTCATTGAAAAATTTATGGATGCAGATCCAAGGTTGGATATCATCATCGGATTTGTGGCCACATTTTTATTGGTCATGGTTGCCATTCAACTCATTGGTAAAGGATTTGAAAAAATTCTTGAAACAGCA
>JBGAWX010000308.1:0-3960 GCA_044227375.1 Saprospiraceae bacterium
TTCGTGGTATCTTTCCAATCTTTTGACCTGCACTGATTTCAGTGTTGTCATCAATTGTAATGTAGGCGCCTACAGGAAGTGAATAGGTCTTCAATTCTGTACCCGCTGCATTCACAATAGAAATAGCTGGAATCTTCTTCTTGTTTTTTGATTCAATAATTACTTTTTCTGAATAACCGGTTTGATCATCACGCTCCATTCTGTAGGTCACCCCTTCTTCAATAGAATCGTACTTAATAATTCCTGAAAACTCTGAAATGATCAGCGCATTAAACGGATCCCAGTTACAGACTAAATCTCCTTTGCCAACTTTTTGCTTGTCTTTTACAAACAAAATTGAACCATAAGGAATATGTGCATTCGTCAAAACTTTAGATGTATCTGCATCAAGAATCTTAATCTCTCCGGATCTTGAAATTACAATTGAACTCTTAACTCCATTTTCATTGAACTCTGAAACTTTCAATCCATCATATTCTACAATCCCATCAAACTTCGAAATGATTTCAGACTCTGCTTTTGAAACTGAAGCCACACCACCCACGTGGAAGGTTCTAAGAGTAAGCTGTGTACCAGGCTCACCGATACTTTGTGCAGCAATAATACCAACAGCGTCTCCTTGCTCTGTAATCCTGCCTGTTGCAAGATTCTTACCATAGCATTTTGTACATACACCTTTCTTAGCTTCACAAGTCAGTACAGATCTGATGGTAACCGATTCAATACCCAATTTTTCAATGTTCTGAGCAGTTTTATCATCAATGTAACTTCCAATGCCAAGGATAATTTCTTCTGTCACAGGATGAATGATATTGTGCAGTGTAAATCGTCCAACAATTCTTGAGGCAAGATTTTCGATTACCTTATCATTATCTACCAATGCAGTAGTTTCAATACCTCTAAGTGTGTTGCAATCTTCTTCAGTGATTACGACATCTTGCGCAACATCCACCAACCTTCTGGTAAGATAACCGGCATCTGCTGTTTTCAAAGCAGTATCCGCAAGACCTTTACGTGCACCGTGAGTAGAAATAAAATATTCCAAAACGCTCAATCCATCCTGGAAATTGGAAAGGATTGGGTTTTCAATAATTGCTGAACCTGTATCCCCTGATTTTCTTGGCTTCGCCATCAATCCCCTCAATCCACACAACTGCTTGATCTGCTGTTTAGATCCACGAGCTCCGGAATGCAACATCATATACACTGAGTTGAATCCTCCTTTATGAGCAGCCAATTCTTTCATGAGATTATCAGTAACCCTGTTGTCGGCATAAGTCCAACGGTCGATAATCTGATTGTATCGTTCATTGTTAGTAATCAATCCCATGTTGTAGCTATCCCAGATTTCTTCAACTTCCTTCTGTGCTTCATCCAAAGTTTTCTTCTTTATAGAAGGTGTGATTAAATCTCCAAGATTGAAAGACAGACCCGCTTTGAATGCCCAGAAAAATCCAAGATCCTTTATATCATCTAAAAATTTTGCTGTTATAGCAAAACTTGTACGATGTATGATATCTCCAATAATTTGTTTTAAATTCTTTTTTGTCAGAAGTTCATTAAGAAAAGGAACCTCTTCAGGAACCACTTCGTTCAATAAAACTCGTCCAACTGTAGTACGGATCAATTTCATTTCGATCTCACCGTTTTCATTTTCGAGTTTAGCCCTTACACGAACCGGATCATGAAGATCAATTTTCTTTTCATTGAAAGCAATCACCACTTCATCCGCACTATAAAATGTTTTTTCTCTTTTTTCTTTTTCAACAATTCGCTCCTTTGTCAAATAGTACAATCCAAGTACCATGTCCTGAGAAGGAAGCGTAACAGGAGATCCGTCCTGTGGATTCAACATGTTATGACTTGACAACATCAGCAATTGTGCCTCAAGTATTGATGCATTACTCAATGGTACGTGAACCGCCATCTGGTCACCGTCAAAGTCGGCGTTGAATGCACCACATACCAAAGGGTGCAACTGAATCGCTTTACCTTCAATCAATACTGGTTGAAATGCCTGAATGGATAATCGGTGAAGTGTCGGAGCACGATTGAGCAATACAGGATGTCCCTTTAATATATTTTCAAGAATGTCCCAAATCACAGAATCTTTTCTATCGACTAATTTTTTTGCAGACTTAACTGTTTTTACAACACCTCTCTCAATTAATTTACGGATTACAAATGGCTTGAACAATTCTGCTGCCATGTTTTTTGGCAATCCGCATTCATGAAGTTTTAATGTAGGACCAACCACGATAACAGAACGACCGCTATAGTCTACCCTCTTACCCAACAAGTTCTGACGGAAACGTCCCTGTTTTCCTTTTAAGATGTCACTCAATGATTTTAATGCACGTCCCCCTTCGGCTTTAACTGCATTTGATTTTCTAGAGTTGTCAAATAATGAATCAACGGCTTCCTGCAACATCCTTTTCTCATTTCGAAGGATGACTTCAGGTGCTTTGATTTCCAATAATCTTTTTAAACGGTTATTTCTAATAATAACCCTACGATATAAATCATTCAAGTCAGAGCTTGCAAAACGACCACCATCCAATGGAACCAATGGTCTCAATTCCGGTGGAATAACCGGTAGATATTGTACAATAGTCCACTCCGGCCTGTTGTTTTTTTCGTTTAATCCTTCGCGAAATGCTTCAGCTACCCGCAATCTTTTAAGTGCTTCAGATTTTCTTTGCTGAGAAGATTCATTTGATGCCTGGTGACGTAAGTTGTACGAAAGATCATCGAGATTTAATCTCAACAATAAATCATAGATGGCTTCAGCGCCCATTTTTGCAATGAACTTGTTGGGATCTTTATCATCGAGTAACTGGTTTTCCTTAGGTAAAGATTCCAATACTTCGAAATATTCCTCTTCGGTAATTAAATCGAGATAATTAGATCCAGTACCTGCGGCAACGCCCGGCTGGATTACAACAAATCGTTCGTAATAAATAATTGACTCCAATTTTTTAGAAGACAATCCGAGCAAGTATCCTATTTTATTAGGCAGTGATTTGAAAAACCAAATATGTACGACAGGAACTACAAGCTTGATGTGACCCATGCGTTCACGTCTAACTTTCTTTTCTGTAACTTCTACACCGCAACGGTCACAAACGATACCACGATAGCGAATTCTTTTGTATTTACCACAATAGCATTCGTAGTCTTTTACAGGTCCGAATATTTTTTCACAAAAAAGACCATCACGCTCTGGTTTGTATGAGCGATAATTTATGGTTTCAGGTTTTAATACCTCGCCAAAAGAACGCTCTAAGATATCATCAGGCGAACTGAGGCTAATGGTAATCCTGTCAAACTCCTGATCTTGTTTATTGATTTTATTTTTAAATGCCATGTTGAATTTTGTTTAAAGCGTTATTCAAATTTTACATCGAGAACCAATCCTCTTAATTCATGAATCAATACATTGAATGATTCAGGAATGTTCGGTTCAGGTAAATTATCACCTTTGACAATGGCTTCATATGCCTTTGCCCTTCCGATGATATCATCAGATTTGATTGTCAATAATTCTCTTAAAATATTTGCAGCACCGAATGCTTCAAGAGCCCAAACCTCCATCTCACCAAAACGCTGACCTCCGAATTGAGCTTTACCACCCAATGGCTGTTGTGTAATTAATGAATAAGGTCCGATGGATCTTGCATGCATTTTATCGTCCACCATGTGTGATAACTTCAACATGTAAATGACGCCGACTGTAGCCTGCTGGTGAAAGCGGTCGCCGGTTTCTCCGTCATTCAAATAGGTTTGACCGAATTGTGGCAATTTAGCTTTTTCAATATGCTGGTAGATGTCGTGAATGGTTGCGCCATCAAAAATCGGTGTAGCGAAATGCAATCCCAATTCTTTTCCAGCCCATCCCAATACCGTTTCGAAAATCTGACCAAGATTCATCCTTGAAGGTACCCCCAATGGATTCAACAC
>JBGAWX010000309.1:0-404 GCA_044227375.1 Saprospiraceae bacterium
ATCACCGGAGTGACCATGGTGGTGACGGGGATCCTGACTTACTTTTTTCATTAATCTGAGGAGCTTACTTAATATAAAAAAAGAAAGTTTCGGTTTATTTCACTTCGAAATTCATTATTCGTTGATCATTATTCGGACTTCCTAAACTTGTGAGCAAAATTCATTCAAGAGAATTGAATAATGAACATTGATTAACGAATGACGATTTACGAAATTAATAAGTTTGTATTTGGTAGGATTTTATTACATTTTCAATCTGATCTATCTTATCCACGGTTTCGGAATCACACTCTTTTTAATAAGCACGATAAGATCTTTAAAAATGATCAGATAATTCAGTAGATATAACAAGGTCGAAATCGCATAAGCATAACTCACTCCAACCAATCCAAAAGCTTTCACCA
>JBGAWX010000309.1:414-3945 GCA_044227375.1 Saprospiraceae bacterium
GATGAAAGGATAGATCTGCTTTTAATCCGGAGCGGAACATGGCTTTTGATGCAATGAGATAACCAAGTATCCCGGCAGTAATTCTAAAGACATCGCCCATCATCTGAAATGTAAACAGTTCCCGCATAGGGCGAAAAGATTCTGCAAGTAAGATGGAAATGATCAGGTCCTTGCACAACCAAATCGTACCTGATATGACAATCATTAAAGGAACTATTCGTTTAAATCCTTTCCGCATTTCACGGACCAGTTCATTCGTTTCATGAATGGCTGATAGTTTAGGAATAAAATAAACGATTAAAATTGTAGTGATGACAGACATGTACCGGTCCGATAAACTAAACATAGCCTGCCACAACCCTGCATCTGAAGTCGACAATTGATGTTCTACAAATTCCCGGATGATGTACATCGAACACATCCAGCTCGCTGAAGTGATTGCAGCAAACATCCCATATTTAATTAACTGCTTGGCAATAGAAAGGTCAATAGCCGGCTTAAAATAATCTGCATTCAGGAGTTTTAGTTTTCTGAAAGCGAAAAGACCGGAAACCGTAATGAAAATTGCATACAATGAATTGGAAAACAGTGCACCTGCGATACGGTATTCGTAAACGAAATAACTCGTGAAGACCAAATTCAACAACGCCGCCGAAATGTTGATGTAGCTGAGCATGCGAATTTCACCTAAGCCATTGAGTATTCCGGTGAACCAAATCTGAGATGAAATGGCCAATAGAAAAACTCCGAAGAGTAAGAAAACAGTTTCAAAATGATGTTCCCCGAAAGCAAGGCCATTTAAATAGTGATAAAAGAGAAACACAATGAATGAGCCCAATAATGAGCCGTAAAGAATAATGCCAAATGAAGTATTGATAATTTTTTTAAGTTCCGTTTTGTCTTCTTTGTATTGTGCAACGTACTTTATAATGCCGGTAGCTATCGTTCCTCCGGAAATGATTAAGATGAGTCCGCTGATATTTGCAAATTTTCCGATGAATGCAGTTCCCACCGGACCAATCAGGCTTGCTGTTATTTTTGTAATGACCAATCCGGTAACCAGATTGACTACAGAATAAAGACCGCTGAAGAAACTGGTTTTATAGAAGTTCATGAATGTAATGGGCAATGGACAATGGACAATGGGCAATGGACAATGGGCAATGGACAATTGACAATGGACAATGGACGATTGACAATGGTAATTGATGATATTTTTTTATTCAATTTGAACTATTTATCACGTAACAATTTTTTTTTTACAGTTTACAGTTTACAGTTTACAGTTTACAGTTTACAGTTTACAGCTTACATCTTACAGCCTAAAGCCTACTTCTTCAATCTCATCGCCAGAAATGGAGACAAATTTACGCTCCACGGATTCTTTAATTTCAATATTAAATTTAAACCTTTTGAAACGAAATTTTTGATTGTTGAGGTATAATGCGTGTTGTAAAATCCTGGAATTACCTCAAACTCGAAAGAATTGGCTTCTGCAGCTTTTTTATAATCTGAATAAGCTACCAATCGCTCTACCCAGGCTCCCGTTGCAGGATCGCGGGTATTGCTCGGTTCATCAAATGGTTCAGGTAATTTACCGGTGGCAAGATAGTTTTTTACCCTTTCCAAAATATCCTGTTGTACAAATCCACGATTGAGTTTTGCTAAAGTGTTTGTTGTGTTTTTATCCAACTCTGGAAAATGTTCGTGAATCAAGTCTGATCTCATTTTCATGCCGCAATTGGAAGTATTCAATATCGGATTATCCATATCGGTAATGATGCCTTCATTTTCAAATTGGTGATGAATTTTTAGATGGATTCGTTTCACCAAAGGATTGTGCATGTTGGCTGATGTCGTGATTACTGCGGTAAAACCTGGTTTTGATAGTATGTTTAATTCGCCGAAGAATTGTTTGTAATCGGGAATGTGCTCAATAACATTTCTTGAGCCGAGTCCGTCCGGTTGAAGTTTGTTAACCTTGCAGTAATGAATCAATGCATCCGTATCTCCGATGACAAAGTGATCCGGTAGGCTATACAGCTCTTTGCCGATGATTTTAATGCCCTCAATGTATTCTGAGGAAATGTCATGACAAATGCATTGCATTCCCAATCGCTTCACAAGAAATGAAAAGAAACCCAATCCTGCACCATGATCGATGATAAGTATATTGTCAGGTTTGTTCTTTTGACCATTTATTATATGATACAAAATAAATGCATTGCATTCACTCACATATCTGATCTTGGTGAGATCAAACCGGTAATAGCTTTTTACACTTTCATGAATGGCTAAAGATTCGAAATCCAGATTGATTAAATCTTTTTCTAATTGCAAAGAAGCTTTAAGGATGTCTGAGTACGTCATTTTAGTATTAGCCGATTCGCACTATTTAAAAAAAGATTGATACCACAATTCGCAATTCATGATTCGCCAGAGTTCATTCATTCCAAAAGAATTTGGATCTGTTGATAATTTAGTTCTGATCTTTGCTCCATTCCACCAGGGACGCTGGTCAAAAACTTTGGAATGAATGAGGTCATTAATTTCTTTGGATAGTGAATTACTCGTCCATTGATCCGTTGGAGTACCAAAACCAATTTTGTCTTGCCTGTTTAAAATGATATCCGGTACGATATTCTTCATGGCTTTTCGAAGGATGTATTTATTCACTCCATTTTTTAATTTGTATTCAGCAGGAATCGAAAACGATTTCTCAACCAATCTATGATCTAAAAATGGAACCCTTGCTTCAATGGAACATGCCATTGAATTCCTGTCTTCATACCGGAGCATGTGCGGAAGGTGCGTGCATTTGATGGAATCATACAGGGCTTGAGTGATAAATGAAGTTGCCTGGCTTGCATGATCCATTGGTGAAGTAGCAGGGTAGAGTTCAGGACTGGAATATTTTTTAAATTCCAATCTGCGCAATGCAGTTTTGTCTTTTTTTAATAAGATGCTTGCGAGGAAAACATGTGAACTGGTATTTTTTATGCCCTGAGTTAAACCAAGTTTAAACGTGGTTTTAAAAAACTCAGACCAATTATTATTTTTTATCAGATCGGCTAGATAGTATTTTAAAAAATAGGGATAACCAGCAAACAATTCATCGCCTCCTTGTCCATTCAGCAATACAATAATTCCGGCATCACGAACATTCTTGTAATTCCGATAGGATGAAAAAGGGCTGGCGCCGGTTGTTGGTGCGTCTTGATGATAAATCCATTTGGAAATTTCATCAAAATTGATTTCCTGCGATAGAGTATAAATGGTAGATTGGAACCCTCCGGTTTGCAATACCGCTTCGATATACTTTCTCTCGTCGTATTTTTTACCTTCATAATACACTGAAAAAGTTTGAATCGAAGTATCTGTAAGATTCCTGGCAATACAACTCAACGACGACGAATCAATGCCACCGCTTAAAGCAATGCCAAGTGGAACATCACTTCTCAACCTCAATAGGATCGAATCACTCAATAATTCTTTTATTGTTGATATAGAAGAATCATAATCCAACATGTC
>JBGAWX010000030.1:0-18902 GCA_044227375.1 Saprospiraceae bacterium
AGAGAATTAGAAATATTCCTTGGGAAGTTAGTATAGCTACATCTGAAAAATCAAAAACTCTTATGGTTTAAATCATTAGAAATATAATTTGTTGAGTTGCAACACTTTGATAAATTACTACTAAAAAAATCTCAATTGGCTGCAGTTGTCTAAAAATAAAGGCAGCAAGTTTCAATACTAATTATTGTATTCATGAATTATCCTTCTTATCATAAGTTTCACATTCCCGTCATGGGTTTGGCTTATACCATTGATACACCGATCAAAGTAGCCCGCTTCGGCATCTCATCCGTTATTTCGATTGTTGAAGACAGATTAATAGAGATGATGCGGAAACAATATTACCCATCTATTGACATGGAGTATAGTCCAATTTCAACCCATGAAATGGATTACAGAGCCAAGCGGATAACCGATTATCTGAATCTTGTAAATACAATTATTCAAAAGCAAGTGGATAAACTTAGAAATGCTGCTTTCGAAGCGGGATCGGACATCGTCAAATATTTTGAAATGTTGCCTGATGATAGTACGTTAAAATTATTCTATTTGGAGATGATGAACACAGAGAGTCAACAGGAGAAGGAAAAAATGGAAGCGTATTTACGAACGCAAGTACGACCCGGAAGTATTGATGTGAACATCATGACAAAAGCAGATAGGGATAATTATAGTAAAAAGGGAGAATTGTTGGAAAACGGTTCTGATGCAGTAGCTGCGTTGAGAGGTTTTGTAAAAAGTGAATTAACCAATTCCTCTGTTATTTTTTCAGCAGGTATGAATCCTCGCTTGTATAATTACATGGAACAATGTGATGAATTTGATATCGATGAAAAGGGAGAATTTGCAAAAAAAGTAACAGTTAAAGTTAGCGATTATCGTTCAGCATTAATTCAGGGAAAATATCTGGCAAAGAAAGGGATTTGGGTTAGTGAATTCAGAATTGAATCCGGATTGAACTGCGGTGGACATGCATTTGCTACAGATGGTTTTTTGATGGGCCCTATATTGGAAGAATTTAGAGTTAATAAAGAGGAGCTTGTCAATGCACTTTTTGAAATATATAATGTCGCATTACAGCGAAAAAATAGTAAGCAGATTTCTTCTCCACCGGAGATGATCATTTCTGCTCAGGGTGGAGTTGGCACACATGAAGAGGATGTTTTTTTGCGTGAGCATTACAATATTGAAAGCATCGGCTGGGGAACACCATTTTTACTGGTGCCAGAAGCTACGACCGTTGATGAGGAGACGTTGCAATTGTTGTCTGAGGCAACTTCTGAGGATGTTGAGTTGAGCAAAAATTCTCCTTTAGGTGTGAGGTTTTATTATTTAAAAGGTACTAGCGCGGAAAAAGAAAAACTGGAGCGGATAAAAAATGGAAAGCCCGGTAGTCCGTGCACGGAAAAGCATTTGGCTTTTAATACTGAATTCACCAAAGAGCCCATTTGTACCGCATCTCAAAAATATCAAAAACTTAAGAAAGAGCAGTTGCAATCTCAACATTTGCCTGAATCCGAATATGCCAGCCAATTAAAAGATGTGCTTGATAAGGAGTGTTTATGCATTGGCTTGAGTAATGCAGCTGCAATAAATTACAAGCAAACATTTATTAAAAAAATGAATGCAGTGACTATTTGTCCGGGTCCGAATATCGTTAATTTCTCTAAAATAGTTTCATTACAAACCATGACTGATCATATTTATGGAAGGAAAAATATTCTTACGAATAGCAACAGGCCGCACATGTTTATTACAGAATTGCAATTGTATCTCGATTATCTAAAAGAAAAAATAAGCGAGGATGTTCAATCCGGTCATTTCTCTAAAAATAAGAAATTCTATGGGACGTATTTTAAGAACATGGTGAACGGTATCCGATATTATCGCCAGTTGACTGTTCATTCTGATTCGTATCAAAAACAATTCTTAAAAGCACTTAATGATGCAGAATTGGAGCTCGACTTTCTGAATGATCAGTATAAATTTGATGAGAAGATACATAGCCCCAGATAAATTGAGTTTAATAGAAAATTGAAATCCAAGGACCAATATTTCAATGTTAAATACAAAGCGTTTAAAGGAAATATATGTAGGTGTCGTAGAAAGTATTCTTTATCCCTTTCGTGTCATTTACAAAATTTACTTCTTTGTATTTTTTTCCGTTTTACTTATCTTGTTGTACCCAATACTTTATTTCCTGCTGTCCAGTCCTTCGCGTTTCCCAATGGCCTTTTCAGTAATGAGAATGCAAGCTCTATTGATTTTGGTTTTTGCAGGTGTTTATATGAAGGTAAAAGGCAGACGAAACATTCCAAAGCATGGGCCCTATATCATTTGTCCTAATCACAGTTCGTATTTGGACATACCTTGTCTTTACGTATTATTTCATAACTACTTTGTTTTTACAGGTAAAAAGGAAATTGAGAACTGGCCGTTGTTTCATATTTATTATACTTCCGGAATGAATATATTAGTTGACAGGGGAAGTAAAACAGGATCTATGAAAGCAATTAAAAGAATGTCGCAGGAAATTGACAGAGGTCATCCTTTGATGATCTTTCCTGAAGGAACGATATCGAGACATGTTCCAAAACTTGCTCCATTCAAATCCGGAGCGTTTGCAATAGCTATTCAAAAACAAATACCGATTATCCCAGTGACTTTTGTTTCCAACTGGAGGCGACTACAGAGAAGCGGGCTTTGGAGAGGTAAAGCCGGACCCGGAATCTCCGAAGTGATTTTACATAAACCTGTTCTAACAAAAGGACTGAGTAAGGATCATATAGAGCAACTTCGCGATGAAATACAAGCAATAGTTGGAGGGCCGGTTTAGATCAATTAATTATTCAATGGGTGGACTATCAAGAATCTGGGTGATTATAGAGCGCCCGGATAGGATTCAAGATGATTTTAATTCGGATTAAGATTCGTGTATGAAAAACGGTATCTGAAATAAACTAAGTAAACCTTTAGCTAAATTCATGTTAATAAAAGTAAATAAATACTTTTATATGAAAAAGCGTGCTATCTTTGTCTTGGAATGCTAATTTTAATTAAAGAATTATGCAAAATATAGAAAACGCACTTAATGTAACCCTGTTGGAGCCCCGTCTAAAGCATCCGACTATATTTAAAAAATTTGATGAACTCGCAGCAGGCGACAGTTTGACCATTTTGAATGACCATGATCCGAAGCCTTTGTATTATCAATTGTTGGGAGAGCGTGGTAATGTTTTTATTTGGGAATACCAGGAACAAGGTCCGGAGTGGTGGAAGGTCAAAATCACCAGACGACCTAGCGGGCAAAGTGATGAAACTATTGGACAAATTGCTGCAAAGGATTTGCGGAAGGCACAAATTTTTAAAAAATATGGTTTGGATTTTTGTTGCGGCGGAAAAAAAACCGTCAAGGAGGCCTGTGCAGAAAAAGGATTGGACGTAACGAAGATTGAACAAGAACTTCAACAACCAGATTTAAGAACATCTTCTCGTCCACTTCCCTATAACGATTGGAGTTTAGATTTTCTCATAGACTATATTTTGAATACACATCATAGTTATATACGAAAAAATCTGCCGGACATTCGGGCTTATGCAGAAAAAGTATTGTTAGTACATGGTAATCGTCATGAAGAATTGGCACGTATTCAGCAATTGGTAGAAGAAATAAGTCATGAATTGGTTTCACACATGATGAAGGAAGAGAAAGTATTATTTCCATACATTAAGGAGCTGGTATTAGGAGATCAAGGTGGCAAACCAACTTATGCGGCACAATTCGATAGTGTAAAAAATCCCATCAACATGATGGAAATGGAACATGAACTGGTCGGGAAAAATCTTGAGGAAATCAGGGAGCTGACGGATAATTATAATTTACCTGAAGATGCATGTGCCAGTTACAGTTTACTTTACCGACTGTTGGATGATTTTGAAGAAGATTTGCATATGCACATACATCTTGAAAATAATATTCTCTTTCCGAAAGCATTAGAACTCGAACAACATTGTAACACTTAAAAATCAAAATCATGAAACGTTCAATCATTAGCATTGGAATTTGCCTTGTGATTTCAGCATGTAAAAATCAGGATCAGGCCGGCAATAATGCCCCGGTAAATCATACTCAGCAAACGGAACATCATCATGGTACTGCAAATGATAATACATTACAATTAAATAACGGAACGAAATGGAAGGCAGACCAGACTACCAATAAGAATGTGAATGAATTGATAGATATTATTAACGCATTTTACAAGAATGTGGATAAGTCGAAGGCTTCTTATCAAAAAACAGCTGTGGAATTGGAGCAGGGATTGGATAAAATGATCCGGAAAAAAATCCAATGAAGCAGATGCCGGAAAATCAATTGAAGCAATTCAAAACCAGTTGAACATATATACTCAGTATTTTGAATGATTATGAGAATCAATGCCAATACTAAAATTGCTGCATTGCTAAAAGCTCATCCTGATGCACTAGAAACCATAGTCAGTATCAATCCTAAATTTGAAAAACTGAGAAATCCGATTTTGCGGAAACTGATGGCGGGCCGGGCAAGTATTGCTATGGCTTCAAAAATGGCCGGATGCAATGTGAACACTTTTTTAGAAAAATTAAAACCGCTGGGATTTACAATCGAGGAAAATACAAATTTAGAGAATTTTGAAAGGCCAGAGGTTCCGCCGTATATCAAAAATCTAGTGAAGGAACAAATCATTGAGCTGGATGTGCGTCCGGTAATTGATTCCGGTAATGATCCATTAAATATCATTCTTGAGAAATTAAAACAGATAAATTCGGGCCAGGCATTGAAAATCATAAATAGCTTTGAACCCATACCTTTGATGGTTCTTTTGGAAAAACAGGGGTTTGCGGTGTATGCCAATGTGATTAATGATAATTTGGTGGAGACTTTTTTCTACAAACAAGATGAAAAAGAACCTTATGAAATCAAACCAACGGATTACAGCACAGAAGGATGGGATGAAATTTGTCAACAATTTCGTGATCGTTTTCAATACATTGATGTACGCGACCTCGAGATGCCTTTACCAATGTTGAGGATACTGGACACTCTGGAAGAACTGCCACTAGATAAAGCGTTGTTTGTTTTTCATAAACGCGTACCCTTATTTTTGTTGCCGGAATTAAAAGATAGAAAGTTCGCATTTTGTATTAAAGAAATTAGTGATAACGAAGTAAATCTTATAATTTACAGGGCGCAGAATGTTCGTTGATGAATCAAAAGTTCTAAGTTATAAAAGCACTACTTACAAGGTAGTTCTTCCTTTTTATGCTTATGCGGCCGTTTCCTTTCTGATTGCCACTCTGTTGTTATTTATTTCAGCATCTGCATTTACCCAGCACTATTTTAATCCAAAGATTCTGGCTATCACTCACATTATGGCATTGGGCTGGGGAACCATGCTCATTCTGGGGACGAGTCATCAACTGTTACCGGTATTAATTGATGGACGGCTTTACAGCATCCGGTTGGCTTATAGTTCCTTTATTCTTGCTGCAATAGGAATACCCATTTTGGTATATGGATTTTATTCTTACAATATGACCTGGCCTGCGAAATGGGGCGGGCGGTTGATTTTCTTATCCATACTCATGTATTTGATCAATGTGGCTAAGAGTATGATTGGGAGTCAACATCGAAATGTGCATTCTATTTTTATGCTTACCGCTGCGATTTGGCTGTTTATTACCACTTCATTTGGATTGATTCTGGTTTATAATTATTCCTATCCGGTATTATCACACAAGTCTTTTGAATATCTTCCCTTACACGCTCATACCGGGATCATAGGGTGGTTTTTATTATTGATCATGGGGGTTGGATCCAGATTGATCCCGATGTTTTTGATTTCGAAGTACAGGAATCCAAAATTATTGTGGATTGTTTACGGTCTGGTAAATGGAGGCTTGCTGTTTTTTGTTGTTCCCTTCCTTTGTTCTTACGGAATCTATTTTTACCTGATACCAACAGCTATTATTTTTGGTGCAATACTTTTATTTGGAACTTATTGCCGAAATTGTTATATTCAACGGATAAGAAAACAAGTGGATGATCAGGTGAAATTTTCTCTATTGTCCGTGGCCATGATGATTGTACCGGTAATGTTATTAATCCTGATCATCATATTTCTTTTAATTTCTTCTTTGGATGTCCAACTGGTACTTATTTATGGTTTTGTAGTTTTTTTTGGTTGGATCACTTCCATAATTTTGGGAATGACTTTTAAAACGCTGCCATTTATCGTTTGGAATAAAATATATCACTTGAAACTGGGATTGGGTAAAACTCCCAATCCCAAGGATTTATTCAGTCATAAAATTTATGGAATAATGGGTATTATGTACCTGGCAGGTTTTATTTTGTTTGTTGTCGGAGTGTATTCGAAAGTTATTTTCATACTAAATATGGCGGCGGTATTATTATTGTTTGCAGCAGTACTCTATAATTGGAATGTGATCAAGGTTCTAATGCATAAACCAGTCAGAGGATGAAAGTTATTACAAATGATGATACCAATTGTACCAAGGCGTTAATTGCTTTGCAAAAAGTAATTGATCCGGAACTTGGGTTGAATGTTGTGGATCTCGGCCTGATCTATAAAATTGATTTTATAAAGCCTGAGGATACCATTCATGTGGTGATGACTTTGACTGCAACATACTGTCCTATGGGTGAATCCATAGTCACTGCGGTAAAACGTGCATTGGAAAATGATTTCAATACTACAAAAGTGCAAGTAGACCTTGAGTTTGATCCGCCATGGTCACCCGAGATGATTTCAATGGAAGGAAAGAGTTTTTTAAATCCAGAATGATGCTGAGTCTTACATGTAAAATAGCCATAAAGGCCGTAATTTATCTGGCCGCAAAATCTGCTTCGGAGAAAAAATCCGGGATTTTAGAAGTTGCTGAATATATTGATGCCAGTGAGCATACCGTTGGAAAAATTTTGCAACTTCTGGTGCATGAAGAAATAATTAATAGTACCAAAGGACCAAATGGTGGATTTAGCATTACACCAAAACAAAGAGCGCAACCCGTTATCAAAATCATTGAAGCAGTTGATGGGAAGGAAGTATTCAAAGAATGCGGCCTTGGATTGAGTAAGTGTTCTTCAACACATCCCTGTCCCATTCACGAGGACTACAAAGAAATAAGAAATCAATTTGAAAAACTTTGCAGGGAAAAAAGCATCGATGATTTATGCAAACCTTTAAATCATGGTTCCACTTACTTAGTAGGTTAGTTTAAAAAGAGTCTCACTGAGATAAAAAATTGACCTTAATTTTTTATCGGGATCAAAAAATCAGAACATGAAATAAATGACTGTAAAGCGCAAATTGCAAAATCGACCCTTCGATTTGCATTGTATACCGCGGGATTAACCTGAACTCAAACAATTAAAAGCATAGCAGCGCTGGAAATTTAAAAGCTGACATAATCAGTTGACTATTGTTTATGATTGATTTAAAATCCTTAGAATTTCCTTAATTTAATTTCTGAAAAATTAAATGAGAAAAATTTTATTAGAATGCGAGAGTACATATTTTTGCCTAATTAAGCTAAAAAGCTCTTAAATTAATAATTAAAATTTATACCTATGAAAGTCTCAATGCGAATATTGTTTTTTGGTCTCGTGCTGATCCTGGGATCCACGATGTCCTGTAATGAATCAGACCCTTCCGGAGGCAGTGACCAGGGAAGCCTCATGAAGTCCCTGTCCAATGATGTGTATCATGAGTGGGTTAATGTATTTCTCGAAATGGACCGGTATGCCGCGTTTTTCAGACCAGGTCCTGCTCCGCGGGCCATGGCTTATATGGGTCTGAGTGCTTATGAAGCCTGTTTGGGTGGAATGCCGGAATATCAAACCTTGCAACATCGTCTTGCCATTCCGGACATGCCTGCAACTAAATCAAACCTCTATTGGCCGGAAGTCATTAATGCATCTTATGGTTATTTACTGCCCAGATTTTTTGAAACGGTAACATTTAAAGATAAAGCAGGCAATATCCTGAATAAAGAATCATTCTTAAATCTGGTTTCAACAAAAGAGCAAGAACTGAAAGCTAAATACAGAAATGAAGCGAATGAATCGGTCATTGCCAATTCTGAAGAACATGGAAGAGCCGTTGCTGCAGCAATCTGGAGATATTCCATTACGGATGTGGTGGGACACAATGCGCATTTGAATCCATTTCCGGTTCCAGTGAATGCACAAGGTTGTGATTGGGTACCTACGGATCCCGTTACAGTTTCTGATAGGGGACTGTATTCTCAATGGGGAAAAGTAAGGCGGTTTGCATTAACACAGAATGATCTCGATGCATTGATTTCTCCATTCGATTGTGATAATGATACCAATTCAGTGATTTATGCACAAGCATATGAAATGTATGTACTGGCGAATATTGCAAGAAAAGATACCCGTGGTGAAATGGAGCACATTGCAGAGTTCTGGAGTGATGACCGTGTGGGTTGGACCTTCAGTCCGCCGGGCAGGATGTTTGCAGTCGCAGATCAGATTGTGGAAAAAGAAAACTTCGATCTCGAAACCGCTTGTGTATTGTATGCAAAATTGGGTCTGGCTGAAAATGAAGCTGCAGTCAATGCATGGTATAACAAATACAAATACAATGTAGAAAGACCAATAACCTATATCAATAGGGTATTCGATCCAAACTTTAAAATTCCTTGGTTAGGATTTACTCCACCATTTCCTGCATATCCATCAGGACACTCCACCTTTGCATTTGCCGGTGTTGGAATCCTGGAATCTTATGTAGGCAGCTCGTATCCGTTTACAGATTATTGTCACCAACAACGCACTGACTTTTTAGGTGCTCCCCGCAGTTACAACAGTTTGCGGGATTTGGCCAACGAAAATGCATTCAGTCGTTTGCCATTAGGTGTACATTATCGGATGGATTACGATAGCGGAAACTTCTGTGGAATTTTAAGCGCACGTAAAGTTTTGGAACTGCCCTGGAAACGGTGAGTTTAATTTAGTTTTGAAATTTGTTCATGGGGACGGTTATGCAAAACCGTCCCTTTTTTTTGATATAACAACATGATCGATTATTAACGCTTTTTAGATTTCTGTTTTTTAAGAATACCTTTGCCATCTTTAGAATGGCGCCGAATACTAAGATTGCTTCCGATTATTCCAACAAGTTCATCAATTGGGTCCTTTTGATCCTTTGCGCAATCATTTGGGGATTTTCTTATTTTTTAATCAAGCATGCCTTGATGGGCTTTGAGCCCATGCAAGTGGCGGTAATTCGCATCATGTCAGGTGGACTGGTACTCTTGCCTTTAGTCTTTATTGCTTTTAAAAAAATACCGCTTGATAAATACTGGTATGTATTTGTCTGCGGTTTAGCCGGAAGTGGGATTCCTATTTATCTGTATCCTTTGGCGCAAACACATATTGACAGTGCAGTGACGGGTATTATAAATTCCATGACGCCACTATGCACATATGTGATTGGAATTTTATTTTTTGGATTGGCCAACAAGACTCACAAATTGGCCGGTGTACTTATTGGATTATGCGGAGCCGTTAGTCTTATTGTCTTCAAATCCAACAGTGAATTCAAGGCGGATGTTTTTTATTTCTGTGTTGCGTTACTTGCCCCTCTGTTATACGGTTTTAGCTCCAATTATTTAAAGAGGCATCTTACCGGGTTGCCGAGTTTGCCATTGACTTCATTGATGTATTTTTTACTTTTACTTCCAACCTTTCCATTGGTATTTTATACTGAAATACCGGAACGTATTGAAGCCAGTGAAGCAGCAAAACAGGCATTGCCCTATGCTATGATTCTTGGTATATTTGGTACTGCTGTAGCCATGAGTTTATTCAACATCCTCATCAAACGGGCAGAAATCATGTTTGCTGCATCAGTGACTTATCTGATGCCAATCGTTGCGATTCTTATTGGGATTATCGATGGAGAAAAATTGGGATGGCATGACTATTTTGGATTGGGACTTATTTTGTTTGGTGTATTGATGATCAATAGTAAAACCGGTGAAAGTAAATAATATAGATTCTGATTTTGGCTTTTCGAAAGGAATCATGTTTCGTTATCATATTGGAGAATGATAACAAAATAAAATCAGGATTCACCTTATTGTATAAAAAGTTTTTTAATCACCTGTGAGTGATCACTTTCAATTTTCAATATATACAGACCTGCAATTTTCTTTTCATTGATTTGAATCAGTGATGAATTGACATTATACGTGCTTTCGAGTACACCCTTTTCGTTGTACATACTAACCATTAACGGAAACACAGGGGATTGGATGTAAAAATTTCCTGCACATGGATTTGGAAATAAACTTAGTTCATGTAAAGGGTTTGATAAAAAGGTATTTGTAATTAATGAAAGTGCATTATAAGCATTGATCCTGCCATACCCGTAATATCGGTCCCACCCGGGTTTATCTTCAAATGGATCCCCTACCAAATCCTCAGCCGTTGATTCAATAATAGATTTAATTTGTGCAGGTGTACGGTTAGAGTTTTGAGCAAGCAGAAGTGCAGCGAGACCACTAACAAGGGGTGCAGCTTGTGATGTTCCTCCCCAGTAATAACCATAATCTGTATTGGAACGGTAATCCAATCCGTAAATAAAATTGCCAGGGGCTACAACAGAAATGTGATTTCCAAAATTACTTCCGCTGGTTGGACTCCAGAAAAAAGGATTTGTTCTCTTGTCATTAGAGTTAGTTGATCCCACTGCGATGACACCGGAATAGGCAGCAGGGTATGAAGCTCTATTTGTATTATCATTTCCCATGCTGACAACAACAATTACGTTGTTATCCACAGCAAAATGAACAGCTTCTTCCAAAGCTACAGAATGATTTTGTCCTACAAGGGACATGTTTATGACATTAGCCCCTTGATCGACTGCATAATAAATTGCGAAGATCCACCAGGAATAATAACCACTATTATTCGCATCAAGTCCTTTCAAAATCATAAGCTTGCAATGCCAATCAACTCCTGCATATCCAATCGAATTGTTTCCATTAGCGCCAATGATCCCGGTAACATTAGAGCCATGTCCATAGTCGTCCGATGGATTGTTGTCATTATTGGCAAAGTCCCAACCTCTTGTATCGTCAGCATAACCATTGTTATCATCATCAATTCCATTATTTGAAATTTCATTGTAATTAGTCCAAATTCTTCCAGTGAATTCAGGGTGAACTAACCTTACTCCGCTATCAATTATTGCTACAACGATATTGCTGTCGCCCTGTTCGAGTTCCCATGCTTTTTCCATATCTATATCCGCTCCGGCTATAGAAGGAGATAAAAAAAATGTACCATTATTTTGTAAGTTCCATTGTCGGAAATAATAATTGTCATTAGGTTTAAAATCAGGAGTTCCGCTTCCTGAACCTTTGAAATCAGGTTCTGCATATTCAATGTCACCGGTTTTATAATATTCTTCAATGACTTCGTCTAAGTTAACTCCATAGGGAAACTGGATGATAAAGATGAATTGATTTGATTTTTTTCCAGTTGATTGTCTTTTGACTTTTAGGGCTTTGTATTTTTTATTTATGCTTTCTAATTTTTTGTTTCCGAGTTTGTCTTTTTTACAAAGTGAAAATCCTGGAGAATAAGCTTCCGTTTTTAATTTTAATATGATTTGGTGGGTTGTTACTGTGGGCTGCCCTATTATGATTTCTGTATACAGAAAATATATTGCTATTAAAATTGACTTATTCATATTATTAAAATTAACCGATTCATTGATTATAACGAAATCTAACAAATTTAGAAATTAAAATGATATTTAATCGAACTCAGCTGCTTCAAATGATGAATCTAAAGTAGAAGTAGTCTTCAATTGGTTAATTATCTCTGAACGGGTATGTATTTTGGAGGAGGTGGTGGAACCATTGGCATAGGCATCCGGTTGCTTGGATTGAAATAAGGATACATTTGCAGATTAAAATAATCTAATTGTTTGCTATACAAATATTCAAACAGGTTTTTATTCAATTTCATGACCATATAATCACAATTTTTATTGAGATGATTAGAAGAAATAATTCTGTTCCAAATCGTCCTGAAATTATTTTCACTAATGAAGGGAAATCCGTTTTTTAAAGTATATCCATCAGCCGTTTGAATAAGCCAACCCTCGTTCTCTGAATATGGAGTGATGTCTTTTTTTAAGATAAAAAGACTGTCTTTTTGTAGTGTATCAATTCTAATCTGTTTTAAATTTTCGTCCAAATAGAAATTTCCCTTGAAGGAGTCTTTCACCAGGTCGGGGTGATCTTTATCGTAATAAAAATATACGGGGCAAAATGAGAAATGAAATTTGAACGACTTAATAAATTGTAAGTTAAAGCGGTCTCTTTCAAGCACAATTTCATCAATTTGATGATGGATTTTTTCTTTGCAATTTTGATTACAATCCTTTGCCATTATTGCTGAGTTTAAAAATCCGATTTTCTTTTCTTTAGATTCCAGTCTGACAAGTAGAGTACCTTTATGCAGCTTCTCAATGTAGCTTTGATTAATAAAAAAATTAAGGCTGTCCTGAGCCTGTAATTGAATACAAAATAAAATGTTAATTAAGTAAAAATTATATCTAGACATATGTCCTGATTGTCTTTTTTTAGCGTTTTTAGCCTTTCTTTTAAAAATAGTAAAACGTAAAAATGATCATTTCGTAATCGTAGAACTAAAATAATTATAAATATGTCACAATATCTCGATATCGAAGCACTTAATCAACAGGTTTCCATTGAAAGTGCTTTTCTTGATAAACTCATAGCACAACAGCAACGAATCATTGTGGGCCAAAGCCAGATGCTGGATCGGATGATCCTCGGCTTGTTGACCAATGGGCATATATTGCTGGAAGGATTGCCGGGACTGGCAAAAACACTGGCCATCAAAACACTGGCTCAGTCCGTTGACGCCAGCTTCAACAGGATTCAGTTTACTCCGGATCTTTTGCCTGCTGACATTATTGGTACACTGATCTACAATCCCGCCAATCAAAATTTTTCAGTTCGCAAAGGTCCGATTTTTGCCAACTTTATACTTGCCGATGAAATTAACCGGGCCCCTGCAAAAGTACAATCGGCACTTCTTGAAGCCATGCAGGAAAAACAGGTCACAATAGGTAAGGAGACCTTTTTTCTTGAAGAACCATTTCTTGTTCTCGCAACGCAAAATCCAATAGAGCAAGAGGGAACCTATCCATTGCCTGAAGCCCAAACAGACCGTTTCATGATGAAGGTGATCATTGATTATCCTACCATGGATGAAGAACGAGAAATTATGAGACGGAATCTCAATGACCAGATTCATGAAAAAGCTCAAGCGGTCATTCATCCCCAGGATATCCTTAAAGCCAGGAAATCTGTTTCAAAAATTTATATGGATGAACGAATTGAAAAATACATTATACAACTGGTCTTTGCTTCCCGCAGACCGGAAAATTACAATCTGAAAGAACTTGCGCAATGGATACAATATGGTGCTTCTCCTAGAGCGAGTATTTTTTTGGCAATGGCCAGTAAGGCACATGCATTTATGCAACATCGTGGTTTTGTCATACCCGATGATGTACAAAATGTTTGCAAAGACATCATGCGCCATCGCATTGGTCTGACTTATGAAGCAGAAGCTGAAAATATAAACCAGGATGAAATTATATCGAGAATACTTTCAAAAGTGGAAGTACCTTAATTTAATTGCGAATTCCGAATTACGAATTGCTAATGGGGAATTTAGCCATCAACTGAGTAAACATTTAAATCTGAAAGAGCCAGATGAAATTGGGATGGACCACGTTTTTTGTTTTGCAAATTAATCAAAACCCTGCCGGGGTTCATTGGTTGTAGAACAACAATAAAATGAATAAACCAAAACCTGTAAGGGGAATCAACTGTAGAATATAACAATGAAGTACAATTTCATATTTTTAATATTTGGATTATTAGTAAATAGAGTTGGAAGTCAAACCACAACCGTGTCATTAAAAGTGCATGAGGTCATGGACATGTTCGGAAAAACACAACAAGGCGTTTGGATCAACCACTATGCGGGCATCAGCACAGAAGGAGATAGTTATGTATTTACCCTGGGACACAACACTAAAGAATACAAAGGCATCTTGCAAAATCTCAGCAAGAATGAATTGAATACCGCGGAAGGAAGCTATCAGCAAGAGCAAATTAAATTGGTATTGCAGGATACGGGTTTTGACATTACAGGATATCTTATGGGAGATGTAAATCCGAATGGCTTGCTGGTCCGCATTCTTGACAAGCGCAAGGAGAAGGGACGATACATAGAATTTGAAAAAGTAAACCGTGACGGATTTAAAGTACTCGATTGTCCAACTCAGGTTTGGTACCAATCGTATACCGGAATCATGGATCAGGTGCCGGTATTTATTCAACTTCAAAAAGAAAAAGACCAGAGGATATTTGGAACGATTAGTCTGCCATCAAAACTTACGGGATATATTATTAATGGAAATTGCGATGATGCACAATGTTTGAAAATGGATTTGAGGGTTCACGATTATTTCGGAGAGCAATTTAAAGAATATAAAGTAACAACACCGGATCAAAAGCATATTCAGGTAGAAGAATTTTACAAAGGCAAGATTCAGATTTTTGAAAACTGGATGCTTGAAAATAAATTTTATTTCAACTGCAAAAATTTAAGCATCCCGGCTATACGCTTATTCGCACAATATATTCAGATCGGTGATCGCGAATTTGATTTCTGGATTGAAGAATTTATTAAGAAATGGAGTGATCAGGTCATTTCGTTTTATCAACCGGGTGGATTGCAAGAACAAAAAGATGCGACGGCCAATATGGATATTGATTGGATCAGTCAGGATTGGGTCAGTGGAATATTTCGGTTTACCGAACCCTGGAGTGATGTGGAGCGTAGTTTAGCTTTTACTTACGACAGAAAATTCAATCGCGTCATCAGCATAGATGAACTGTTTGAAAAAGATTTTGACTACAAAGCTTATTTTGCGGATTACATTTCCTGGAAGAAAAAAGAAATGATGTCTATCAATACCTCAAACCGGTTCAGAGGATACATGGATCTGGAGTATTTCAGTCTGTGGACATTAAGACCGGAAGGATTCTGTTTTACTTCAGAATTCAACTCAGTATGGGGAATTCGAAAAATCATCATTCCTTATGCTTTACTTCAGGATCATATTCGGAAAGGAGGACCCTTGAGAAAAGTATTTTAATCATGGAGACACAAGACATTCTCAAAAAAGTTCGACAAATTGAAATTAAGACCAAAGGGCTGAGTCATCATTTGTTTTCCGGTGCATATCACAGCACGTTTAAAGGCAGAGGCATGTCCTTTTCAGAAGTAAGGGAATATCAATTTGGTGATGACATCAGACATATCGATTGGAATGTTACTGCGCGATCCGGGCAGACCCAGGTAAAAGTGTTTGAAGAAGAACGCGAATTGACCCTGATGTTGCTTGTGGATGTCAGTCGTTCGACATATTTCGGATCATTGGATCAGAATAAGATGCAATGGATGATAGAAATTGCTGCGGTGCTAGCATTTTCCGCTACTCAAAATCATGACAAAGTGGGCATGATATTATTCAGCGACAAAATTCATTTGTACGTACCACCCAAAAAAGGCAGACAGCATATTTTGCGAATGATCCGGGAGTTGCTGGTCAATCGGTCAGATGCAGGGCGTACCCGCTTTGATCTTCCGTTGCAATACCTGAACAGTGTGCAAACAAAAAGGACCATCTGTTTTTTACTTTCTGATTTTCATGATCCCGTACCTGAATCTACTTTGAAAATTGTCTCCAGACGTCATGATGTTATTGGTCTTCAGATTTTAGATCCGCTTGAAAAAGAAATGAAGTCCGTTGGCCTGATCCAATTGAAAGATTCGGAAAACGGTAATGAACTTCTTATAGACAGTTCGGATCCACAATGGATGAAATCATATTCGGATTCGCAGTTCAAACATTTTATACAATTAAAGCAATTCTTTTCAAGGGCTAATGCGGACTTTTTGCAGTTAGATCTCGATGATTCCTATATCAAAGTATTGTTGAATTTTTTTAAAAAGCGTCATTGATTTGAAACACCTGTTGCGTATCGTATTGGGATTGGTGCCCGGCATTGTTGCAATTCCGCTCAGTGCCCAAATTGAGTTTTCCCAGAAGCTTGATTCCATTGCCATGCTGATCGGGGATCAACAGCACTTGACACTGACCACATCAGATCGGCAAATCGGCGAAAATCCATTTGCCATTCTGGATACCATGCCCTGGTTGCAAATAATTGATAAAGGAAACTGGATTCAGAAGGACAGAACATATGAACGGGAAATTTTATTTACAGTATTTGACAGTGGATATTTTGTAATTCCGGCATTGGGACTTTTCCATGAACAGGACTCTTTTCTTCATTTTGGAAATCCTCTCGCGCTTGAAGTGAATAACCCTTCTGACAGTTTGAATATCCTCAGACCAATAAAAGATATTGAAGAAACTCAATCCGAATTCAGATTTCTCACTTTAATCATTTTGGGCATTCTGTTGATCTCGGGCATGTTGTTCATATTGTGGATGTTTTTTAAAGCCGACCGAATCAAACCCTCAGTCATTCATGTACCTCAGGAGAAAAAAATATGGGAGCAGTGTTTGCAATCACTTAAGGATCTTGAAAGCAAACAACTTTGGCAAAACAACCGGGTAAAGGAATATTATGATGAACTCAATTTAATTTTAAGAACCTATTTATCTTCCGGATTGAATATTCCGGCAATTGAAAATACGAGTTCGGAAATTATTGAGTATATCCAGAAAAACAAAACTGAAATTAAAGACTGGGAATTGCTCAGGGAATGCTTCAGGGAAAGTGATTATACAAAATTTGCAAACCGCATTCCTTCCGGCGAGCAAAATACAAAGTGGATCCAATTCGCTGTCGAATTCGTGAAATCGAATAAAGATCTTTCGGAGCTTATCCTTGAAGAAACCAGGGTCCATTGGAAATCTTTGCTCGGTGAAACCTTGGCCGGGCAATTTGATAATCCACTGGAAACAGTTCCAAATGAGCTGATCCAATTGTACAATAAAAATAAATTGGGCCATTTGGAGTTGTTTCATCACTTCATCAACAGGTTGAATTTTCAATTGCCGGAAGACTGGATCAAATGGCATCTCATGCACACCGGTATTTTTTACCGTTGGCAAATAAATATTCTGAATATTTCCAAACACAAATTCATTCAGGTCGCACTTTTGATTTTTGTATTGCCTTTTATAACCATCTTTTTACCAATCCTGGTTTTGATAAGTTTTTGGAAAAAGCAAGATCTGTTTTCAAGAGGTGTGTTCGGATTGTCATCTAAAAATAAACTGGTACTCAGAAAGATCAAATGATGATGATGATATTGGATCGGATGGAATGGGAGTCCCCATGGTTTTTTCTGTTTCTATTGGCATTGCCATGGATATGGTATCGCTTGGTGAAAAAATCAGAAGCCACCACCAATGCGATAGAATTTCCAAGTCTGAATTATTTCGGGCAACAAAGGAACTGGAAATCGATCGCTTACAAATGGATGCCTTATCTGAGGATTGCGGCCATTGCATTATTCATTATTGCCTTAGCCAGGCCGAGGTGGATATTAAAAGAAGAAAAAATAAATGCAGAAGGCATCGCCATTTTTTTGACCATGGATTTGTCTTCAAGCATGTTGAGTAAAGATTTTGATCCGAATCGATTAGAAGTCAGTAAGGCGGTAGCTGTTGATTTTATTTCCAAAAGACCTTATGACCGGATTGGTCTCACTGCTTTTTCCGGAGAGGCGTTTACCCAATGTCCGTTGACGACGGATCATGAAGCCTTGAAAGTTTTGTTGAATGAAATGCAATGTGGATTACTCGAGGATGGTACAGCCATCGGTATGGGATTGGCTTGTTCTATAAACAGGCTTAAAGAAGATTCAGCAAAAAGTAAAATCATAATTCTGTTGACCGATGGAGTAAACAACGCGGGAGATATTTCGCCAGCGCTTGCAGCGGATCTCGCAAAGACATTCAACATTAAAATTTATTCGATTGGTGTGGGTACGAACGGAGAAGCCTATTCCCCGATTGGAAAAAGTCAACATGGAGAATACGTCTTCGGAATGGCGCCGGTAAACATCGATGAGCAATTATTAACCCAAATTTCAAGTTTGACCGGAGGTAAATATTATCGTGCAACAAACGTCGAAAAACTAAAAGAGATTTATCAGGAAATTGACCAATTGGAAAAAACAAAAATTGAAGTCAGATACATCAAAAGGTATTCCGAAGAGTATCGTTGGTTTTTGATTTTTGCATTGTTGTTGATCACCGGGGAATGGATTTTGCGAATGACTTTATTAAGAATACTGCCATAGTATGTTCAGACTTGAAGAGATCGGATATTTAATTTTATTAACCGGCTTGCCAGTTATGTATCTGTTTTATTTAAATTATAAAAGGAAACAGAACGAAGCCTGGGAAAAATTGGGAAACGCAAAAACCCTTAAGAATTCAAGACTGATTTCCAGGGATACGTTTAATTTAAAATTCATTTTATATTTGATCGTTGCCGGATTCAGTGTGTTGGCGCTCACCAATCCGCAATATGGTAAAAAAAAGGAAAAAATTAAAAAACATGTAAAATCCGTCCAGCCAGAAGTCCTTCCGGATGGGAGATTGGTTTTTCCGCCAGGGAAAGGCGATTTCGAGCAGCCAGAAAAAGAAAGAAATCCCGATCAGCCAATAAAAATAATTATGCCAGGAAGGATGCAGGATTTCATTCCA
>JBGAWX010000310.1:0-3945 GCA_044227375.1 Saprospiraceae bacterium
AGAATTTCTCGTACCTGAATATGACCTGTTCGACATTGGCGCATTTGCCATTGCGAAAAAATCTATAGGCAAATTAGACATCAGTGGTGGATTGCGTTTCGACTCCCGTAATGAACAAGGCAAAGACCTCTATCTGGATCAAGAAGGAAATATGGTGACCATTCCGGATAACAATTCCGAGCGCAAATTTTCCGCATTTAATACTTCGTTTAATGGAATTTCCGGAAGTATCGGATTCACATATCAGTTTACTGAACACATCTTCACAAAATTTAACCTCTCCCGCGGTTTCAGAGCACCAAACATCGGTGAATTAGGAGCAAATGGCATACACGAAGGAACACTTCGTTATGAAATCGGCGATCCAAAACTCAAAGCCGAGCAAAGTCTGCAATTCGATTATGCTTTGGGATTAAACCTTCTTCATGTCACTGCGGATATCGATCTCTTCAGCAATACCATTGACCATTTCATTTTCTCTCATAAACTGCAAAGTACTTTTGGCGGAGATTCTATTAACCAGGGTTATAGTACTTTCAAATTTGCTTCGGGCAATGCACACTTATACGGAGGAGAACTTACAATAGATATACATCCTCATCCTTATGACTGGCTGCATTTTGAAAATTCACTTTCATATGTTCATGCTACTCAAAATAATCAATCTGATTCCAGTAAATATTTACCCTACACACCTCCAGTGAAATACAGTTCTGAACTAAAAGCTTCAAGCAAGACGATTGGCAAATATTTAGCTAATGCATATGTTGAATTCGGGATGGAGCACCACTTTAGACAAAATCAAATCTACTCTGCATTCAATACGGAGACGGAAACTCCAGGCTATACACTTCTCAATTTGGGTTTTGGTGCTGATTTGATAGTTGCGAATAGAACTTTCTGCTCCCTTTATATCAACATAAATAACATTACCGACGCTGCATATCAAAGTCATCTGAGCAGATTGAAATATGCTCCGGTGAATTATGCTTCAGACAAATCAGGAATCTACAACATGGGCCGCAATGTCAGCATTAAATTGCTCGTGCCAATAGGAAATTGACGGCTTGACAAACTCACCACAAGGCCTAAGGACGCTGTCCACCGGTTGTATGGAAAACAATAATTCTTGGCAGGATTTATGAAATGACAAATTTGAAGTGATCATTACAAATGAACAACCTCACCGCAAGCAGCGAGGTATTAAATGCCCATGTGCGGTCATATTATGATCCCTTGCAAATAAGAGGAAATCAGACCCGTTGTGATCATAATTATCAAAAAAATATCGTCTAGAGCTCTATTAAATTAACGGTTGAACTCCGGTTTCACAATGAGCTTGACGAATTGTCATCCATTAACGTTCGGTAGTAAGCCATCAGCGTTCCTCTGTCGATAATTGGAACTATTTACATCCTTTTTCGATTTATGCCTACATTTATACCAAATTAGAAAAACCAAAAATTAATTCTATCATGATTATTTTAATTGTAATTGTTGTCTTAGTTCTTCTTTCCATCTTCATTTACAATGGATTGGTGAAAGCCAAGAATGCTGTTTTGGATTCCTGGAGCAATATTGACGTGGCTTTGAAAAAGAGATATGATTTGATTCCCAACCTGGTAAACACGGTCAAAGGGTATGCAGCTCATGAATCCGGTACTCTTGAAAAAGTAGTTGCAGCCAGAAATGCAGCACTTAGTGTTCCCAAAGGGGATATTAATGGTCAGATTGCAGCAGACCAGGCATTGACTGCAAGTCTTCGTCAAGTGTTTGCACTGGCAGAAAGTTATCCTGATTTGAAGGCGAATACCAATTTTCTGCAATTGCAGGATAAATTGAATGAGATCGAAACCAATCTTGAAAATGCAAGAAGATACTATAATGCCACAGTCAGAGAGAACAATAATAAAGTGGAAGGCTTACCCGGTGTATTGATTGCCGGACCTTTAGGATTTCATAAGTTTGACTTTTATGAAACGGATGAGCAGAGCAAACAGAACGTAACCGTTCAATTCTAATTTTCCACTGGATTTTTTGATGAAAAGATTATTTCTATTACTTAGCTTTTGTCTGTTTCTGGGCTTTCATGGCATTGCTCAGGATTACTACTATATCGAAGACTTTTTTGTCGACTTGAAACTTGATAAAAACGGAGTCATAAAAATAACCGAGCTCATCAAAATTCATTTTAATGAACCAAGACATGGTATTTACAGAGATTTGCCATTGAGCTATCGCGTTTCAGAAAAAGCATCCGGTTCTATTTTTGATAAATGGTTTCCTCATGATTTATTCATCAGTGATGTCGAAGTCAAGAATTTTAAATTCAAAGATGAACTCCTTGGTGTTGGCGTGAGGCTTAAAATTGGAGATGCTGATATCCTCGTTGAAGGCGATCAACTCTATCAAATCTCATATACCATCCGGAATGGATTGCTTCACAATGAACAGAACACAGAATTGTATTGGAATCTCGTGGGCGACAACATAGAAGAAGAAGTGAAGCATGCTGGTTTCAAGATAACGATCCCGCATGACATTCCAATTAAGACTTCAGACATCGACGTTTGGACCGGCACCTATGGACAGCGTGATCATAATGTCACTACTCAATTTGAAAATGGTGTATTAACCGGCGAAACAACTGAATCCCTCGGAAGGAGACAAGCGTTAACGGTTGCACTCAGAATACCACCTGGCGCTGTTAAGGTGTATCCGGCTTATAAACTTTTTATATACCATTTTAAATATTTACTGATACCCGTTTTCATGTTGTTTGGCTTTTTGTATTTCTGGTGGAAATACGGAAGAGATACCACACTGGCTGATATGGTCGCTTACCTTCCTCCAAAAAATATGGATCCTGCTATGTCCGGATTTGCGATTGACATCAAAGCCAACAAACGGGATGCGTTATCATTAATTCCATATTTTGGAGCAAATGGATTGCTCAAAGTAGAACATAAAGAGAATAAAGGAATCTTCGCAGAAGATGAAATTACTTTTACCAAATTGAAAGATCTACCGTCGAATGCCCCTCCGCACCAAAAAATTTTCTTCAATGGATTATTTGAAGGCAGAAAAGTGGTCAAGCTCAGCTCTTTGAAAGATTCATTTTACCTAACTCTGAACAGTACCTTAAGCAGCATTTCTGATGTGGTCATGTCATCAGACTATTTTACAAAGCAATCCGTGAGGCTGTATTGGAATTCCATTTGGATTTTTATTTTGCTTGGAGTGATCAACTCGGTGTATTGTTTTTTCTCAGGAAGATTAATCTTTCTTGGATTAACTATAGTATTTACCATCCTGCTTGCATGGTATGCATATATTCTATTAAAGCGATCGCAATCCGGTGATGAGAAATTTAAAGAGATCAATGGATTCCGGAAATTCATCCGGCTGGCTGAAAAGGATAAATTGGAATTTTTAGTAAAGGAAGATCCTTCTTATTTCGACAAGACACTCCCCTATGCCATCGCATTTGATTGTGCTGATGAATGGTGTAAAAAATTTAAGGGTCTTGAGATTCCGGCACCTCAATGGTATTCTTCCAATGTTCCGTTTTATAATTCAGCTTCAGGATTCAATGTCAGTCAATTCAATCAAACCATGAGTTCTTCATTAAGTGAAATGCGCAGTGTCATGTCAAGCAGCCCGTCTTCCAGTGGCTCCGGCTCATCAAGTGGAGGTGGCGGCGGATTCTCCGGCGGTGGATTTGGAGGAGGTGGGGTGAGCAGTTGGTAAGATCAGAGGTTCTGAGATCTGAGATCTAAGATCTGAACTATGAGTTGCAATTCTCTCTTCTCTCATCGTTCATCGTTCATCGTTCATCGCTTAAGATTTCTTAAACGGAACAAAGAAATGAATCCAGATCGATCGTGATACTTTAAACAAATAGGCAAAGGTTAAAATCATTACCAGAATGAGCATGGCGATCAC
>JBGAWX010000311.1:0-3929 GCA_044227375.1 Saprospiraceae bacterium
TTGTATTACAGGTTCATAACTATGATATGGAAAACAAAGAAGATGTTCCCGCTCACGGATTTTTTCAAACATCAGTTCCGGTTCTTCAAAAGGCCTGTATTCAATAGGTCTGAGGGGTTTGTTTTTTAATTCCTTCTTACCGAAATCCGGAAAATGGATGAAGTCAAAATTGTTGTGGTATCTACCTTCAGGAGTTAAATCCCCAAGTTGTATTTCGAGGAGTTTTAAAAAATACAAAAGCATTTCATCAGGCATCGCTTCATCATAAACCAATCGTGAAGCAGGGCCTATGTTTCTTTTTATAAGACTTTTCTTAATCTTTTCCATGAGATCACCGCTGAATTCATCTTCAATATACAACTCAGCGTCGCGCGTAATTTTTATGGAATATGAATGCAATACATCAAATCCGGGGAACAGCCACTTTAATGAATATCTGACGATCTCATCAAGAAGTATGATGTCATGAGATTTTTGATCGGAAGGGAGTTCGATAAATCTTGGTAAATGATCAGACGGAATTTTGACAATGGCGTACTGATCTGATTTGTTTTCTTTCTCTTTGTCTCGCAGTATAATTGTTAGATATAATTCGGAATTGTTCAGAAATGGTTTGACCTTATGGCCGACGAGCAAAACCGGCTGTACGAATGGCAGTAAATTTTCTTTGAAATAGATTTCTAAGAACTGCTCCTGAGATTTTGAAATTTCACGGTGTGAAAGTAAATTAATGCTGTGATTTCTTAATTCGGGAATGATTTGATTTTCAAAAATGTCATTGAACTCAATGAGATGTTTATTGGCTATCTTATACAATTGTTTCAATAAAGCATCAGGATTGTAATCGAGTTGACTCTTGGTGTTTTTACCGAGCTTTTTCAAATTGCGGTGATGGGCGACCCGAATTCTGAAAAACTCTCCAAGATTAGAAGAATAGATAGCAAGAAATTTCAACCGCTCCAATAATGGAACATTAGGATCCTGGGCTTCCTGTAAAACCCTGTAGTTGAAATTAAGCCAACTTATGTCCCGGTCAATATATTCGTAAATGACTGGTTTTAGCTCTTTATCCATAATCTGAATACTTCCCGAAATGGGATCAAAAATAAACCAGTAATGGACTTGCAAAGGTATTCGTGAGCCGAAATTGAACTAAGAAATCGTTAAATGATGCATAAATCGTTGAATTAGATAGCTCAATTCTTCGCTTTAAATCCATTTTCCTGTGAATTTGCCCGGTCTCTCTTATTTTTGTTTCATTTTAAGAATTATTTGCGAATGAGTGGAGCTTTGTGAAATGTGTAATGCATGTTATGAACTATGTATTTTATCCTTATTGCATTTAAAATATTAATTAAAAATCTGGTAGTTCGGGTCAATTTGTTGCATAATGCCAAATAGATATTAATGAGTCAAAATGATAATCTAAACAAAAAATTTCTCGTCGCGGCAAATTGGAAAATGAACGTGCTGCCATCAGAGGCTCATGCACTTGCAATTTCAATTACAGATATTGAATGGCCGGATCATGTTGAGCTCGTTATTTTTCCTCCATTTACACATTTGTCAGGATTGCAAGGGATTCGTAAAGATGGGATAAAACTAGGTGCACAAAATTGTCATGAAAAATTGAAAGGAGCATTCACCGGTGAAATATCTGCTGAAATGTTGATTGATTTAAAATGTGATTATGTCATCATCGGTCACAGTGAGCGCAGAGCTATGAATCCTAATGAAAATGGTTTGATCTCTTCGAAAATAAAAACAGCCATAGAAGCAGGACTTCATGTGATGTATTGTTGTGGGGAATCAAAGGAAATCAGAGAACAGGGTGATGAAATGAATTATATATTCAATCAATTGCAAAACGATTTATTTAATCTCGATCCAGCAACGCTGACTAAATTAACTGTAGCCTACGAACCGGTTTGGGCAATAGGAACAGGGAATCATGCAACACCTCAACAAGCTCAAGTGATGCATGCTTTCATTAAGAAGAACATGATGAAGCATATCGGAGCGCATGGGATAAATCAATTGAGAATACTGTATGGTGGTAGCGTCAATGCCTCAAATGTCAATTCGTTTGCAATGCAAAGTGATATTGATGGGGTATTGGTTGGCGGAGCAAGTTTGGTACCTAATGAATTTAAGTCGATTATTAGTGCCTTTTCCAATAAAGTGAGTTCGTCATCATATTGAGAAAAGAAAATGATTAATTCAATTTTCAACATTAGACACTCAATGCTCAATGTTCTGATTGATGCATAAAGGTTCTAAAAATAATTACGAGATTCTTTGAGATAAATTGAGATCTTTTTCCAGCACACCGGATTTAAGACGATCCATGTAATCCTGAAGTTGGTCGCTGACATTTTGATTGTGCAAACCGAGTATTTTGCAGGCAAGCAGTCCAGCATTTTTAGCACCATTTAAAGCAACAGTGGCAACTGGTACTCCTGCAGGCATTTGCAAAATCGAAAGGACCGAATCCCATCCATCGATTGAATTGCTGGATTTTATTGGGACGCCAATTACGGGAAGTGTAGTCAGTGAAGCCACCATGCCCGGTAAATGTGCAGCACCGCCGGCACCGGCAATTATAATTTTTAATCCTCTTGCAACAGCGGATTTTGCATATTCAACCATATGATCCGGGGTGCGGTGGGCAGAAACAATTCTGATTTCACATGGGATTCCAAATTGATCAAGAATTTCTGCAGCGTCTTTCATGATTTTCAAGTCGCTGTCAGAGCCCATGATGATGCCGACTTCCGGTTTTTGTTTCATGCAATTACTTTAAGTGTTTGAGATACAAAGTTAGCTTTTTGTTTACAGCTTTCAGGATCGGGACCAGTAATTGTAATGTGACCCATTTTGCGGAAAGGCCTGGTCTCCTCTTTGCCATATAAGTGCAGATGCACGCCTTTCAAATGAAGTACCTTTTCAATGTTTTGATAAATGGCGGTTCCTGAATAGCCATTTTCACCAAGAACATTGAGCATGATAGCCGTTTGTACAAAACCCGTATCTCCTAATGGAAGACCCGTAATTGCCCGCAGATGATTGGCGAATTGACTGGTAGCGCCGTTGTCGAGTGTGTGATGCCCGCTGTTGTGTGGTCTTGGTGCTATTTCATTTACCCAAAGACTTTCATCATGATTATAGAACATTTCCACTGCGAGGAGGCCAACAATTCCGAGCTTTTCAGCAATGTGCATAGCTAGTGATTCAGCTTCTGTTTCAATCATTGCAGGAATTTCTGCCGGACAAATGAGGCTTTCAACCAAATTGGCTGTCGGATGGAAATTCATTGATACCGGAGGATATACTTTGCATTCGCCGGTGCGGCTTCGTACTGCAATGACACTGATTTCTTTTTGAATGGTTGCCATATGTTCGATTAAACAAGGACCTTCTAGCAATAAATCGAGATCATTCATTGAATTGACTACCTGAACGCCGCGTCCGTCATATCCACCGGATCTGAGTTTTTGTACAAAAGGAAATTGTACCAAACCCGATTTAATGGCAAGATGAATATCATTTGTATTTTCAAATAAAGTGAATGGAGCGGTTGGAAAATCATTTTGCTGATAAAATAATTTCTGTCTGCCCTTGTCTTTGATCAGCTCAAGGATTGATGCTTGCGGAAATACCAATACTCCATTTTCTTCCAGATGATGCAGGGCTTGAGTATTGACATGTTCGATTTCTATCGTGACAATCTTTTTGTCTTTTCCAAAATGGATGACATCGTTGTAATTATTGAAATCACCTTCGACGAATTGAGGACAAACTTTTGCGGCAGGATAATTTTTGTTTTTATCCAGAAAATGAATGTTTAAATCAAGTTGCGAGGCTTCTTGTGCAAGCATTTTACCGAGCTGCCCGCCACCTAAAACTCCAATGCTCAATTCACCAGGAAT
>JBGAWX010000312.1:0-3889 GCA_044227375.1 Saprospiraceae bacterium
AGTGCCATCACAGCCTCAGTTATCTGAGGATGATGTCAAACGAATTATCGATCAAAAAATGGGTATCGCTCCGGGTGGCGACAGCAATGGCATGAGAAGCATATTGAATAATATTGATTGGTTCTTGCCCATGATTCATTTTAAATTGGATGAGTACTGTATTGATTTAAAATATTCTCCACAGTTGGCCAGTGTAGCGTATGTAATGAGAACGCACCCGGGCTTAAACCTGATTGTCGAAGGCCATACTGATATCAGACATTCCAATGCATACAACAAAGTACTTTCTTACAATCGGGCTAAAGAAGCTATAGATTACCTCGTTACCATTTATAAAGTGCAAAGAGAGCGTTTGACACTTGTGTATGAAGGAGAAGAAAATCCATTAGGAGGCCATTTTAAAAATCATATGATCAACAGAAGGGTCGAATTCAGAGTCAACAATTCCGGATTGAAGGATATGCCCAAACCCGATGGTCCGAAAGCTGGAGCGTGCCACAAAAAAAGAAACATTAAAGTTGAAGACTAAGCCCTAAGTTCAAATATCAACTTATCTTTTTAAACAAATATGCTATTGATTACAATAGCAGGGTGATTGGATTTTCCAGAATGTATTTTAAGCTTTGCAAAAATTGAGCTCCAGTTGCTCCGTCAACTGCACGATGATCGCACGATAAAGTGAGTTTCATTCTATTTGAAATCACAACGGTATCATTTTTTACAGCAGGTTTTTTGATGATTGAACCAACGGCTAAAATGCATGCATCCGGCGGATTTATTATTGCTGTGAATTGTTCGATATCGTACATGCCCAGATTGGAAATGGTAAATGTGTTTCCCTGCATTTCATCGAGATTCAATTTACGTTCCTTGGCGCGGTTTGCTTTGTCTTGGATCTCTGCTTTTAATTCTGTGAGCGATTTCAGATCTGTATTTAGAATTACGGGAACCACAAGTCCTTCTTCAATTGCAACGGCGATTCCAATATGAATGTCATTATGATAAATCATCTTGTCACCCATCCAGGAAACATTGACTGCTAAATTTTTTCTGATTGCAGATGCGCAAGCTTTGACGATGATATCATTGAATGATAATTTGACATCTGAAACATTATTTAATTGTACTCTCGCGTCAACACATCGATCCATATCGACCTCAGTGGTTAAATAAAAATGCGGAGCAGAAAATTTACTTTCCGATAGCCTGCGTGCAATAGTCTTTCTGATCTGACTGTGAATCACTTCACGGTCTCCCAATGATTTTGATTCAGCACGAGCAAAACGGGGCGAAATGTTCTCTATATCCCGTTTTACAATTCTTCCTTGTTCTCCGCTACCGGAAACAGATTCCAATGATATTCCTTTTTCCTTTGCAAGATGTTTTGCAAGTGGGGAAGCTTTTATTCTCATTTCATCGGAAGCTTCAGAATGTTCGCCGGAAATTGATTTGTTTTCAATGGTTTCCGTCTTGCCTTTGACTTCAGATTCCACTGGTTTTGTTGAATTTTCAATCCCTGACGTGAGCAGACCCGATATGTCTTCTCCGGCATTGCCGATGATTGCAATGAGTCCATCAACGGCAACAGGGCCTTCAGGAATGGCGATATACAAAAGCACACCCTCCTGGTATGCTTCGAGATCCATAGTCGCTTTGTCCGTTTCTACTTCGGCCAATATATCACCAGGTTTTACTGTATCGCCTACCTTCTTATTCCAGGCCTTTATATTGCCCTCCTGCATGGTATCGGATAACCTGGGCATTTTGATTGCAATCGCCATTCTACAAATTTTACGCAAAATTAAATCTTTCATGCATTAAATGGAGAAAAGTATAAACAGAAGGAGTCTTTGGACTTTAAGAATAATTCTTAGGAGATCATATCAATGAACAATCAGGACGGGAAATGTATTTCCGATTTTTTTCAATGTTTAATTCTATATATGTCCACAATAATTTGCCATTCTGGTATTAGACTTTCTTAGGGCGCTTTGTCGAATTAGACTTAATTTTGCAATACAATTTACAGTGAAGTCAATTCCATGAATCAAACATCTAAGATTTTAGAAGAAGCCGTGCACATGTTCAATTCATTACCCGGTATTGGAAGAAAAACCGCCATGAGACTGGCATTGCATCTGGCAGCACAAGATAGAAACAAAGTCATTGAGCTTGGACAATCTATTATTAATCTGGGTGAAAAACTGATACGTTGCAAATCTTGTTTTGCTTATTCTGATACCGACATTTGTGCAATATGTTCTGATGTGAAAAGAGACCATAGTGTCATCTGTGTGGTAGAATCCATAAGAGATTTATTTGCGATTGAAGAAGTACAATCCTATCGTGGAGTTTATCATGTGCTGGGTGGTTTGATATCTCCTATAGATGGGGTTGGTCCGGACAAATTAAATATAACTGCTTTGTTTGAAAAATTGACAACACAAAAATTTAGTGAACTCATACTTGCCATTCGTCCTACTATTGAAGGAGATACGACTGCTTATTATATTAGTAAACACATCTCAAATCCTGAAATCAGAATCAGCATGCTGGCAAGAGGCGTTTCATTCGGTTCTGAGCTTGAATATGCTGATGAACTCACATTGAGCAGATCATTATTAAACCGAACGCCTTATACTATTCACGACAACCAACTCGCGTGAAACTCAGTGTAATTATTGTCAATTACAATGTACGACATTTTTTGGAGCAGTGTCTGGCATCGGTTACCAAGGCATCACAACATTTAGATGCAGAAATAATAGTTGTGGACAATGCATCAGTAGACGATTCGGTTGACATGATTCATAAACAATTTCCCAATGTAACTCTTATTAAGTCGGAAGTTAATTTGGGATTCTCAAAAGCAAATAATCTCGCTGTTAGAAAATCAGTTGGAGAGTACATTTTGTTGTTGAATCCCGATACCGTAGTGGAAGAAGATTGTTTCAGACGGTGCATATCTTTTTTGGATTCACAATCCCATGTTGGTGCATTAGGGGTGAAAATGATCGATGGTGCTGGTAAATATCTTCCGGAATCAAAACGGGGATATCCTGGTTTGTGGAATTCGTTTTGTAAAATGACGGGTATTTATCATTTGTTTCCAAACTCTTCTTTTTTTAATGGTTATTATGCAGGCCATCTCGACAAAAATGCAATTCATGAAGTTGATGTTCTGACTGGCGCATTTTTATTTGTTCGCAAGAAAGTTTGGGAATTGGTCGGGGGCTTGGATGAGGATTATTTTATGTACGGGGAGGATATTGATATTTCGTACAAAATTCAAAAGTCAGGATATAAAAATTATTATTTTCCCGAAGTTACTATTGTTCATTATAAAGGCGAAAGTACAAGTAAAGGAAGTTTGAATTATGTTATTGCTTTTTATAAGGCTATGATCATCTTTACTAAAAAGCATTATGGTGGAAGTAATAAATGGGCATTGATTTCTTTGTTGTCTATCGCGGTTTGGATGAAAGCCTTATTTCATTCAATGCAAGCATTATTATATAAATTGAGATTTATTTTTCTGGACTTACTGTTGCTGGCAGCAGGCTTTTACACAATAAGGTATTATTGGGCGCTTTGGTATCATGGAAGTATTGATTATTTTGACAACAAGGTGGCCTGGATCAATTTGTTGATGTTTACTTTCGTCTGGATCGGATGTTTTTTTTATCAGGGGGTTTATGAAAAGAAATTCGCACTTAAAGACTTGTTCATTGCAGCGATTTGGGGATTTGTAATTAATCTTATGATTTATGCAATGTTACCGGAAAGTTGGAGAGCCTCAAGGATGCTGGTCGTTTTGTCTTTTCTTTGGGTAATTGGTTATGCATTGCTGAGTCGTTTGGTATTAAACAGAATCCGTTTAAAATCATGG
>JBGAWX010000313.1:0-3888 GCA_044227375.1 Saprospiraceae bacterium
CTCAAGTGCTTCGTCATGGCTTATTTCATAAGTTATATTCTTATTCGTCTGACCAATTTGCAAGGTCTTGTTATCATACCTGCTTAATATTACAAGCGATCTTGTATACGCGTCAATGACAAAATTTATTCCTGTTTGTTCGTTCATCTGTATTCTTGTTATTTTTTTTATATGAATTGATAAAAAGCAGTTGGCGTAGTCTAGTCTTTAAGTCGTTTGGTTAAATTGAAGCATCTCCTCTTCGCTAATTTTAACTTTTGTAACTTTCATTTTTAATTTATCATTTTTAATTTTTCATTCTTAATTTGTTTCATAATAATCCAAATCCTTTGCAAACGTCTCTTTGAGTATGTAAGTAGATACTCCGCTCAGGACCAAACAGGCACCACCAACTACCCAGGTTGCTGTTTCAATTTCATAATGATTTAAAAAATAATTGAAGGAAAGTGTGATGGGGATGACTGCACCGCGTACAAAATTCGGCACTGTAGTGGTAACCGTTGCCCGAATGTTGGTACCAAATTGTTCTGAGGCTATGCTCACAAACAACGCCCAGAATCCGGTAGCCAGGCCAAGTAAAAAGGTGAGAAAATAAAATGCAATCACGCTGATGCCATTGGCATACAAATAAATTACCGTGAGTACCATGGAAAATACCAGATATACAAATACCACTTTACGGCGGCTTCTCCAGACCTGACTCAACCAACCACTCAACAAATCACCAACAGAAAGTCCGATGTATGAATACATGATGGCATCTCCTACTGCAATGGTGCCATTCACATTCATATGCTCTGCATACTTTGCACAAAACTTTACCAGGATGCCGATGACAAACCATACCGGCAATCCGACCAAGATGCAACACAGGTATTTAATAAAAACATGTTTCTTTCGAAACAGCGAAAAGAAATTGCCTTTCTGTACTTTATCGGTTTTCAATTTGTCGAACATACCGCTTTCAAAAGTGCTTACGCGGAAGACGAGCAACAGCAATCCCAACACTCCGCCTATTATATAGGAGGTCTGCCAGCTCGTTTCTTTTGCAATCAGATTTCCTGCTACTGCACCAAGTGCTCCGGCAGACACAATGATCATCGTACCCCAACCGCGTCTTTCTTTATCGATGATTTCCGAAATCAATGTAATGGCAGCACCCAGTTCTCCACTCAATCCAAATCCTGCGATCAATCGCACAAACTCATACTGATGGATATTCGTCACAAAAGCATTGGCGATATTGGCAAGTGAGTAAATCAAAATTGAAGAAAACAAAACCGATTTTCGTCCCAACTTGTCGCCGAGTATTCCAAACACAATACCACCGAGCAGCATGCCGCCCATCTGCCATAGGAAAAGTTGGTAATCATATTTTGCAATTTCTGCAGGAGATAGCTTCAGTCCGAGTTCGAGCGATTGCTTCCCGACGATATTGAATAACTGCAAATCATAGATGTCCACAAAATATCCAAGTGAAGCTACGATGACAGGGATGGACAGGATCCGGTTGGAAAGAGGTTTTGAGCTTGTTTGCATGCCCAAATATATTAAAACTTGATCATTGAAGGACTACTACTGAACAATGACGGCAATCTAAAAATAATAGGCACCATGCTGCTGCAAGTTTTTATATTGCGTTTAAATCCTTTCTTTTCTTCATTGAACATTGAGCATTGAACATTGCGTATTGAGCATTTGATTACATTGGTTATTGAATGCTCAATATTCAATCTTCAATTTGCAATTCTCAAGTTTTTAAGATGCAATGCTGCTTTCTCCATACTGAGCATTGAGCATTGATCATTGCGTATTGAGCATTTGATTAAATTAGTTATTGAATGCTCAATATTCAATCTTCAATTTGCAATTCTCAAGTTTTTATGAAGGCTGCTGATTTGATTTTCCCCACTATATACTGAAAGTCTTCTTCCGCCATCAGATTGTGCAATGGAATTGCCATGGATTTCTGATCGGCAGTTTGTGCATTCGGAAAATCTTCTGGTTTGATGTTGAATGTTTTTGCATAATAATCCAGCATGTGCACCGCATGCGTGCCGGGGCGTGTTGCAATACCTTGTTGTTGCAGATACTCCATCAAATCATTACGGGATACCGGTGATTTGCTTTCATCAATCAGCAAAACAAAAGATTGCCATCCGTGTCTGTAATGTTCTGGAATCTTCGGAGTTTTTATCCATGGAACCTCCGACAACTGTTGCATATAAAATTGCGCCCAATGATCGCGATAATAAATGAAGTCGCGAAGTTTTTTCAATTGCACCACTCCGACAGCACCTTGCAGATCCGTCATACGGTAGTTGTATCCCACCATTTTAAAATCGGGCAGAATGTATGGTTTCGCTCCTTTATGTCTTTGCTCTTCGGATATCGAAGCGCCGTGATTGCGCAACTGATTTAAATGTTCAGCAATGGCATCATCATTGGTAGTGAGCATTCCTCCTTCTCCTGTGGTCACTGATTTGCGTGGATGAAATGAAAAACATCCAATATCTCCCAATCCTCCTGCGGGCCTGCCTTTATATATTGCACCGGCTGCACAGGCACCATCTTCAATTACGGATATATCGCGGATGACCACGGATTGATTTTGATTATCCGTAAGAGAAGCAGATTGAAATGGATTGTCCATGACCGGTAGTGTGACCTTAGTATGTTCTCGTGCTGCAACAGATGAAGTGGATTGGTTTCTAAGTGCATTAGTAAATCGGTATAAAATAGTTTGTATCGCTTCGATGTCTGCACACAATCCAAATAAATGAACGGGAATAATTGCTTTTGTTTTTTCTGTAAGTGCCGCTTCTATTTTATTGACATCCATATTAAACGTATCGAGGTCGATGTCCACAAATACCGGTTTGGCTCCGCAGTATAAAACAGCGTTCGCAGTAGATACCCAGGTGAATGCAGGCACTATCACCTCATCACCGGGACCAACTCCTGCTGCTACCAGTGCAAGATGCAAAGCTGTTGTACAATTGGATACCGCGATGGCATGTTTTACTTTGTGGATTTCTGCAAAATGTTTTTCGAATGCTGCGACTTGTGGTCCCTGTGTCATCCATCCCGAAAATATCGGAATTTTGCAGGCTTCCCATTCTTCCTGTCCCATACTCGGTTGGGAAATTTGTATGTATTTTTTAGATTCCAATGATTAAGTTTTTTTGTGATTAGATTGTTGAATTGCTTTTACTAATTGTTACTTCCCAATTTAAGGATGAATTGATTATTGAGCATTGATCATTAAGCATTGCCTGCTAGCAAGCAGACGGGAACATTTTCTCAATTTGATTCCAATAATCATCTTATTTGTTTTTTAAAGAGAGCTCTTGTAAATATGACTAAATTACTTTCTCTGAACCCCAAACCCCTTGTAAGGGGCTTTTTACTTAATTCAATAATAAATTTTGTATTCATAAGTAATATTTCTATCGCCAAAAGTTTACTTTGAAAATGAATCAATCAAATAACCAGAAAATAAACCCATTTCAAGTGGCTCATTGCGAATGCACCTGGATTGACTTGTTTGCAATAACAATCAACATTGCTATTTGCTCCTTGCCTCTTGCTCCCGATAACCATCGGGATTGCCAACTTCCTCCTCCTATCCCTCCTCCTTCTGATAAATAATCCATTGCTCCAGCTTATTATGATTTCCCAATATAAATATCAGCGCTTTGTATACCATGATCTGTCCTTTAGAGGTTTCGATTGTTGCATGCGGCTCACCATACGCCGTGATGATTGCATTTCGATCACTTCCTATCGAAATTTTCCTGGCAGTTTCACCTTTATAAACATTGTTTGTGCAATGAAAAAAAGTTTTTGTTCCTTCCTTTTCATTTTCACTGATAAATAAAAAAGAAG
>JBGAWX010000314.1:0-3825 GCA_044227375.1 Saprospiraceae bacterium
GTCCTGACTCCAACTTTACGTTCACCGGGTAATGGATGGCTCATTGCCGTATTGATCAGATAGTCTACCAAAACCCCGGGTTTGTTTGCTTTAGCAGCATTAATGTGGTATAAAGGAGCACCATTGGAAATTTTATTGTAGAGATGATGAATTCTCTTTTCATTCCATGGTTTGGAAGGACTTGGAATATATTCCTGCAATCCACCGGTTAGACATTTATTATCAGGCATAATTCATTGATTTTACCATTGTAAAATTAAGTGAATTATAGAAGAAACAAAATTAAATTATAAAGGCCCGGAGGCTTTAACCTCCAGGCCTTTTCAAGTCTTGTATGATATGTTCTAAATTAATTAATTCTTATTGACCTCTTCAAATTCCACATCGGTGACTTTTTCATCGCTTCCGTTTGAATTTTGCGTAGTCTGAGATTCATTTCCTGGTGTTTGTTGACCTTGTTGGCCTGCCTGATAGATATCCTGGCTTGCAGCTTGCCATGCTGCATTTAAAGCTGAAAGATGCTTATCGATACCATCCAGATCCTGAGCCTGATGGGCTGCTTTCAAATCATTTAATGCAGTTTCCAAAGCAGATTTTTTATCTGCAGGTATTTTGTCACCGTATTCTTTGATTTGTTTTTCCGTTTGGAAAATCATTCCATCTGCTTCATTGATTTTATCCACTTTGGCTCTCATTTTTTTGTCCAATTCGGCATTCATCGCAGCTTCATTTTTCATCTTTTCAACTTCTTCTTTTGAAAGTCCGGTCGATGCTTCGATTCTGATATTCTGTTTTTTGCCGGTGCCTTTATCCATTGCAGAGACATTCAAAATTCCATTGGCATCAATATCGAACGTCACTTCTACCTGAGGCAATCCTCTCGGTGCAGGTGGGATGCCATCGAGTATAAACCTTCCAACTGACCTGTTATCCTTAGCCATCGGTCGTTCTCCCTGAAGGATATGAATTTCAACAGATGGTTGATTATCTGCTGCAGTAGAATATACTTTAGACTTTTTTGTAGGAATCGTAGAATTGGATTCAATGACTACATCATATACTCCACCTAATGTTTCAATACCAAGAGACAAAGGAGTTACATCGAGCAGAAGTACATCTTTAACTTCACCGGTAAGAACACCGCCTTGAATTGCAGCACCAACTGCTACAACTTCATCTGGGTTTACTCCCCTGTTGGGTTTCTTGCCAAAGAATTCTTCAACCACTTGTTGTATTCTTGGAATTCTTGTGGAACCTCCCACTAAAATAATCTCATCAATCTGTCCTTTGTTTTTTCCAGCATCCCTCAAAGCATCTTCGCAAGGTTTTAATGTACGTTTCACAAGATCATCTGCCAATTGCTCAAATTTAGATCTGGATAACTTTACCACGAGATGTTTTGGAACTCCGTCCATAGCGGTGATATAAGGAAGATTGATTTCAGTTTCAGTACTGCTTGAAAGTTCAATCTTGGCTTTCTCTGATGCTTCTTTCAATCTCTGCAAAGCCATTGGATCTTTTCTCAGATCAATGTTTTCCTGAGCCTTAAATTGATCTGCGAGAAAATCAATAATGACATGGTCAAAGTCATCACCACCTAAATGCGTATCTCCGTTTGTTGATTTTACTTCAAAGACTCCATCACCAAGTTCAAGGATTGATATATCGAAAGTACCACCTCCTAAATCATACACGGCAATGGTCATGTCTTTAGATTTCTTATCCAAACCATAAGCCAATGCAGCAGCGGTAGGCTCATTGATGATTCGTTTTACGGTAAGTCCTGCAATTTCACCTGCTTCTTTAGTCGCCTGTCTTTGCGAATCATTAAAATAAGCCGGTACTGTGATAACTGCTTCGGTGACTTCATGACCTAAAAAATCTTCAGCAGTCTTCTTCATTTTCTGAAGAACCATTGCTGATATTTCCTGTGGTGAATATAAACGGCCATCGATATCAACTCTGCACGTATTATTATCGCCTTTTACCACTTTGTAAGGCATCCTCTCCATCTCTTTTTTCATTTCATCGAAACGGCCTCCCATGAACCGCTTGATAGAAGAAATGGTTTTACGTGAGTTGGTGATCGCTTGTCTTTTTGCAGGATCCCCGACTTTCCGTTCTCCATTATCAAGGAATGCAACTATGGACGGAGTGGTCCTTCTGCCTTCGTCATTGGCAATAACAACCGGCTCATTAGCTTCCATTACAGCTACACAGGAGTTGGTTGTTCCTAAATCTATACCTATTATTTTTCCCATTTTCTTTTGATTTAGAAAACTATCGTCAATACTTATGCCATGACAGAATTCAGGAAATAATGTCAGAATCCATTAGAAATTGGAGAATAAACATGACATATTTAGAAAAAGGAATATGTCATAAAGGCAGATTACGAGCTATTTAAAATTCAGATCTCTGGTCAAAGGATGTACTTGTAATGAATCCACAGTGGGATCTTCGGGAGTTATAGTCTTTACAATAGTGACCACTGAACTGAAGATGCCAAAAGCTTTATTAGCGCCTTCATAGATATTTGAATATCTGGGGATTTCCTGAGAAGCTGTAATTCCGGTATTTGCATTGAGAATGCTGTAATACTCTCCGATTTCCGGACCTCCACCCGTTAGATAAAAGTCTATTTTTTCAATATACCGTTCTACTCCCGTTTCCGGAGTCAGTTGATCGTGGAAGAAATTATAAAATGTAGCACCACTGACAATGGTATTGCTTAGATTATCAGCTTTGCCTATTGATCCCTGAATGTTATTTCCCAAGGGGATTTCTATAATTTTTTTCTTAATGGATGAATCGATCTTATTGTATTCTTCTATGTAGACCATTGCTTTCATATCGAAAACACTGGTATTGCTTTTATTCTTCCATTGAAACTGAATGGAAGATCCATAAAATATTTTGAATTGTCTTGTTGTAGCATCGGGCCTGGTGAAACTGATATCATTCACTAAGGAAATTCGTGAAGTAACAGGAACACTGTTGGCACTTCTTATTAATTCTATTTTTAAACTGTCACCACCATTGAGAAATGGTGTTTTAGTTGATAATTTATAAAGATAATTTGGCGCCTTGGCGAACGGTCCAACTGCTCGCGGATATCCTTCCAGATTCCCATCGACTCTAATTAACGGATAACTTTTATTTGTTGTAATGTCGTACAGAATTACCGAAGGATTCGGATAATACAATGAATCTGCGTTTTGCGCAATTTCCGTTGCAGGTATGTTTTCATCTACAAATCCTTTTTCTATGCGAAAATATTGGGCCGTATCGGAGCGGTCGATAATGCCATAAATTACAGGGATGTCTTTATAAGGCTCGGTAAGTTGAAAATCTTCCGTGCAAGAAGACAGTAGAAAAACAATAGCAAATAAAAAGGCTATTTGATTATAAGAATTCATGCCGCAAAGATATACAGGATTTCCAAGTCATTAAAAACTTTAAGAAATGGCTTTCCTGATTTCATTCCAGAATAAAGCAGGACTTTCTAACTTTACACCATGTCCATGCACAAAGAAATTAAACGAATAACAACGCATACTATTCAGGAAATGAAGGCGAATGGTGAAAAAATCGCCATGCTGACGGCTTATGATTATTCAATGGCCAAATTGCTGGATGAAGCGGGAATCGATATTCTTTTGGTTGGCGATTCGGCATCCAATGTTTTTGCCGGTCATGAAACGACTTTGCCAATTACCCTGGATCAAATGATCTACCATGCTCAATCCGTGGTCAGGGCAGCAAAACGATCTTTGATCGTAGTTGATTTACCATTTGGCTCCTACCAGGGAAACACCAAAAGGG
>JBGAWX010000315.1:0-3821 GCA_044227375.1 Saprospiraceae bacterium
AAGGTTCATTTGGTTTTTCAAAAAGTTCTTTTTGCAGAACAACAGGAATACTGTTGAATTTTGGAAGAATGGAATTTACATACAATCCAAAAGCTAGAATTAAAATCAAAAGTATGCCTAGTATAAATCCAATACGTTTAAGGATTTTTTTTAGCCTTGGTTTCATTATATATGGTTAAGATATGTTTTCATGCTCTGAAAGAAAGCTTCTGATAGAAACTGTCGTGTCCCGACTCCATTGCAGTGTGCTAACCTTAAGATTTCAAATTACCTGATTTTACTGAATTCCCAATCTAAGATATTTAAAAAATCAATTCCAGAAATATGTAAATAAAATAATGAGGCGAAAAGTAAGCATAACTTAATATTTTATATAACGGATAGCCTATACTTTTATATTTTTTTTCCCACAAAACGAATCACCGAACCAAGACCATTGTGAAATGTTCCTTCATTCAGTTCAATTTCCTTCTCTTCCAATTCAATGACTTCATAATTCGAAAAATCAGATCGTACTTCATCTATAGAAAACAAAGTTGCGACATCCTTCGGACCGCCAACTTCCGGATTTCTGGTATTATATTCAATGTGTCGTTTACTAAAGGCTTCAAAAATAACAACACCGTCTTTACGCAATAATTTATCAAGCATTTTGTGAATCCCGGATTTTATCTCAGCAGGAAAATGAGCATAGATGAGCGCGATAGCATCGAATTGTCCTGATGAATAATTGAGTGTGCCTAATTCACCTACACTGTAATCAATCACAACCTTGTTCTCCTCAGCCAATCGCTGCGCTTTCTTTCTTCCCTCCGAACTGATATCAAATGCCGAAACAATCCAGCCGCATTTTGCTGCATACACCGCGTTGCGACCTTCTCCTTCTGCCGGAAAAAGAATTTTACCCGGATTAAGTTTTTGCAATTGCTCCTTCAAATAATTATTTGGTTGGATACCATAAGCAAACTCTTCGCTTCGGTATCTTTCATTCCATCTTTCTGTCCAGGGGTCACTCATATGTTTGTCAATATTAATTGTCAAATTCTCCGAAACAACCCGGAAGCACTTGCGGAGCTAAATTAAACAAATTAAAGAGCTGCCGAATAGCGGCGTCTTAAAAGAAATATTCTGAGGTACGAACAAGTAAATTAAAATTCTATTTTTCAAAATCAAGGTTAGTCGGCTGATTCAAACGCATATCGGTTTGCTTCAAGCCCCTGGTCGTGGAAATCGTACTGTCAACGATTTCAAATTTCAAATCATCAAACCATATTTGCCCGGTACCTGCCAACAATGCCCCATATGCAAGATTGCTTGCATTTCCGGGAACATCCAAAACAATTTCATACTTCTTCCAATCCGTTGTTCCTTTTATCGGACGATCTGCCATATTATCAAACGCAAGGGGCTGTTTCGATCCGGCTTCATCCACTCTCAACCAAAGTCCGGCTTTATTTTCCACATCCATAGATTTCACGAATGCACTCATGCGGACTCTTCTGCCAAGATAATTTCCCGGCATACATTCCTGCATCAATGTTCCAAAACCGTTGATTTTCTCCTGACGGGATTTTATAGTCGCTGCGTTATTCCCATCACGTCCAGAGCCGATATCAATCCCCATGTCATAGCTGTCCGGCTTACTTCCTGCCTGAAACCAACCGGAAGGTATATCAAAGGCAAAAATGAAAAATGAAACTATTACAATTACATAGAAGATTTGGTTTCTCTTTGTAAACATAGTTCAGGATTTTTATTGTCTTGATTAAATTTAAAATATCTAAATAGTAGTAAATCCAATTTTATTCCTGCTTTATTTTTCAGCTTTTGAATTAATTTGAATCCTGTAGTCGATACCGAAACGTAACATTCGGGAATATACTTTATTGTTATCTTCAATATAACTTAATTCCGGTTCTTCATTATTAATGTAATTACTAACTCCATAAAAATAGCCTATTGAAACTCCAAATCTGGTATAATGCATAGTAATATTAATTGCTGGTCGAACATCCAGGTTAAAATCAGGCGTTCCCACATTTGACGGGTTTTTAAATGCAATTGGATGATCAGGATTACGATTTGGAAGGCGATTAGAATTTGAAAATGTCAATTCACCATTGGAAAGCGTTCTTCCAAACTCGATTCCACAAACGAAATCAAAGTCAAATTTTTTGTATTTGTATTTTCTGCCCAGATATGGAAATAAGTTAAGATATCGGAAAGATAATTTCGCATCCCCAAATTCATTATAGGTTGAAGTTGGAAAATTATTATGTCCGGCAGATTGTGTGTATACGGTATTGACTCTACTCGTAAAGAATTGATATCCGATTTGAACACCGCACATCACGCGATTTTGTCCAATGAATTGCATCTGTATTGCAGCATCAAGAGACACATCGCTTTTCTTTCCATATGGATTAAAGGAGCTTACAATATCGGTGGATTCAACAGCAGATTTTCCGCCAAAATGAAAGAACCCTGAAATAACTTGAAATGAAAATTCAGTCATTTGTGCTCCGGCGCACTTAATTATACATATGAATAAGAAAACAAGAAAAAATGTTCGAAATTTTTTCACTTTAATTCTTAGTTAAAAAGAAACCAAAAACAACTGAATTCTATTCCTTTCTGAAAGGTAAGATATTATAAACTAAAAAAGTCAAAATGAGTAAAGAAATTATAATATCGACGGGCTTTTGATTAGTGGAATAAACATGTGAACAAGCACAAAATGTTGTTTCTGGCCTGTTTTATCTACTCTTAATAAAAGCACATATTTACTATCGCATCTGATAAGCAACCAGTTTTTCATAAATCTAAAGAAAATCATGCAATCAATATTAACCTATTCTCTCTTGTATTTAAATTGCAAAAGTGTTGGTTTTTTATTTTGCCCTTCATTTGTAATTAACATTTCACCATTATTATAAAATGTGATACCCTCCGCTTTGTTAAAAACCTGCGGATCTAAAGGCTGAAGATGTTCTATCTGTCCGTTCATGTCAAACACAAACAACAAATGATCTGAAGCAGATAACAAATAAAGTTTCTTTGTCAAAGGATGTATGCAAATCGCAGATGTGCTGAATTTAAGGAATGGTTCAGAAGTAACCTGACCCTTCCTGTCACGCGTTTTTTTAGGAATTTCTATATTGTTACTCATTGCAAATTTTTTGACAGCCTGGACATCAAAATCAAAAACAGGTTCATTCGATAGTTTTTTTGTATTCAAATCAAAAGCATAAATCAATCGCCGGTCTTTCAATTCCGCTCCCTTACCTACTTTTCCTTTACATGCTATGAGCAATCTATTTCCTCCTTCGTCATAACACAAGCCTTCATTGTTATTCGCAGGAATTCCAGTGACGTAAGATGACAATTTGAATTTTTCAGATGTATAGTTTACTATTTCAAACAAGGTTCCGTCACTTCTGAGTACATAAATTGCATGACCCACTTTTGTAATCCCCTCATAATCTCCATCCATATGAAAAGTATACTGCTTAACAATTTTATTCTGTTGAATATCATAAATGAAAAGGATCCCATTTTCATCCTGAATACATGCAAATGTTGTGGAATCAATATAAGTCAGTCCGGACACTTCATGCAAAATATCCGGAAGAATCAAAACTTTATCAGGAGAAGATAAATTGTAAGCAATGCCCCGATCGCCGGCTTTAACACTTTCAACAGTGTCTATAATTAAAAGCAAATAAACACAGAATAACAAATATTTTTTCAACTTCATGGTCCCGGATTAAGATTTCAATTTTATGTACTAAAAAAGATTGCTTAATGGCAAAAGTACTGAA
>JBGAWX010000316.1:0-3805 GCA_044227375.1 Saprospiraceae bacterium
ACTCCTGTGCCCATTGATGTGCTCCAGGTAAGTCAAATGCAATTCCCTACTGCAAAAATGGATGTGACTTCCATGATGAATTTTTCTACACCTTCTTTCAATCATACCAAACAATCGGGTTCTGATGGTGCGGATCATATTGACTTAGGCACACTTCGTGGAATGGGACCGGATCAAACATTGGTATTGATCAATGGCAAACGAAGACATCAAACTGCATTTGTGTCTGTTTTTGGTACCAGGGGTAGAGGAAATTCCGGAACGGATTTAAATGCGATTCCGCAATCTTCCATTGATCGAATTGAAATTTTAAGAGATGGTGCTTCGGCACAATATGGATCAGATGCCATTGCAGGTGTTATGAATATAATACTCAAAAAGAATCCTGGTAAATTGACCGGGCATGTTGGGTATGCCACCAATTACGACAATAAATACAACACGATTTTAGCTAAGGATCAGGGTTATCAGGAATTTGAAGACAAACTGGATGGCAATACTTTAAGTGCCGGTCTTAACTATGGTATTGGAATTGGTGAAGAAGGTGGCTTTGTCAATATCGGTTTGGATTATGCTAATATTGGAAAAACATACCGACAAGACCCGGATCAGATCCTTCCATTTAATATTTACAGGAGGACTCATGGAGATGGATCCGTTGATGCTTATGGCGGTATGTTGAATTTCGACATTCCATTGATTGATGGTAACAAATTGAGTTTTTATGGCAATGGTGGATATAACTTTAAGAAAACAGATGCCTTTGCATTCACCAGGAGATTTGGTGATAATCCTGAACGATTCCCAACAGACGATTCTGGGAATATTATTCTTGTAGAAGGCATCACAAAAACCACAGCGGATGGTTCGGATTATTACTACAATCCTCATATTCAAACTGAAATAACAGATCTTGGAGGTTCTGTTGGAGTAAAAGGAAATTTGAGTTCAGGTTGGGAATGGGATTTAAGTGATACTTATGGTCAAAATGAATTTCATTTTTTTGGTGATAAGACGTTTAATGCAAGTCTCGGTGCGTTGCAAACTCATTTTGATGATGGTGGATTTAAGTTATCACAAAACACAGCAAACTTTAATATTGGAAAAGAATTTGCTTCGGTTTGGAGTGGATTGCATTTGGCTTTCGGAGCAGAATACAGATCCGAAAACTATGAATTGTTTGCAGGAGAATCTGCTTCATATTTAAATTACAATCCAGGTAAATATCTTATCAATGGTGGTGGAGATACCGTCTATGTAGCAGCAGGTTCACAGGGATTTCCTGGATATCAGCCTTCCGATGTGGTTGACGCAACCAGAAACACAGTTGGATTTTATGCTGATATAGAAGCAGATCTTTCAAAATCATTTTTATTGGCAGCAGCAGTACGATTGGAAAATTATTCTGATTTTGGATTCACTGATAATTATAAACTTGCTGCCAGATATAAAGTCGATGCCATGACTACCTTAAGAGCTTCAGTGAGTACGGGATTCAGAGCACCTTCATTGCAACAGATTAATTTCAGTTCAACGTTCACTACAGTTGAAGGCGGGGATATCAAAGAAGTCAAGATTGCTCCCAATTACAGTCCGATCACCAAAGCTGCGGGAATACCGGAATTGAAGGAAGAAGTTTCTACAAATTATAATCTTGGAATCAGCATCCGCCCAATGAACAATCTTATTTTTTCAGTTGATGCTTACAGAGTCAAAGTAAAAGACAGAGTGGTATTGTCAGGATATTTTGCATCAGACGACGAAACATTAAGTGATTCGTTTAGAAATACTCTGGATGCCTTGAAAGTATCACAAGCGCAGTTTTTTGCAAATGCGGTTAATACTACTAATTCAGGTATTGATGTAGTATTGGATTATACACACAGTTGTGCGAAAGGTAATCTTAGGTTTCTATTTGCCGGTAATGTTCAGGAGATGACCGTAGATAAAATAAATGTCCCTTCAGCATTAAATACGACGGCTTCCAATAGAGAAAATTTCTACAGTAAGAGAGAGCAGTATTTTCTACTTGCGTCCGCACCTCAAACAAAATTTGGTTTGAGTCTCGAATACAACTGGAGCAGATATACTGTTGGTACGAGATTGAATTATTTTGGAGAAGTGACCTTGTTGGGTTATGGTGATGGCAATTCTTTATTTCCTGAAGTACCAACTGATGCCGATGAAAGTGTCAGAGTTGCTGATGAATATAAATACCGTCGTAGATGGGTGCATGATGTTTTTGCTTCTGTGAAAATAATTGATGGCGCTACTTTTTATATTGGTGTTGATAATTTGTGGAATGTTCATCCTGATCTTGGCTATGCACCAGGTGCAGCAGGTTGGGCATACAATAATGAAACCGGTGGACCCTGGGATGCAGTACAGATGGGAGGAAACGGCAGGAGGTTGTTCGCCCGATTAGGATTTAATTTTTAGTCGTGAAGAATATTAGTTAAACTCACATGGATTTGTCAATAAAAAAACCCTCTAAGTACTTAGAGGGTTTTTTATTTGTTGCAAACAGTTTTAGAATTAACGGACAATCAGTTTTGTGGTTTGGATTCCATGAATAGATTTCATGTTTACCAAATAAATTCCTTCACTCACAGTGTTAATATTTAAATTGATTTTATTGAATCCTGCATTCGCTTTTACTTCCTTTGAAAGGACCAGTTTGCCATTCAAATCTAAAAGTTGAATGGTGTTGGTCTCCGCTTTTTCTGAAGTAAAATGGATGGTAATGTGATCGTTTCCGGGATTCGGATAAATTGAAAACTGAGCATCATGTTCTGTGTCGTTTACACCGGTAGTCAGATTGAACGTACTGAACTCGCGTTCAACATTTCCAATACCAATCACTCGTTGTTGAAACACCTGAACATTTTGATTGTCGAACACTTTAAAAGTTCCATTTAAACTCGCTGTATTGTTGGTTGCGAAAACCCTGTAACATTTGTCTTGTTCGAGATTCAAATCGTATGTTTTGGTAGCACTGCTTGTAAATGGTCCATCCTGGAGCATTATTTTATTTTTATCATCATAAATGATAAATGATAATAATGCAGGTTGTGCGCCCGGTTTCATTTCGAATTTTGAAACGAGGGTAGTCGCAGGTGCTGAATAGAAAATCAGATTTGAACTATTGTTTAATGGATAATAATCGGTTACATCATTTACATGGGCTATTTCAATTTGCATTTGATTGCTTCCCTTAAGTGCGGCAAAAGATATTGCAGGCAAGGTGATGTTTGTTTCTTTCAAAAAATCCAATTTTCCGGTCCATCTGTAATTTGAAACGGCACCTCCATTTACGCTGTATTGGAAATCAAGTGAAGTGATGGAAGCATTCCCGGTGTTGATAATTTTTACAATAGGGGAAGTCGAATTTCCACACACAATTGTGTCCGTGAATGTACCGGTTGCATTTGCTTGTTTGATTGCGATATCAATTCCCGGAGATGGCAGAAATTGCACGAGTGCATTTTCAGATTGATAAACTTCTTTGGTTGCATCATTCTGGATAAATGCTGCAGTCTCCAGATTTTTAAAATCGTATAGCTTGTCAAATTTGTAAACGAATGTATAGGTCTTGCTTTGGCCGATCTGGTTGATTTCTGAAACATTAGTACCATTGGTATTGGGTAAGTATTTTTTCAGAACATGGTGAAATACTTTTTCACCATTGGTTCCCGGAGGGGTTGTCCAGTTTATGATTTTTTCTAAAGCGGCAACCCGCAACATTGGAGTGCCGCTAACAGTTCCTGTAAGTTTGACCGTTACTTCAACTTCTATAGAGTTGTAA
>JBGAWX010000317.1:0-3761 GCA_044227375.1 Saprospiraceae bacterium
GAATTGTCTTTTCCATCAGCATCATTGATCCATTCAAATCGGGATTCAATTTTTTCTGCATTTCCATTTGTTACTTCAAGCGTCGAAATTAAAGTTCCAACCTGTTGAGACCTTGGCATAAGCTTGTTGCTCAGTGCTAATTGTAAAGGATCGTGTCTTACTGTAAAAATGAATGGGGTAGTAGCATTTCCATAAATCTGATTTTCACGAAAAACTACGTATTGTAAAACGTCGAGTATGGTATCTTCAGAGGCATCATAAAATTTGAAGTGCACGGTATCCCCGCTAAAGGAATTGCTGGATACAAACAGATATGCATAATTTCTTTGGTTGATATGCACATCAAAATAGTGTACTCCACGAAGTTCCCCGCCTACAAAGGCTCCTATCATATCACCGTCATCCATCGCTTCCTGGCATTGTACATAAGCCACTCCAATGACATTCATGTTAAATTCAAAATCTCCGGCATTCACTGACCAATTGGGCTGTGAGTAGCCTCGTACAGCAATCGCCATGATGGCGATTGCTGCGTAGCTTATAAAATTATTCCTGATGGCAGACATGACTTAATTTATTTTTTGGATAAATTCGCTATAAAATTTTTCTTTAGTCAGCAGACGGACGACGTAAGATCCTGCAACACCATTCAACTGAGAAATGTCCTGAGTGAATGCATTAAAGCCTTTTCTCAAATACACTTTCTTGTTAATGACTTCCTGACCAAGCATATTGGTTATTGAAAGTGAAGCATGATCATCTTCATTCATTGCAGTGAATTCAATATTGAATGCATCTTTAACCACTTGTGGATATACCACAAAACGTCCATTGAACTGATCGTTATTGTATTTGATCGTCTTGCACAGGAAATCATCCATCTCCAGAGTATATGGAAAATCCATATTGCCCAAATGTTCATTCGGAATAAATTGAATGCTGCGTTTCAAATCAAACACTGTATTCTTATCAGCATGGATTAATTTGAAAGCAAGAAATTCATTGGCATCACCTGCAATCGTAAGAAACGAATGGGCTTGCTCATCAATCAAATCTACCGGTGCCTTGCCCCTCCAGTTTCCTGCTGCATCCATCGCACCGATTCCAAATGTTCCACTTTCAATTAATTCCAGGCATGGAGTATTTACTTTAGTTATAGCAGTCATGTTGTTGTTATACGGATGATGATCAACACTCCATAATTCGTCTTCTTTAGTTCTTGTACTGAGATTTCCGGTTATGTTGTCAAACATTCCTGCAACAGGATACTTAAAGGTTTTGTTGGATGAACTTAATGACTTATACATGTACCCTTCACCCGGTATCATAGTTTTTAAGCTTCCGATCCAACCCAATGCAGGTCCATTGTATATCGCAAAATTGTATTTGCCTTTTATAAGATCACCTGTTGTTGGAGTAAGATTGGACAATGCTGCATTGATCTCCTGTTGTCGTATCGACACAAACCCGATCCATGTCCAACCTGGATATAAGGTAATGGTTCTGGTTGTTGGATTTACTACGGTTCCTTTCAGGACCAGGGTATCATTGCTTGTTTTTTTCAATTTAATATTATTTGTCGGTATAAGTACATCGCCTTTTAGACTACCATTCCAACTATTATTGGCATTACAATCTGATAAGACTAAGTCAGGAGGTTTATTATTTTTAATTACCGCCATTGTTTTGACAGTTGCTTTGTCTTCGGCAACAGAAACAAGTACCGTATCTATTGCATTCGAGTCGTTATCCAGGAAGAAGGTCAACCAGTTCCATCCACTGTAGATTGGCAATTCATAGGTAAGTATCGATCCCGATTCAAAAACTGTAGGATTTAACAGACTTCCACGAATGGAATCCGTTGTAAATAAAATATTGGTTGGAGTTACCTCACTGTATACCTTGCCTGTGCTGGCATCCCATATTCTGAATGCGATCTTTGGATTTTTTTCGGTATTGTACACATTGAGAAAAACGCGATAAGCATCAATACTCGGCACATATTGCAGATTAGCAACACCGCGTACTTCCTGATCAATCATGGCGGCAATTTTGTCCCGCACGTCAGTTGAATTGATTCCATTGATTTTTAATGTACCTACAATGCTCATGGTAAATTCATACTTTGATGGATCCACTTTCCAATCCGGTGCAATCGCATTTACTTGAAGATCGATAGCCAATTTTTCCCGAAAGTTGAAATCGGTCAACAAACTCACATCATTATTGTATTGACCTAAATTAATATTCGGGTCAACGGTAAATACCACTTCAATCGAACTGTTTGGCGCAATGATTCCTGAACTCGGACTTGCTGTCAACCAGGAAGGAAGGTCCAGTATATTAAATTTCTTTGCTGCTCCACCTTTATTGAATACTCCCGATTTGAAAGTCAATGCTTCTCCTTTATTGATTGCATACTTTAATAGATCATCTTGCCATACCACCTGGTTCTTATCCATGTATGCAATCCAGGTCACAGGAGATTGCAAGACATTGCCATGTAAATCTTTAATTCCTTCTACAGAGACATCGAGCGTTACATTTTCTATAATGTAAGGAGAAGTTGTTGGGGTAAAAATAATTTCATCATTGTTGACCGAATAGGTGAATGCTACTTTTTGTACTGGTCGTTGAAGTTTTATTACCGGTGTATTTGAGGATAATGTTGCACTGGCTACATTGACAGTATGAGGTGCAGTTTTTATTTGGTCGTTAAAAGTGCCGGTAAGAATTTTTACGCCGGTTGGATCAGTAGAATACGCTTCAAAAGGCAGGTACAATTCCAATCCCAGTTCATCGCCTTCCATCCGGTTTTGTTTATCGCGTGCGATTTGCTCGTAAGTTCTTGCCATATTCCAGAAGCGGAATTCATCGATGAGTCCTGTAAAATAATTCGAATACTGTTCAAGACCGGGCATAACATTTACTTTCGCACCCAACCAGAAGTAAGCTCCTCCCAGTTGTTCAAAATTGTCTGCAGACATAGAATTTTCGAAATTACCATCGACATATACAGATAAATTTCCTGAGCGTTGTAAAACCATGGCAAAGTGATGCCATGTGTTGTCAAAATAATTTGCATTCGTGGCCGTGAAATCAAATTTTTTGTGTTTGATGTGGATGAAGTTTCCGACTTTATCTATATTCCATGCAAAAAGTGAATCTGATCCGATGCCATTTCCATTGCCATTGGTAAATAAAGTAGCATCGGTGCTTTGCCCTGACTTAAACCAAAACTCCAATGTAAAGTCCATCTCCTTGGTTATGGCGATATTTCCTGTTTGCACTTTCACATATTGTGAACTTGTGGCATTAAAGTCTGCGGCTTTTCCAGTTGGACTGATTTGCCAGGTCGGACCATAGAGTATCGCTTCGCGATTCCTCACCTGATCCATACTTGTATTTCCTGTTGCCTCATCCATTCGCCAATTGTAAACCAAACCGGATTCACGTCCGGTGAGTAATTTGGATTTATACAAACTAAATTCTGAAAGACTTCTTGATTTACTCCAAATGCGAAGCTCATGAAGATTCCCATTGAAGTAATTGGAGTTTGTGAATGGATTTTTTCCAATAAAAAATAAAGTATCAACCCCTGTGTATTTAGCTTGAATGCTTGTATTTCCGGTATTAATGATTTGTGCTGTAGTCTGTTCATCGGCTAAAAAGAATTCAACGGATTCGGTAGTATAATTATAACTGATAGCGATGTAATGCCAGATGAAATCATTAAATACTTTAGTGGATAAAATAGAACT
>JBGAWX010000318.1:0-3759 GCA_044227375.1 Saprospiraceae bacterium
CGTGGACAAAAAAGTAAAACACAATAAAAGCATTTACACAGATCTGGAAGGCATCTCATACAAACATTCATTCTTTATAGGTTTGGTACAATGCATTTCCATGATACCTGGAGTTTCGAGAGCAGGAGCGACTATTGTTGGCGGTGTATTTAATGGTCTTAATAGAAAACAAGCTACAGAGTTTTCCTTTTTACTTGCAGTGCCAACAATGTTCGCCGCAACTACCTACGACATGATGAAAACACCACTTGCCTTCATGGTTCACCGTCAAACTCTTTTTAATTGCCGTTCAAAAATATGGATTCGAATCTTTTGGCTGGTACAGGATTGTAGTTGGATTGGTGTTTATGATCTTGATTTATAAAGGAGTAATTTAAAGGGAGAAAGGAAGAGGGGTAGAAGGAGATTAGGGGATTAGTTTAGAATTCAAATATAGTTGAATCAATTTTTATTTTATGCATTATTTATTTTCAATTTTAGTTGTGATTGGTTTTCATTCTATTGGTTTTGGGCAAAAAGCAAATGTCCATTACGATTCGACGCTTGCTAAAAAATACGGTGCGGATGATTATGGTATGAAATGGTATACTCTGGTACTTCTTAAAACGGGTCCGGTAAAAATTGAAGACCAGAAAATAGTTGACAGCTTATTCAAAGGTCATTTAGCCAACATCGTCCGACTGGCAGATGAAGGCAAACTTGTTGTCGCAGGACCTCTTGGTAAAAATGAAAAGTATCGTGGTGTTTTTATACTGACCGTGGATACTGTTGAAAAAGCGATGGAACTGTTAGATACGGATCCTGCGATTCATGAAAAATTACTGGAACCTGAAATCATTCGCTGGTATGGATCAGCCGCATTGCCTGCATACATTGAATCCAGCAAGAAAGTTGGTAAATACAGTTTTTAATTTTTCCATTCAATTTTTAAAATATGAAAAACCATTTTATCTTATTAGTAACTGTCATTTTGTTTTTCTGCCAATGCGATGTACAAATCAAGACAGACTCTTCTGAATCGGGAAAACAACAAATCCTCGCAACCGAAAAGGAATTTGAAAAGATGACCGCTGAAAAAGGTTGGGCTGAATCATTCTCTTATTTTGCAGATGACAGCGCGGTTCTCCAAAGTGAAGAGGGCATCATCAAGGGAAAAACTGCGATCAAAGCACATTACTCCAATTCAAAATACAAAGATGTCAGTCTAAGATGGGATGCAGACTTTGTTGATGTGGCCCGTTCAGGCGACCTGGCTTATACTTATGGAAAATATACTTTCACTGCCGTAGATACAGCAGGCAAACCCATAGACAGCAAAGGCATTTTCCATACCGTCTGGAAAAAGCAAAAAGACGGAAGCTGGAGGTATGTTTGGGACTGAATCAATGGATAATTGACAATGGACAATTCACAATGGATAATAATTAGATTAATGCTACTATGTTCTGTTGGCACAATTCAGTCAGCAGTCAATAAACAATTGTCAATCTTCAATTGTCCATTGTCAATTGCCAATTAATATTTCCCCTCTTGCTCCGCGATTCCAAATCCTTTTTTAAAAGTTTGCTTTTGTTTTTCCCTGGACCACAGCAGTGGATTGGTGTGGTTGAAATGAATGAAAACAATTTTTGATTTCACTTCAGACGTTTGTGTTTCAAAGAGCTTCATGGTTTCAGGTACAAAAGGATGCGGCACTTCTTCCATTTTACGGTTTGTGAGTTCATCAATTTCGTAAAACGTGGCATCGAGGAATGCATAATCAACTTCTTTTACTTTGCTGATAATATTTTTGTCCCATTTACTCCATTTATCGATATCAGGTATAAATAAGTATGATTTACTTTTTGTATGAATTTTAAATCCGGCTGTTTCGGAATATTCATCGCGGTGTGGGACGGTGAATGCCTGCACCCACATCCCATCTGATAAATACATTTTAGCACCTTCCTTTAATTCACCTGGTAAAATGTTGTTTAGTTTTACTAATTGACTCCAGGGTCCGTTGGTTTCCAAAAACTGTTTCATTCGCGGCATTACATAAACAGGAACCTCTTTCGTATTCATGACTTCTCTTCCAAATTGCATCAATCCACTATAATGTCCGATGTGTGCATGGGTGATGAAAATTCCATCGGGCAAGTAAGCATATTCCCCTTTAGTCAATTTTCTAAATAGCTGTAATTGTTCACGGATATCCGGCGTTGCTTCAAACAACCACCATTTCTTTTCTAAGGGATCTACCAAAGCTAATGAAACTACAAATTTTCTTTTGGAATCATCTTTCCAAACTCTTGTACAACATTCTTTTTCACAACCGAGATGCGGATAGCCGCCATCCTGGGCAATGCCCAGAACAATTATATTTTGGGAGTGAAGCGTGAAAAGACAACAGAGAATAGTGATTTGAACAAGGTAGATTGCTTTCATAATTAATAATTCTATATTTCCTATTCAAAGAATGTTGGCTGACAACCATTCGCGTGAATACGCATTTAAGATAATGTCTCCTTCAATTTCTTCTTCAAAAAGTTCATCTCATCGCGATGCGCTGCCGCCTGAATGAAATCCAAATCTTTTGCAGCGGCTTTCATTTTTTGCTCAGTTTGTTGGATGAGTTTTTCCAGTTGCGATTTATTCATGTAAGCAACTAAAGGGTCAGCAGCAATATTGGGTTCATCACTTTCAATGTAGGGCTTTGGTTTTGAACGCATATCCAAAATGGAACTCTTTTGCATGATTTCCTCTTTGGTTTTGCTCATTGTCGTTGGAGTAATGTTGTTTTCTATATTGTATGCCATTTGCTTTGATCGCCTGCGATTGGTTTCTTCAATAGTGCGTTGCATTGAATTTGTAATTTTATCTGCATAGAAGATTACTGTGCCATTTACATTTCGCGCAGCACGCCCTGCCGTTTGAGTTAAGGATCTGTCATTGCGTAAAAATCCTTCTTTGTCTGCATCTAAAATTGCAACCAGAGAAACTTCCGGAAGATCCAATCCTTCTCTCAATAAATTCACACCGACCAAAACATCAAAATCACCTAAACGCAAATCTCTCAAAATTTCAACCCGTTCCATGGTTTCAATTTCGGAATGGATGTATTTGCATCGAATATTCAATCCCTGCAAATATTTACTCAGTTCTTCCGCCATCCGTTTTGTAAGAGTAGTAACCAAAACGCGTTCATTGGATTTTTTTCTCTTTTGAATTTCCTCCATCAAATCATCAATTTGATTTATTGATGGACGTATTTCAATTGGCGGATCCAACAAACCTGTTGGACGGACAACTTGTTCGACAAACATTCCATCGGTTTGCGACAATTCATAATCTGCAGGAGTCGCACTGACAAAAATGACCTGGTGAATTTGTTGTTCGAATTCATCAAAACTCAAGGGCCGGTTGTCCAATGCAGACGGCAACCGAAATCCAAACTGTACAAGGTTTTGTTTTCTTGCTCGGTCACCTCCCCACATTCCTCTGATTTGTGGTATTGTCACATGACTCTCATCGATTACCAACAGATAATCATCGGGAAAATAATCCAGCAAACAGAATGGTCTTGTGCCCGGCTTGCGTCCATCGAAGAAGCGCGAATAATTTTCAATGCCGCTGCAATATCCCAACTCACGAATCATCTCCAAATCAAACTGTGTTCTCTCCATTACCCGTTTGGCTTCAAGAATCCTGTTTTCTGATTCAAGATATTTTTTGTGTTCGAACAATTCATCTTCAATAGCCCGAATGACTTGTTTTAAT
>JBGAWX010000319.1:0-3734 GCA_044227375.1 Saprospiraceae bacterium
CGGAGTTGACTGCCTAACTCACATTTATCATTTAGTGTCAAATCTTCTTTCCATTCATATATTAAGCTCGGGTTTAAAGTACTTCGGACCTTAAACAATTCACCATGCAAATGAATTATTTTTTGGCTTCCTCCACGTTCATGCAGGTCATCCACATTTTGAGTGATTATTTCAACATCAAAATGATTCTCCAAATCAACTAATGCATAATGTGCGGGATTTGGATTGGATGACAACAATTGTCTTCTTCGCTGATTGTAAAAATCCAATACGAGTTCAGGATTTTCTTCCCAACCCAAAGGTGAGGCGACTTTCATAACATCATAACCTTCCCACAGTCCATCTGAATCCCTGAATGTTTTGATTCCACTTTCTGCACTGATGCCTGCCCCGGTAAGTACGACCAATTTCTGTTTCATGATTTTATTCTGAGAATGGCTTTTGAAATGCAGTTGATGACGTCAGAAGGAAACAAACTTTCTTCAGCACTATTTTCTTTCGCGATATCGGCTGACAATCCATGAAGGTAAACCGCCATTTTACATGCATCAGCAATTGAATATCCCTGTGCCAAACAAGCACCCAACATTCCGCTCAGCACGTCACCACTTCCTCCTTTGGCAAGTCCCGGATTGCCTGTACTGTTGAAGAATACTTTTTGATCAGGGCAAATCACCTGAGTATATTTTCCTTTAAGTACAATATGAATTTTGTATTCTGCACAAACATCAATGGCTCGCTCAAGCCTAACAAATCCATTATCACAATGACCAAACAACCGGTCAAATTCACCCACATGCGGAGTCAAGATGCAATTTGATTTAAGATTTCTTTGCCAACTCTCCATCGCAATACAATTCAAAGCATCTGCATCCAACACCAATGGTTTTTCAAAGGCAATCAGAATTTTTTGCAATCGTTCCCTGGCTTCCGCTTCCAGACCCATTCCAGGACCGACAACCATACTGGAATACTTTGATAAATCAATATCCGTATTCTGAACATAAATGGCCTCGGGTAAAGTCATTTGTATGATCTCCCTGTTGCATTCTTCTGAATACACACTGCATAATCCGCAACCACTTCTCAGTCCTGCAGAAGCACAGAGAAGAATTGCTCCAGCCATTCCTCTGTTTCCGCCAACAATTAAAAGATGACCGAACTTATTTTTCCAATCAAATGCATTTCTTGGTTTGTACAGATCATGAATGTCTTTTAATTCGAGGTAGTTCAGATCAGCATCATTCTGTTTAATAAACTCAGGATTCAAATTGATGTTTCCAATAATCAATTCACCACAAAATTTTCCGGTTTCTGCAATGAGTTGACATTTCTTGGGATTCTGAAAAGTAAATGTATAATCCGCGTGAATGCATTCGGAATGCGTTATCTTGTCAACGAACATTCCGGAGGGCACATCCACAGAAACTGTGGTTTTCTTATAAGCATTGATAAATTGAATCCATTCCATTAATTCACCTTGTACTTCTCTATTCAACCCGTATCCTAAAATCGCATCAATGAGCACAGGATTTTGAATATCTTCCTTTAATTCGCTTAATTCTTCCTTTGTATGAAATATGGATGTTTCTGATTGATTCACCTTTTCGTAATTAATCTGATAATCTGCGGAATCCGTATCTGAAACTTTTACCAAAACCAGCCAGACGCGATAAGATCTTGAAATCAACATTCTTGCTATAGCCAATCCATCTCCGCCATTATTACCATTACCGCAAAAAATGATTACAGAACCGTTGGACTGAAATTTTCGGATAAACCAATTCACAAATACTGCAGCTGCACGCTCCATTAAATCAATGGATTCAATGCCCTGATGGTTTATTGTAAATTGATCCCAGGCTTTTAATTCATGGGAATTGTAAACAGGCAACATGATCTGTTTTATTTGAATTTATTAAAGAAACATCCAGTTAAAAAACGGTTGACAACTTTTCATTTCCAATTTATTCAAACAAGATACAATTCTTAAAATAATTGAGATTATATTTGAATATATGCGTTACAATTCCTAATATTGCCAGTCCTAAGGGACAAGCCCATCAACGTATCCTCCTTTTCAACATTCATTATTTAGATTTATTAACACATTAATAATCAAAACTTTATGCTCATAAGGCATATTCTCTTTACAATTATATTCATTTCATATTCATTGTTAGTCAATGGTCAGGACATCCATTACTCTCAATACTTCAATCATTACCCAAGCCAGAATCCGATACACGCAGGATTATATTCAGGAAAACACCGCATCACGGCAAATTACAGGAATCAATGGCAAACAGTACCTGTACCGTATTTGACCCTGAGCATGTTTTATGATACTAAATTCAGGCTGAGAGGTTCAAAGGACTATTTTGGAGTTGGGATTGGTTTTGATTATGACAAAGCCGGTGATTCTGAACTCAGCTTAACTTCACTGAATGTTTCATTAAACTACGCCTGGAGTATTGACAAATCGAATCAATTCATTCTGGGCTTGAGTCCAAGTGTTGGTCAACGCAGATTGTCTTCTGAGAAATTAAGATGGAACAATCAATGGAATGGTGATAAATATGACCCAGCGCTTTCTTCAAAAGAAAATTTTAATTTGACAGGAACCTTTTTCCTGGATCTTGCAGCTGGCGCAGGATTTCAACATACCTTCACAAAACGCAGCAAAATATTATTGGGAGGCACTTTCTTTCATGTTCTGGAACCGAATCAGACTTTTTATGGTATTAATCAAACTTCTGTAAAACTGCCTATACGAAAGGTTTACCACGCCAATATTGATATAGGTATCGGTTCATTTTTCGATTTCATGTTGAGAGGTCAATATCAGGAGCAACAAGAATATAATGAAAAATTAGCTTCGGGATTATTCAGGTTGTACTTGAATAAAAATCCTGGTGTTAAATTGAATTTACTATTAGGATGCGGAGTGCGTCTCGATGATGCATTTTTTCCAATGATAGGATTCGAATATAAAGATTGGATGGTATCGGGATCTTATGATATCAATACTTCTGATTTCAAAACGGCTACTAACAGGAGGGGTGGCCTTGAACTGGCTGTTCAATATGTATTCAGAAGTGTGGAACCGGTTGGTATTTTTAGAAAATGCCCGATTTATTAATCAAGTGCAATGGCAATGAAAGTTAGTTTATTCGTATTCATGATGTTTTGTTTTCAAGGTTTTAATGCTTATTCGCAATCGTTGAATCAATATAAAGAAGAAATCAATAAAAACCTGCGCGCTGATGATCATTACGCAGCATATAAAGTAATTCTTGAAGCCATGGCGTTTGAAACTGAACTCGATTCATTTCAGTACCTTGCCGGCATCTCGGCATTTCGCATGAATGCTTTTTCGAAATCTACCAAGCATTTTAAAAATCTCATTGGAAAATCCATTGTCGAAAGACATCCTGATATTGATTTTTATTTAGCGGAATCCCAATATTATCAGGGCTTTTATGGCGAAGCACTCATTTACTATAAGTCCTTTCTTCCTTCAACTGTAAACGACACTTCATTAAATACCTTAATAAAAAAAAGAATTGAATCCGTCAACTGGGCCAGGGAAAATCTTAAGACGAGGAGTTCATTAATTTCAGTTAAGAGAATGGATGAACAAATCAATACCCGTGAAAACGAATTCAGTCCATATTTTACAGATAGTGTTTTATATATAAGCTCTCAGAATTATTTTGAAAAAGCGAAACGGG
>JBGAWX010000031.1:0-18777 GCA_044227375.1 Saprospiraceae bacterium
AAAGGAAAAGCTTGTGCAAGTTGCCATAATGATCACCATGGTAAAAATTTTCAAATCGTCCGTTTTGATGAGAAAAATTTTAACCACAACAAAACCGGATACGAATTAACCGGTAAGCATGCTAAAATAGATTGTAAAGAGTGTCATAAGCCCAGCAACATTTCCGATCAACAAATTAAAGTCAAAAAATACACGTTTCTGGGATTGGATCAAAAATGCAACAGCTGCCACAAAGATTATCACCAGAATACTCTATCTAAAAATTGTGCAGAGTGTCACACCACAGAAGCATTTACTCCGGCATCTAAATTCAAACACGATAAAACCAGGTTTGCCTTGTTAGGCCAACACAATAAAGTCGAATGTAAGGAATGTCATAAAATCGAATTCAGAAACGGTGAAAAGTTTCAATGGTTTGCAAACATTACCTTTAACAGTTGTTCAAATTGTCACACAGATGTGCATAAAAAAGAACTCGGCAACAAATGCAATGAATGTCATACTGAGGAATCTTTTAAAACATTTATCGGTTACAATCATTTTAATCATAACAAAACACTTTTCCCATTAAAGGGATTGCATAAAAAACTGGATTGTGCCAAATGCCATAATTTAAAATTGGGACCATTGGAAGTGCTGCAGGACAAATCAGGATACAAAGTAGATGAATGTTCGAAATGTCATCAGGATGTTCATGAAGGAAAGTTTGGTCCTGATTGCAAGCAATGCCACAATGAGGAAGGTTTCAGAAAATTGACCAACCTGAATGTATTTGATCATAACCTGACCCAATACAAACTTGAAGGCAAGCACGAAAAAGTAGATTGTAAATTATGCCACAAGGAAAAATACACCGATCCGCTTGAACACAATTCCTGCGCCGCATGTCATACCGATTATCATAAAGGGCAACTTGTTTTGACGAACCGTAAAAGAGATTGTGCTGAATGTCATACTACTTCAGGATTCAAAGAATTTACTTACTCTACAGAAGAACACAATAAATCGGCATTCCAGCTGGAAGGGGCACACCTTGCCACTCCATGTACCTCTTGCCATTTAAAAGACAAGACCTGGCAATTCCGTCAAATCGGAATACAATGTGTCGATTGTCATGCCGATGTTCACAAAGGATATATCAAGGATAAATATTACCCGGGGCAAAATTGTACACACTGTCATTCTTCGGAAAGCTGGACTGCTGTTCAGTTTGATCACAGCCTGACCGGTTACACATTGCTTGGAAAACATGCTGAAACACATTGCATGGATTGTCATGGATTAAAACCGAATGAATCCGGAAACAGGTATTTGAAATTCAATTCGATTTCAACCAGCTGCACAAATTGTCATGTGAATGTTCACCAGGATCAATTTGAAAAAAATGGCATTACCAACTGCGAATCTTGCCATGATTTTTCAAGTTGGAAGCCTTCAAAATTCAATCATGATAACACTGCTTTTAAATTGGAAGGCAAGCATAAGGAAATCGCATGCAGCGCCTGTCATAAAGAAACCAAAATAAACGATCAGATTATAATACAATATAAATTTAAAAATTTCGAGTGCGTAGTCTGTCATCACTGATATTATTCTTAAGCTTTGCATTTTCATTGCTTGCTCAATCTCCTCATGGAACTGAGCTGAAAGTGAATTGTGCGCAGTGCCATTCTCCGGCAGGCTGGAAGATGGATAAGGACTATTATAGCTTTAATCATGACTCAACGCATTTTCAATTAACTGGAAGACACAAAGAGGTCGATTGTAAATCCTGTCACCCCACTCTTGTGTTTTCAGAAGCTAAAGAAAATTGTTTTTCTTGCCACACAGATGTTCATCAGCAGTCCGTAGGATCGGAGTGCGCCCGCTGTCATAATACACAAAGTTGGATCGTTGATGATGTTACCAACCTGCATTTTCAAAATGGTTTTCCATTACTTGGAAAACATGCAACAATAGATTGTAAATCCTGTCACGTTTCAGCATCTGAATTGTTGTTTGAACGAATCGGCAATGATTGTATCAATTGCCATAAAGTGGATTTCGAAAACACAACGAACCCCAATCACAGAGATGCAAAATTTTCAATGGACTGTTCCAGTTGTCATAACCCGACAGCATTTGATTGGCAAGCTAAAAATATCAATCATGATTTTTTCCCTCTGACTCAGGGACATTCCAATGTCGATTGTAATAAATGTCATACCGGTGGAGATTACACCAATACTTCAACGGATTGTTTTTCCTGCCATCGAAAAGATTTTGAATCGAGTTTAAATCCAAACCACAAGGCTGCAAACTTTACAACACAGTGCGCGAATTGCCATACTACAGCACCTGGATGGAAACCGGCAGAATTTACTGAACACGATGCACTTTATTTTCCGATTTACAGTGGATCCCATAAAAAAGAATGGATGGAATGTAAAGACTGCCATTTGAATTCATCAAATTACAAGGAATTCAGCTGTGTAGTTTGTCACAAAGATCCGGCGGTTTCTGAAGAACATAAAAATGTACATGGTTATTTCTTTAATGACAATGCCTGCCTGGCTTGTCACCCATCCGGAAATAAAGCCGATAATTTCAATCATAACAATACCGCATTCCCTCTTACCGGTGAACATCAACAAGTAGATTGCAAGTTGTGTCATACCTCCGTATTTAAAGGCACATCTACAGTCTGTGCAGATTGTCACATACTGGATTTTAATGGCAGCATCAATCCGAATCACAAATCACTCGGACTGTCTATGGATTGTGCATCATGTCACACGACCCAACCCGATTGGAAACCCGCTCGATTTGACAATCACGATACCTATTACACCTTACTAGGTGCACACAAACCCTTGTCAAACGATTGTGCATTATGCCATAAAGGAGATTATAACAATACTCCGAATACCTGTGCAGGTTGCCACATTGAAGATTACAACAATACTATAGATCCACCTCACAAGACACAACAGTTTTCTACAGACTGCGCATCTTGTCATAAAGAATCCGCTTGGATTCCTGCAACTTTTGAACACGATGGACAACACTTTCCTATATATTCAGGCAAACACAAAGGACAATGGATGCAATGCAGCGACTGTCACATCAATCCAGGAAATATTAAAGAATTCAGTTGCGTAGTTTGCCATACCAATCCCGAAACAGACAATCAGCATAACGGGATCAATGGATACTGGTACAACGATCAGGCTTGTTTTGCCTGTCACCCACATGGCGACAAGGAGGATAAATTTGATCACAATACTACTGCATTCCCATTGACCGGAGCACATCAACAGGTAGATTGCAAAAATTGTCATACCTCAGGATTCAAAGGCACACCAACACATTGTCTCACCTGTCACATAAATGATTACAATGGCAGCATCAATCCAAATCACAAGAATCTTGGAGTGTCCTTGGATTGTGAATCATGTCACACCACTGCACCGGATTGGAAGCCCGCAAGCTTTGCCATTCACGATCAGTACTATGCCATTGCAGGTGCCCATACCGCAATTGCCATGGATTGTGCCAAATGCCATAATGGTGACTACAACAACACTCCAAACACTTGTGCGGGATGTCATCTGGATGATTACAACAAAACCATAGATCCAAATCTCAGGGCGTTTGGATGGAATGCAAAGATTGTCACACCAATCCGACAAACATCAATGTATTTAGTTGCACCAATTGTCACACCAATCCGGAGACTAATGACGCTCATATAAATGTTTCCGGATATTTTTATAATGACCAGGCTTGTTTTGCTTGTCATCCGAATGGAAGAAAAGATGATAAGTTTGATCACAACACGACTGCGTTTCCATTAACCGGAGCGCATACTCAAACAGAATGCATAAAATGTCACCTGTCCGGGTTTAAAGGAACAAGTACAATTTGTGCGGATTGTCATAAAATGGATTTTGAAGGATCTGTTAATCCGAATCACAAAACGCTTGGCTTTTCCATGGAATGCGCAAGTTGTCATACAACCAATCCCGATTGGAAACCAGCTAAACTGGACAACCATGATCAGTTTTATCCTTTAAATGGAGCACACAAAATGATCGCTAATGATTGTGCAAGTTGTCATAAAGGAAATTATACCAACACACCAAAAACATGTGCAGGTTGTCACATCGATGATTACAATCAAACCAAAGACCCACCCCATACCACTTCCCAGTTTTCTACCGATTGTGCAAGCTGTCATACTGAAACTGCCTGGAAGCCTGCTACTTTCGATCATGATGGATCTTTCTTTCCAATATATACTGGCAAGCATAAAGGACTGTGGAATGAATGCAAAGACTGTCATGAAAATCCCGGAAATTTTAAAGAATTTACTTGCACCGGATGTCACATCAATCCCGAAACCGATAATCATCATGTTGGCGTAAGTGGTTATTTCTATAACAGCCAGGCTTGTTTCGGCTGTCATCCGAATGGAGATAAAAATGATATGTTTGATCACAATGCTACCAACTTTCCACTAACAGGTGCGCATTTGCAGGTCGATTGCAAAAGTTGTCACACCTCTGGATTTAAGGGCACTCCGACCGATTGTGAAAGTTGCCATTTAACAGACTTCAACGGAAGCACCAATCCAAATCATGTTGCTCTCGGTTTTTCTACAGATTGCATCATGTGTCATACCACTGCTCCGGATTGGAAACCGGCTAAGCTTGAAAATCACGATCAATATTATGCACTAACAGGAGCCCATATCGCAATCAAAACAGATTGTGCAGCATGCCACAAAGCAGATTATAACAACACTCCAACAGATTGCGAAGGATGTCATATCACAGATTACAATCAGTCCCAAAATCCAAAACATCTCGATCTGGCATTTCCAACGGATTGTAAAATGTGTCATACTACCAATCCCGATTGGAAACCTGCAACATTCCCGATTCATGATAACTATTATGTGCTGACCGGTGCACACCTCAATATCAAATCCGATTGTGCAGCATGTCACAAAGGAAACTACAACAACACCCCAAATACTTGTGACGGTTGCCACCTTACAGATTACAATCAATCCAAAAATCCAAATCACGTAAATCTAGGATTGCCTACGGATTGCGCAATGTGTCACACGACTCAAGCCGGTTGGGCTCCTGCTCAAATGCCAAATCATGATACCTATTATCCATTGACCGGAGCCCATCTTACCATTGCTTCCAACTGTGCCGCATGTCACAATGGAAATTACAACAATACTCCAAACACTTGTCAGGGATGTCACTTAAATGATTACAATCAGTCAGCGAATCCGAATCACGTAAATCTTGGAATTCCGAATGATTGTGCACTATGTCACACTACCAACCCAGACTGGAAACCTGCCGCGTTTCCGATTCATGATAATTATTATGTGCTCACCGGTGCACACTTACAAATTGCAACTGATTGCGCAGCGTGTCATAATGGCAATTACAACAATACCCCAAATACTTGTCAGGGTTGCCATATGAATGCTTACAATAGTTCAACAAATCCGAATCACCAAAATTTAGGATTGCCAACAGATTGTGCACAATGCCATACTACGAATCCAGGTTGGGAACCTGCATTGTTTCCAAATCATAATAATTACTATCCATTAAATGGAGCGCATGCACAAATAGCAAACGATTGCGCAATTTGCCATAATGGAAATTATAACAATACACCCAATACCTGTGCCGGTTGTCATCTCGATGACTACAATCAAACTTCAAATCCGGATCACCAGGCTCAACAGTTTCCAACAGATTGTGCAAGTTGCCATACAGAAACAGCATGGATTCCATCTACATTTAACCACAACAATTACTATCCACTGACCGGTGCGCATGCAAGCATTGCCGACAACTGCATCATATGCCATAACGGAAACTACAGCAACACACCAAATACCTGCAATGGTTGTCATTTAACTGATTACAACCAGGCTACCAATCCAAATCACAATAACCTTGGATTTTCTCACACCTGTGACTTATGTCATACCACTGCACCGGGCTGGGCTCCTGCATCCATGCCGACACATAATAATTACTGGCCTTTATTGGGTGCGCATCTCGCAATCAAAAACGATTGCGCCGCATGTCACAATGGAAATTATAACAATACTCCAAATACCTGCGTCGGATGTCATCTCGATGATTACAACAATACCACAAATCCGGATCACCAGACTGCACAGTTTCCAACAGATTGTCAAACATGCCATACTGTAAATGCTTGGATCCCATCCACATTCAATCACGATGTTCTGTACTTCCCGATTTACAGTGGCAAACATAAAGATGAATGGAACATTTGTGCCGATTGCCATACCAATTCCAGCAACTACAATATCTTCAGTTGTATTCTTTGTCATGAACACAACAATAAAAACGAAGTAGACGATCAGCATAATGGTGTTTCAGGATATTCTTACAATAGTGCAGCGTGTTATTCATGTCACCCAAAAGGAAAAAAATAGAATTTAAATAGTTGATGCTCTACACCCAAATTAAAAATCTAACACTTACGTTTCTGTTGACCTGTATTTTCTCAATGCAAGGTTGGACACAGAAAACGGATACCATAAAAGGATATGTTTCTTTTCTTTCTAGCAAAAATATTTATGTCAAATTTGAATCCACAAAATCCATTAAAACAGGTGATACCCTTTTTATCAAAGGCGAACAAGGACTTGTTGCCGCATTAATCGTAATTACTAAATCTTCTACTTCCTGTGTTTGCAATCCGATAACTGAATCTAAATTTCCAATCCAGACTGAAATCTATTTTAAGCATGACCAAGTTGTTATTCAAGAAACTCCCAAAGAGAAACCTGTCAAAGAAATCATGGAAGTAAAACAAGAAACCGAAGAAAAACAAACATTTGAATTTAATACAAGTGCAATAAAAAAGCCGGCAAGTGAATGGAAAGGAAGATTGTCTATTGCCAGCTATTCAAACATTTCAAGCAACAACCACCAACCATCGCATCGCCTGAACTATACCTTATCACTCAATGGAAATCAGATTGGCAAGTCCAAATTTTCATTTGAAACCTACATTTCATTCCGGCATAAAATAGATGAATGGTATAAAGTAAAAGAGAACATCAACAATGCCTTGAAAATTTATTCGATTGCCATTAAATACAGTTTTGCAAACGACATGGATGTATACCTTGGCAGAAAAATAAATTATAATCTATCGAGCATGGGTGCCATTGATGGGATTCAGTTGGAAAAAAGATTCGATCGATTGGTCATTGGAGCAGTGGCAGGATCAAGACCTGACCTTGGAGATTACAGTCTCAACATGAAGCTCGTTCAGATGGGCGGTTATGTCGGTTACAAATTGGATATTGGAAATAAATTTAATAGCCAGAATACTCTGGCCTTAGTAGAACAACTCAATCATGGAAATACAGACCGCAGGTTTTTGCATTTCCAACATACCAGTACCATTTTCAATAATTTGAGCATCTTCAGTTCACTGGAATTTGATCTTTTTGAAAAGCTTAATGAAGTCAAAGCAAATACATTTCGTTTGACGAATTTGTATCTGACGATGCGGTACAGGGTTTCCAGAAAGCTTAGCATTTCAGCATCATATGACGCTCGTTCAGATATCATTTATTATGAAACTTACAAAAACAGAATTGACAGTCTGCTTGAATATGAAACCCGTCAGGGACTGCGGTTGCAGTTTAATTACCAACCCTTCCGGTTTGTATCCTTAGGCTGCAGCGGCAATTTGCGATTCCAGAAAGACAATCAGAATGACTCTAAAAATGTCAATGCTTACCTTACTTACTCTAAAGTACCATGGATTGGATGTTCAATAAATCTTACGGGAAACTATTTATTGACCGATTATATGGAATCCAAATCCTACGGAATAAATCTTTCCCGTGATGTATTCAAGTCCAGGATTTATGCTGATGTGTACTATCGGAAAGTGGACTATCAATACACCAGTTTTGAAAGCACATTCGGCGAACAAATTGTCGGAATGAATCTTTTACTTCTTTTAAACAAAAAGATATCTTTCAATGTCTATGGTGAAGAATCTTTCGAACAAAGCTCCAGATATCTGAGAATTAATCTCCGGGCAATGCTGAGATTCTAAAAAGAGTATGATCTGCATCCATAGAATTCCTAAAAATGCCTAACTTTAATTCTTGATTAATTTGCTAACAATTTAGATCCATGAGAAATACAACTATTTTATACCTGATTGCTTTGTTTTCAATTTTGATTGCCTGCAATTCAAAACCTACTGTAGTTGAACCGGTACAGTCTTCAAATAATGAAAGTACTCCTGCCGAATCTGATAAATCAGTAAGCCATAAAGTCGTAGTGGAAGAGGTGGTTCAAACTAAAAAATATACCTATCTGAACGTCATCGAAGATAAATTACCCGCATATTGGATTGCCATCTCAAAAGCGGAAGTCGAAAAAGGTGAAACTTGTATTTATACCGGAGGATTAAAAATGCGTGGCTTCAGAAGCGCCGAACTGGATCGCATTTTTGACGAGCTCTTGCTCGTATCCAATATCAGCAGATTGGGTTCTAATAAACCATTGATGTCCGCCGAATCCATGTCCAATCAAACTTCTGATGACAAAACCAATAAACAAGAAAAAATAATTCCTGTGAAAGGTGCCACTCCGATCTCGGAACTCCTGGCCAATCCAACTAAATATGAAGGTAAAATCATTACAGTAACCGGAAGATGCACGAAAGTAAATCATCAGATTATGAACAGGAATTGGATCCATCTCCAAGATGATTCCAAAAATCCTAAAGAATTGACCATCACATCACAGGATGTATTGAATCTCGGATCGGTTGGCGTATTCGAAGGCAAAATATCCCTTAATAAAGATTTTGGCGCCGGTTACCGGTATGATATCATTATGGAAGAGGCGAAACTGAAATAGGGCTGAAGAAGTTATGAGTTATGAGTTATGAGTTCAATTACTAATGGTTCATAAAAAATTACTCGTAATTCATGATAATTTATTACACCGGTTCTTTTTCCAATTTATTATTTTTCCAGAATGCAAGGACACTAATTAAAATTAGTATTGCCACGGTATAATACACAAATGTAGGTATAGGTACTGGATCACCAGCAGCATACGAATGCAATCCGGATAAATAATAATTGACCCCAAAGTAGGTCATCATCACCGATGCAAATCCGAATAAAGTTGCTGTATTGAATGCATATTTACTTTGCAATCCCGGAATCAAACGCATATGTAAAATAAATGAATAAACTAAAATAGAAACAAGAGCCCAGGTTTCCTTCGCATCCCATCCCCAGTAACGTCCCCAGGATTCATTCGCCCAGACACCCCCCAAATAAGTACCTATACTCAGCATCGTGATTCCTCCTATCAAAGTCATCTCGCTGGTATAACTCAGCTCTGCAATGATCCGATCCATCCTGATTTTATTTTCACTGCTTCTGAAAATCATCAATATTAAATTCAGTGCACCGATAATTGCACCTAAAACTAAAAATCCATAACTGCCTGCTTCCAATGATACATGTATAGTCAACCAATATGATTTCAATACAGGGACCAACGGAGTGATTTCAGGATCAAGTCAACTCAACCCGGCAACCATCAATACGGTTGAAGACAGAATGCAAGCTGCAGCCAATCCACCCATTGTAGTTCGTGCAAAAATCATGGCTGCGAGTATTGTTGTCCAGGCAATGTAAATCATGGATTCATAACCATTGCTCCATGGTGCTCTTCCGGAAACATACCATCTTAAACCAAGACCTGTTGTTTGGAAAATAAAACCGATAACCAGAATGGACAATGCAATTTTAAATGGCCAATTTAAAGAAACCTTTGGTGAGAATATTGAAATAAACAACAAGGTGAGAAAAGCGAAACCAAGCAATCCATACAATTTTCCGAGTCGATCAAAAATATTGAGTTCGTTTAATAAAATCTCCGCATTTATTTTTTGATTGGAGGGATACACTTCATGTCCTACCCTTTTCTGAAAATCATCCAATTCTTTAAGCAAATCGTTTGTTGATTTCCAATCGTTGCTGATTCCGGCTTCCTTAATCAGTGAAACATAGGCATCGACAAATTTTTGAGGGAATGCATCGGTTTCATTCATCATATGACCTTCATGTGCATCAGACGGCGCACTCCAATGATTGTTTTTATCGTCAGGAATTGGAAACAATCTGAGCAGACTGCCGGAAAAAATCATACTCACGATGTTTACTTTTTCATCCAGTTTGATAATTTCTTTTTCGAAGACTCCACGATCAACAGGTTTCATGTTAAAAGCCGACCTCACCTCATTTCGTAACTTATACTCACCACTCGTTTCAAAAAAATCGAGATAGGAAATCATCTTCTCCTTGGTCTGAAAGACTTCCTGGATTTTTTCATGCATGCCTAATTTAATAATCGGAGCTTTATTCCAGATTTCAGGATATGCAATCATGCTAAGAAAGATCTGCTCCGAACTTAAGCCGAATAATTCTTCTTTTCTTGAAACTTTCCTCAATACTTCTTTTGCCAAAGTATTCATCGGCTTCATTCTTCCATTGGGATCCTGCACAATCAATCTTCCGAATTGATTCGCGTGTTCAAGATTAACAGGAGGAAGGGAACTCACAGAGAATTTATCATTCTGACTGTTGCCTGAAAGTATGGATAAAGAAACTAATAAAAATACCAGGTACGTTTTATTTGCCGTACGAAGATTTGCAATACTTTCTCTGAGTGCATAAAACCGACTCTTCCTGCTGAACATCGAGGCAATCATTCCAATGGTCAACAAAATGTAACCCAGGTAACTGATTCGTGTACCCCATGCATCATGATTTACACTTAAATAAGTACCCAATTCATCTTTATCAAAGGAAGATTGAAAAAACCGGTAACCATCATGATCCAAAATGTGATTCATGTAAATGCGTATATTCTCACTGATATTTTCACGCTTATCAATCAAAGTCACTTCACTGGCGTATGACGAAGCACTGTTAGTCCCCGGATAGCGCTCCATAATAAAATCATTCAGCTTTAAAGAAAAAGGCACATCTATGGTCTTTGCACCATAGCTCACAGCAAGCTGAACATTTCCGATACTTAAATTTCTTGCATTGCCCTCGATTCCTTGACTTCCCGAGATGTAAAACAATTTTTCTTCACCGTTCACTTTGACTTTCATATTCAGTGCTGCCATACTGGAACTGCTCATTTTGATATCAGAAGATTTCAACTCAACTCTTGCTTTAGGTTTGAATTCTCCGATTACAAAATTGAATGAACCCATATTGTGAAGTGCGCGGGTAATCAGTGGTTGATATTGAACCGGAGTAATGGTGTCCCGCTTTTGCGTGGCCATGACCATTCTTTGAATCGTTTGATTAGTTTTAAACAACAACGAGTCATTGACATACATGATATTGATCGCATCGCTTTGTTCTTCAAGGCCAAAATTGAAACGGACTCCATTGAGGATTGTGGATGTCTTATTTTTTAGCATATATTCTTCCCTTCCCATCTCACCGCCAATAACCACTTTGATATAAGCATCTCCCGAAGGATCGTCTACCAATACTTCCGATGGATTGGGAACAAAATCTAATACTTCTAACTCTATCAATTCATTTCCAAACAACAATGATTTCTGGTAATGATTATCTCCTTTTGATGCAAAGAGAACCTTTTCGTCAAAATGATATTCCTTATCATTGACAAGTGCCTTAATTTGTACGTAGGTATCCGAAGAAACAAACCGGTTCGTGGTTTCCCCTTCACGGATATGCATGATGCCTTCAAAACTAAAATACCTGGTAATTCCCGAACCTATAAGAATCACTAAAATCGAAAGGTGGAAACAAAGACTGGCCCATTTCTTTTTTTGGAACAACTGAAATTTAATCACATTCACCACAATGCAAATTGAAAATAAGATGAGCAGCAATTCAAACCAATGGGACTTAAAAATCAATTTCTGGGCTGCGCTGGTTCCAAAATCATTTTCAACGAAAGTAGCTATGCCGATGGCTGCAGCAAATAAAAGAGTATAAAGCCCACCCGCCGATGAAGAAAATAAGATTGAAAAAATTCTTTTTATGAAGTGCATGAGCTTTAAATTAAACTTTAAAATTACAAAAATTCACGGGTAAATTTGAATTATACCCATCAGCATAACATAATAATCAGAACTCATAGATTGTTGTAAATGGGATTGCATTTCAGTATGCAATAATACTGCTTCATCCCCATTAGATACGGGCTTGTCCGAATATTTTAAAATATTAAAATCATATATCTAATTGACATTCATCATCTGTTTTTGCTTAATTTTCGACTTTGTTAAAACGATTTTATCTATCTGAACAATTGACTGAAGTCAATTGTAATTGAGAATAATTAATATGGTTCAAGTTTGATAATAATGATTGATAATAACTATTTGATACGTCCGGCTAACAATTCGGATATTTCTTCTATAAAAAATGTAGTTTTCAATTCTTTAATTGAGCATGGTCTCATTCCGGAAGAATTTGGAAAGGATAAATATTTAAATGACATAGAAAAATGCTATTTTGGTGCTAATGGATATTTCGGCGTGTTAATTGAAACAGACAAACCTGAGATTGTTGGCACTTTTGGATTGATATCAATTGACAACAGCACATGTGAATTGCAAAAAATGTATTTGATCAAAAGACTCCGGGGCCAAGGATTTGGAAAATTAATGATGGATGCCGCCATCGATCAAGCGAAACGACTAAATTATAAAAGAATTGTTTTAGAAACAGTTTCTCAATTGAAAGACGCCATTGTATTATACAAGAAGTATTGATTTAAAGAAATTACACCAACAATAATTAACAAGAGGGTTGATCAGGCTTTTGAGTTATTCCTTTAAAGCCATTGAAATCAAATAAAAAATGGTCAGCGGCATAGCCGTCCAAATCCTTGTAGAAATAACACAAGATACATTACCAGGTGCAGCGCACCGGAATTTTATTATTCAAGATTAAATATTCAAAATAATATTGAATATCAATTTGGATTTTATTATTCCTGCAAAAAAATATAATTAATTCTTTTTGCATTCGAATGTTAGCAGCGAAATAATATTCCGGTGCTCTGCACCTTTGGGATTTTTTACATTTCAGACTATAGAGATTTGAGCAGCGCTGCCGCTAAAGATATCTAAACCACATTCATAAGCGGTAATGCCTCCAAACATACCCTGCACCATATAAGATTACGGTGCTCTGCACCTTTGGTATTTTTTGCATTTTGGTCTAAAAAGATATGCGCGGCGCTGCCGCTAAAAATATCTAAACCACATACATAAGCGGTAATGCCGTCAAACATATCCTGCACCATATAAGATTAAGGTGCTCTGCACCTTTGGTATTATTTGCATATTGGTCTAAAAAGTTTAAGTGGCGCTGCATCTATAAATATTTCAACCACATTCATAAGCGGTAATGCCGTCAAACATATACTACACCATAAAAGATTAAGGTACTCTGCAACTTTGGTATTATTTGCAATTTGGTCTAAAAAGACTTAGGCGGCACTGCCACTAAAAATATTTCAATGTCAATCATAAGCGGCAGAGCCGTCTAACATAAGTCTCACCATATTTGATTACAGTGCTCTGCACCTTTGGGATTGTTTACATTTCAGACCATAGAGATTTGAGCGGCGCTGCCGCTATAAATATCTAAAGCACATTCAAGAGCGGTAATGCCGTCAAACATATCCTGCACCATATAAGATTAAGGTGCTCTGCACCTTTGGTATTTTTTGCATTTTGGTCTAAAAAGATATGCGCGGCGCTGCCGCTAAAAATATTTCAACCACATTCATAAGCGGCAGAGCCGCCATACATATGTAGCACCATAATACAATGAAAACAATTGAGGTGCAGAGCACCGGAATATTATCATTCTGGCTCAAAAAATTCAAACAAATATTTATCATTAAATAGAACATCATTATCTCTCAATAATTTCAAATATTCATCCTTAAATAATTTCTTCTTATGATGCTCTTCCTGATTGAGGACATATTTTGCAATGCGGTCGAGCTGCGATCTTGAATGCGAAAAAACTCCGTAACCTTTTTGCCATGCAAATCTGAAAGGTGATAGATTATTTTCATTTATCCAAAGCGTGGATGAAGTTTTTATATTTTCAACCAAATCTGGTATTTTTTGATTTACGTCATAGCCAATAAGGATATGAATATGATCTGGCATCGTGCCTATAGCTAATAGTTTGTGCTTGTGATTTTGCACAATACCGGTAACGTATTTTTCGAGATCGTTTTTCCAATCTCGCCTGATGAATGCTTTTCTGAATTTCGTTGCATAAACAATATGCAATAAAATCTGGGTATAGGTGTTCGCCATATCTTATCGAATAATTGTGATGCGAATATATTTGATACGTCAATAATTTTAATTAAAATTTATTTGGGATCGTAAAGAATTTATTCAACTCGGGGATTTCATGATTTAACTGAAAAATGAAAATGCCAGCTAATTTTTTAATATTCCGGTGCTCTGCACCTTTGGAATTGGGTTGTATTTTGGCCTACAAAGATGTTGTCGGCTCTGCCGCAAATATATATTGACCACATTCATAAACGGCAGAGCCGCCCAAATCTTTTTAGCAAAATAAAACACAAAACAATTCAGGTGCAGAGCACCTTGATATTTTCATACTGGTTCAAAAAATTCAAAAAGATAATTCAATATAGAAAACATAACTCTGATGAAATATTAATCGATAGAGTCTTAACGAATCATTCCGACTGTTCTCTTTATTTCATCCTTAAAAGGAATCAAATCAGCCGGCAAATCTGTATTCATTAAATCAATCAACCAGGATTTGTGCAGCGAATCGATTTTAATCTCAAAGTATATGCCTCCCCAATCACCACAATCAGGACATCCATACACATGCTTTTTGTCTGTTAACAATAAGTCAGGTAACTTTTGAACAAGCTCTTTGGCTAATTGATATTTTGAATCCGGTAATTGTACAAATTCTCCATTAAGAAAACCATGATACGGAACTACATCAATGGTATCCTCATACAACTTTTCATTTTCAATTTTAAAAATTGTAACACATTTAGGGCCCGCGCATTCTCCATAAAAAGTGCCGAAAATGAATAACTCAGGAGTGGGTTTTGGATAAATTGGTCCGCAACAATCCTTTTCATCACAAGAATACATTAGAAGAGTCAAGCTTGTAATTAAAAGAAAGCTAATTTGTTTTAACATAGTGATTTTATAATTTTTGATTAAAGATACAATTTGATAGCTTAAATTCAAATTTTAGAATCGGAACAAGTTACAGGCTCTGAGCATGTTTTGTTGCAAATTGCAAACTTGCAACAACAATGAGAAATAAAAATTAAGAATTGCTTTAAACCATCCAACGTTAATTATTGCCCTCATACAATCTTGTTGAGGTCATTTGCTGTCTACGTATTGCATATTTTTTAATAAAAACAATCGGTCGTTGGCTTAGAAATTATGTCGAACTTTCAATTACTCCATCTTTTCCTGATCTCATAATTTATAGTTCCTAGTTTCTAGCTCTTTTGCAGATTGCCTATTGCCAATTGCCCCTTGAATTATATCTTTGTACCGCTTTTTAAGACAGTAGAAAAACATTGCAACCCACAAACATTAAGAATCCGGAATACTTCCATAAGGTCGTAGACTGTCAATATGCCTGCCCGGCTCATACTCCTGTGCCGGAATACATCCGTCTTATCGCTGCGGAAAAATATACAGAAGCCTATATGGTCAACTGGGAATCCACGTACCTGTGACCGGCCTTGCGAACCGGCTTGCCGGCGGGGACGAATTGAGGAAGAGCCGGTAGCTATTTGCCGCTTAAAACGGGTCGCTGCGGATCATAAGAGTGATGTCAAAAAACACATGCCCCAGGCTCCTTTTCCTTCAAATGGCAAAAAAGTAGCATTAATAGGAGGCGGACCAGCTTCTTTAACCGTAGCGCGCGACCTCGCACCTTTGGGCTACGAGATCCATCTTTATGACGAACAGGAATTCGGAGGAGGCATGATGCGGAGTCAGATCCCTTCATTTCGTTTGCCTGACCACGTTTTGGCTGAAGAAGTGAATTTTATACTCGACATGGGTATTCATACCCAATTCAAAACCTATGTCAAAAGCTTAAAAGAAATTCTGGATAAAAAGTACGATGCTGTATTTATTGGCACGGGCGCTCCACGAGGTAAAAACCTGGATATCCCGGGACGCGAAGAAGCAAAAGCCAATATTCATATTGGAATTGAATGGTTAGCCAGTGTTGCATTTGAACATATTCATACTATAGGTAAAAAAGTCATAGTCGTCGGAGGTGGCAATACAGCTATGGATTGCTGCCGGACCTCAAGAAGATTAGGCGGAGTAGAAGTTAAAGTGGTGGTGAGAAGTCCATTTGCAGAAATGAAAGCATCCCCCTGGGAAAAAGAAGATGCAATGCATGAAGACATTCCGATACTGGATTGCCATGTTCCGAAGTCATTTGTTGTCGAAAACGGCAAACTCAAAGGAATGACTTTCGAGAAAGTGCATGCTGTTAAGGATGAACGTGGAAAACGAAATCTGGTAAGTACCGGTGAACAGGATGTATTTATAGAAGCTGATGATGTCTTGTTAGCCATCGGACAAGAAAATACATTTCCCTGGATCGAAAGAGATCTGGGATTGGAATTCAATAAATGGGAATTGCCAACTGTGGATCCATTGACATTTCAATCCACAATTCCAAATGTATTTTTTGGTGGTGATTCTGCATTCGGTCCAAAAAATATTATCACTGCTGTTGCGCATGGACATCAGGCCGCTGTTTCAATCGATTTGTTTTGCAATGGAAAAGATTTGAAGCAACGGTTGGACCCAATGGTCAATCTCGTTTCTCAAAAAATGGGAATACACGAATGGTCTTATGATAGCAAAATTGTAGATGACCTTAGATATATAGTCCCTCAGGCTGAAAAAACCATCACCCTGAAAGACCGCAAAAAAGAAGTGGAATTGGGATTTGATGTGCAAACTGCTTTCAAGGAAGCACAACGTTGTTTGAATTGTGATGTACAAACGGTATTTACAGAAAGTCGTTGTATTGAATGTGATGCTTGCGTGGATATTTGTCCGACTTCATGCATTTCATTTGTTCCGAATGAAGAAGAAGATTTGTTGAGAATGCACCTCAACGCTCCTGCTAAAAACAAATCCCAGGATCTTTATGTTTCCGATGTATTGCCTACAACCCGGGTAATGGTCAAAGATGAAGATGTCTGTCTTCATTGCGGACTTTGTGCAGAGCGCTGCCCCACTTCCGCCTGGGATATGCAAAAATATTTATACCAAGTGACTAAAGCAGGTTCATGCTCCCACATCCGATGATTAACGACTTCGTAATTCGATTCGCAAACGTCAATGGCACCGGCAGTGCCAGTGCAAACAACATGTTTGCCAAAGCCATTTTCAGAATGGGCATCCCGGTAACACCAAAAAATATTTTTCCTTCCAACATACAAGGTCTTCCGACATGGTACGAAGTGCGCGTCAATGAAAAAGGATATCTGGGAAGACGCGAAGGAATTGACATCATGCTCTCTGTGAATCCACAAAGCATGATGCAGGATATTTTGGATGTTAAATCCGGTGGATACTTTATTTATGATAATTCAAAACCGCTGCACAAAGAATTTATCAGAGAAGATATAACTTATATTGGCGTTCCTCTTACCGAAATTGCCACCCGCGAATATGCAGATCCACGACAACGAATGTTATTCAAAAACATCATTTACGTTGGAGCAGTTGCTGCATTGATCGATCTCGAAATGAATGTGCTGCAAAGCTTAGTGGAAGAACAATTCAAAGGAAAAGAAAAACTCATCGCACCCAATCACAAAGCTTTAGATCTTGGAGCACAATACATAAAGGACCATTATAAATTTCCTCTGGAATTCAGACTGGAAAGACGCGATCTTTTGAAAGATAAAATACTTTTCGAAGGTAATGCCGCATGTGCATTAGGTGCTGTCTATGGAGGAGCAACCGTTGCAGCCTGGTATCCAATCACACCTTCAACTTCCGTAGTTGATGCATTTGCAGATTATTGTGCAGATTTAAGAGTTGCTGAAAAAACAGGAACAAACAATTATGCAATCGTTCAAGCGGAAGATGAACTTGCAGCAATGGGTATGGTCATCGGAGCTATGTGGAATGGTGCTCGTGCATTTACCGCCACAAGTGGCCCTGGTGTTTCTTTGATGCAAGAGTTTTTAGGCCTTGCTTATTTTGCAGAAATTCCGGCAGTGTTGATTGATGTACAACGAACAGGTCCATCTACAGGAATGCCCACACGTACTCAACAATCCGATGTTTTATCTGCTGCTTATGCTTCACACGGAGATACCAAACAAGTATTGCTGATACCAAGTGCTCCAGATGAATGTTTTGAATTCAGTGCATTGTCATTTGATCTCGCTGAACAATTACAAACTCCAGTCATCATTTTATCCGATTTGGATTTGGGAATGAATGATCATGTATCCAATCCATTGAAATGGTCTGATAAAAAATATCAGCGCGGGAAAGTATTGACTAAAGAAGATCTCGACAAAATTGGAAAATTCGGTCGTTATCTCGATTCAGATGGTGACGGCATTACCTACAGAACCATTCCCGGAACCC
>JBGAWX010000320.1:0-3677 GCA_044227375.1 Saprospiraceae bacterium
ATCAAGGTGAAACCTTAATGAAATTGAGAAGGGTGGATCTGGAAGCAAAAAAACAAAGCCTAGGATTTGATAAATTACAGAACGATAAAAAATTGCTTGCCGATGAAGAAGAATATATCAGCAACCAAAAACTTCTTTTAAACAAGAGAAATGAAATTATTAAGGACTACCAACTTAAATACGGAGAATTGGATAGAACCGTACGATATCAAACAAATTTATTGTCCCAGATAATTGGAATTCAGGATACCGGCAAAGGAAAGGATTCCCGCGTTGCGTTATTAAATGATCTTCAAATTAAAGAAATTCTAGAATTAGCTGATGTTGATCTCCGAATTAAAAACAGTAAAAATGAATTTCGTGCAAGGCAAGCGGAGAGCCAGGTCAAAAGCAATAAATTGCAGCATGAAATTGAACTGCTTTCAAAATCAGAACAAAGTCTGGATCTCATCTGTCCAGAAGATGGCATTATCGGTCAACTCGAATTCAATCCCGGAGATAAAATTCAGGCATATACGAGTTTACTTAAAATTTACGGGAATCATCCGAATACGGTAACCATTTATATAGGGGATAATCAATTGAGCACATTAAAAATTGGCGACACGGTACAAATCAATTCTATTAGTAATAAAGGGTATTCATTACCCGGAGTAGTTAATGCATTAGGCACCAGAGTAACGGCTCTACCGGAACGCCTAAAAAAAATTCCAGATCTGAGAGCATGGGGTAGGGAAATACAAATCAGGATTCCATTCCTGAACGAATTCATGCAGGGCGAAAAAGTACTTGTCAGAATTTAATGCTATGATTTTATTTAGTTGTAAGATCTCGAAGTCAAGTCCAAGGGTAATGGTATTGTTCTTCATTTTACATTTGACTTTCACCAACATTCATTCTCAACCGATCTACAAAAACTATTTGCTCTCAACTAAATCTTCCAAAACATTTTCTATTTACGACAGCTTGCATTCCTTTTATAACAAACGCCCTCTTGGCAAACCATTTTTTAACCGGATTGAATTTAGAACCCAAACGGATGAGTTTCGTATTGACCAACAGGAATACACACTGCGATTAAGAACGTCAAATCCCCTAAATAATAAATATCAAAATAAAATCAATCAAGTCGAACAAGAAGAACTCCTGCTATCCAAAGGCGCAAGACTTGCTGAAAATCTTTATCAGAAATATAAAGTGATCGGAAAATATGAAAGTTTGTTATTTAAAGTTCAAAATCTAAAAGAGCAAAAATTACTTTATGGAAAACTTGTCTCTTACTATAAAGATCTTATTGTACTTCCGGGTAAAAGCAATATTGAAAATTTGTATGAGTATAGTTTAAAACTCAGTAAAGCAGAATCCGAACTGGCGGATGGAGAATTTGAATTGAACCTTTTGCAAAGCGAAATATTTTCAGATAGTGTTCCTAAGGTCAATCTTCCAAATCCCCTTGAAATCAAATCCATAAAACATTTTGTAGACCATTACACACCGGGAAAAGAGTCCATTGAATCTTCTGCATTAAATTTAGATCTTCTCAAATCGGAATTAGAATTAGAGCAAAAGCGATCTAATGACAATAAACTATTAGATCATATTCAAATTCAATATCAATCAGATCCTAAAGACTTAGTTCAAAAAAAATTATCGCTGGGACTTGGATTGAGAATCCCATATCTAATAGCCAATAAATATCAGAAAGAAGAATTTCAAATTAAATCATTTAACTCACGAATTGAAAAAGCGGAGCAGGAAGAAAAATTGGCCGTTCGAATCAAATCAATTGTATCGAAGATTGACCGGATTGACCATGCGATAGATAATTTACTAGCTCAACGTTCCTCAATTTCCAGGCTTTTTAATACAGACAGTTTGATCAACCTGGGATTTGCAGATGCCAAGCTGATCCTTGAAATCAAACTTCAGGAAAATCGGATGAGTCAAAATATACTGGAATTGCATACTGAAGCCATTGAGTCCTTTATTGATTTTTTATATTACACCGATCATTTTTACAATCAGCCTGATACGTACTATTTGACCATTCCTTTTCAAAAACTCTGATGCTTCAAAAGCTTTATTTTATACACTTACACAAAAATAGAAGCAATCGTGTGAATGTACATGAACCTCCTTCAGGTACTTTAAACATTTTTATGATCCAGGGGTTCCTTTTACTTTATCGTGTTATCAATTCAAAAATACATTAATGCACCTATTAAATTTAAACACCCTAATCTGCATTCTCCGATGCTTTTAAAATACATTTCATTAGTTTTTCTCTATTTTTTTCTGGCTGATTGCATTTATGCACAAGGCTTGTCCATCTCAGGTGTTGTAATGGACGAGAATGCAGAAATATTTCCGGGAGTTCAAATTGATTTATTAAACGTTCAAAGCAAAGCTATACAATCTGAAAGATCAAATTCAAAAGGCTGGTTTTCATTTAACATAAGCAAAGAAGGAAATTATGCGCTATCAATTCAATTTCTTGGATATGAAAATGACACTATCAAAGTAGATTTAAAAGACAGCAGCGTAGTCTTAAAACCCATCAAATTGAGAATTGCCTCAAAGAACTTATCGGAAGTGGTGGTTAGAGAAAAAAAGCCGATAGGAGCCGTACTGAATGACACCCTTCAATTTAATGCTTCTTCATTCAAAGTGATGAAAGATGCCACAGCAGATGAGCTCATTGAGAAAATGCCTTCGGTGACCAAGGATCAAGGTGCATTAAAATCTCAGGGAGAAGAAGTAAAACAAGTATTGGTAGATGGCAAACCGTTTTTTGGTAATGATCCCAACCTTTCCTTAAAAAATTTACCCGCTGAACTCATTGAAAAAGTTCAGATTTTTGATCAACTCAGTGAGCAATCCCAATTTACCGGAATCAATGACGGCAATACAGTCAAAACAATTAACATCGTAACTAAATCGGGATTGAATAATGGCCAGTTCGGAAAAATTTACTCAGGCTTAGGCCTTCCCGCTGAGAATGACCCCAATGACTTTAAGTATCAACTCGGAGGAAATTTCAATTACTTCAATGGCGACAGAAAAATCAGTCTGATCGGATTGTCTAACAATATCAATATTCAGAATTTTTCAATAGATGATATATTGGGTGCCTTAGGAACTAATAACAATCAAAGAGGTCGTGGTAATTTTGGCGGTCCTCCAAGAATGGGAAATGATTCCCGTAGAGACAATCGTAATAATTCATCCGGACCCGGCGATTTTTTAGTTCCACAAACAGGAGGCATCACCACTACCCATGCCATAGGAATCAATTATTCCGATAAAATTGGATCTAAACTGGATATCAATCTTTCCTATTTTTTTAATCAAACCAAAAACAATACGACAAACGAGTTGTCTCGTCAATATTTTCAAACAGATACTGTAAATCAGAACTATTTTGAGAACAATTCTGCTTCGTCAAGCAATACCAATCACAGAATCAATGGAAGATTGGAATTTAAAATCGACAGTTCAAATTCTATCATTATAAGACCGCGTATAACTTTTCAAACCAATACATCCAATGGCAATTCCAGGAGCCTGACTGTTTTAAATGCAGAATCTATTAATGAATCCACAAACGAAACGCAATTCGAATCAAATGGCTTTAATTGGTCGAATTATTTGTTGTTTCGCCATAAATTTAAAAAAGC
>JBGAWX010000321.1:0-252 GCA_044227375.1 Saprospiraceae bacterium
ATAACATCCAGGTCCATATGGCTGTCCGCAAGTTTGTACAACTTCAATCATATTGCTGTTACCAAATGCATATTTTACGTTACCGTTAAACATTCTCACACTAAAAGTTCCAGTCACCACGAAAGGTGACGGACCAAATTGAGTCCTTCCGGCAGTAACATCTATCTTTAAGTTTGCGTCACCTTGAAGAGTTGTATTACAAGGAGCCGCCGGATTTACATAGAACAGAGATGCTCCAGCAATACCATATAA
>JBGAWX010000321.1:262-3673 GCA_044227375.1 Saprospiraceae bacterium
GTACTTCTGGTAACCGTATCGCTTTTTACAATTCCGTTGCAATCTGTTGCCGTGGTAATCACACGGGTAGAAGCATCGAGATTTTCAAATCCTCTCGGATTTGCTGGAGGGAAAACAGGTTGTCCCACTTTAACTTGATCTGAGCCAATTTGCATCCAGGCTGCAGGATTATTTGTAACTGGTAAATAGGATCCTGCTGCGATTGTTCCATATGGTCTATAAACATTTCCACTGGCTGTCCATGCCATAAAGTCGAATCCTGTAATTGCCATTCTTTGAGTTCCCGTATTGACAATATCAAACATCAATCCGGTGGCAAGTCCCGCAGTTCCTGCAAGACCATTGTTGGCATTTAAAGGACATCCGGGAGAAACAATGCTTGCGCCTACAGAAACAAATGTGGTTCCGGGGCAATTATCCATCGCCATTAACGGCGGAGCATCCCAACTTGCAGTACATTCACCTGGACCTAAATTTAATATAATTGCTTTTGGACAATTGACAAAGGTAGGTGGTAAAATATCTTGAACCGTAACTGTAAATGGCAGAGAAGTACATCCATTTGTTGCAATGAAATTCGTAGTTCCTCCCGGTAAAAAGGTTAAATTCGGTGTGAATGTAACCGCACATCCCGGAGGACTTACAAAATCATTTAAATTTACATTGGCACCACATACTCCTGGTAACATATCCACAACTCCATTTCTGACTGAAAAGCCAGGGCAAGGCGGTGGCGGTGGTGTAAATAAAAAGCAATCTCCATTATTTAATGTTGCAGCATTGCAACTTATAGAGTTGAAATCGCGAGGAGCAGCAACAACTCCTTCCATTCCAACTGTTGCACTCAATCCTCTGTCAAAAGCAGTTTGAGTCCCTCCAAAAAAAACATCCTGATATTGATATTTTATAAGATTACTTGTTTCATACATTTTCACCTGAAAGGTAATTACCTGGTTTGCCACATCATTAAAGTGAGCTGACAAATACCACTCAATGGTAAAAATCCTGTTTGGAAATACTCCATCCACTCTTTGATATACTCCGGCATTTGGAGTCGTACCTGGGGCGGATTCCAAATCATCCCAAAATGGATACATTGCAGCCCCGACTAATGCGGTTGGTAGCGGACAAGTATTTCCAAGACCACGTGTAGTACCGGATGGGAAACTAATAAATCCATTAGTTCCTACAGTAGCAGTGGTATAATTTGCACAATAAAAATTAAATGTGAATGGAAGAGTGATTGCAAATGTAGCATCATCACCGGTTCCAATTAATGTGGTACCCGGAAGGCCGAAGATATTTACATAAGGATCTGTACATGCAGTTCTGGTGTAGAAACCTTGAGTAGAAGCGTTTTGTACTAGAAACAAGGAAGAGAGAAAAGTAAACAACCAGACTAACAAATTTAATTTTTGCTGCTTGGCTAAAAATATTCTTTTCATGAGATTGAGTTTAGGACTTTTGAAATGTAAACCGGATATTAAATTTTTACGAGGTTGATCAGCTCTTGAAATTCTTTTGGCCATATTTTTTTATTGAATCTCAACAATGCCAAGGAATCATCAATGCCTTCCCATTTGACTTCATTATTAAGAAATGCAGAAGTCATTGCATACTCAGTAGTTGGTGGGATTACTGTTGCCTCATTTAAAAACGCAATTGCAGTTTGATAAAGATCCAATTTCCGGTCCCACTCATGGGAAGGGCTGTTTTGTTTGATGATAATCTCCAGGGTATTGATCTCCCTTTGAATCAGATCTTTGGCTATAGGGTTGCCTTTTAGTTGGGGTAACACAGCTTGTTGTGCATTAAGGTTAATACTCCACGTAGCAATGAGTAAAGCAAGTAAGAGTTTGATTCCTTTCATGAGATAATATTTTGGTTATTAAAATTTTAATAATAATTCGTCTTTGACCTCATTACAAAGTCGAATTGCAATAAACCAAATTATTGTGATCGAAAGAAAATCAACCTCTCAGGTAATGAATTTACCCGGAAATCAATGACAACAAATGTTTTCGACTAGTTCTAGTGGAGTGGCTTCGTCCTTTAGAAGTAAGTCTTGAGTTTGGTTTAAAACAATTCAGTTTAGGCGCTTCCGCACTAATCCACCGCAAATATAAATGAATACAACAGTTTCTTAACAAAAAACAAATATTTTTATTTAAAAATATAAAATACTGATTTAAAGAGCTTTAGTCGATGTACAAATTCCCTATTAAGCTAATATGAGTCGATCTGGGAAATCGTCAAAATCGGATATTAGCTATTCTTGATTTCAGTGACCAATTTGGTCAATGTATCCTTGGCATCTCCAAACAACATAAATGTCTTCGGTCTGTAAAACAAGTCATTATCAATTCCGGCATAACCGGCTTTCATAGAACGTTTTAAGATGATGATGTTCTTTGCATTTTCCACTTCCAATATGGGCATCCCAAAAATCGGACTGGAAGGGTCTGTCTTAGCCGCAGGATTCACCACATCATTGGCACCTACTACAAGCACCACATCGGTGGTATTAAACTCAGGATTGATTTCCTCCATTTCCACGAGCTTATCATAGCTCACATTACTTTCTGCTAAAAGTACATTCATATGACCCGGCATTCGACCGGCAACTGGATGGATGGCATATTTGACCTGTACCCCTTCATCTTCCAATATATTTTCCAACTCATGACATATGTATTGTGCTTGTGCCACAGCCAATCCATAACCGGGAACAATGACTACTTTTTTTGCATACTTCATCAACACGGAAGCATCAGATAATGATATTTCCTTGGTACTGCCCTGTGCATTAGCCGTACCGGATGCTGTGCCTCCGCCTCCGAAATTGCCAACTAAAACATTGGTCAATGATCGGTTCATTGCTTTGCACATGGCAACCGTCAATATCGTGCCTGCAGAACCAACCAGAATTCCACCAATCAACATCACATAGTTGTCATACAAAAATCCACCGCATGCGGCTGCAATCCCTGTAAAAGAATTCAGCAGCGAAATGACTACAGGCATATCTGCACCTCCGATTGGAAATACAAACAACAATCCATAAAGCACCGATAGAATCAGAATAATGTAAAACCAATGTACCCCTGGTAAATAACCGAAGCCAAATGCAATTGAGCAAATCAAAATCGCCAACAACAATCCAATGTTGATGAATTGTTGACCTTTGAGGTTGTAATCACTGACTTTTCCCTCCAATTTACCATAGGCAACCATACTTCCTGTAAAAGATACAGAACCAATAATGAGTCCGGCAAGTATGATGAAGATTTTTTGAGTAAACATTTCATGATTGCCTTCAATATTGAAATTCCACAGATGTCCGAATTCAATAATTGAAATGATTGCAGCACATGCACCACCCATACCGTTAAAAAATGAAACCATGTGTGG
>JBGAWX010000322.1:0-3653 GCA_044227375.1 Saprospiraceae bacterium
AATAGCCTTAGATCTTACAGTTTTGAAGGATTTTCAATTAAAAAATGAAGCATCAACACTTTCAGCAGAACATGATTCATTGTCAAAAAATCAAACTTCCAAATGATGAAAAACGCAGCTTTATCACTGCTATTCATCATTTTTTTTGAATGTGAAGAGCCGGAACTTTAATGTATAAAATGGCGAAGATTATGAAAACGAAAAAATCATTTTTCCTGATTCTGCTTCTTTCATTTCTTACAAATTCTACTTTCTCTCAAATAGATACAGCATGGATCAGAACCTGGGACAGTCAGCAATGGGACCAGGCAGAGGCGATTACTACTGATGAATCGAATAATATTTATGTGGCCGGTTGGTCGTATGAATGGAATACCAATGAGGATTTTATTTTCGCGAAATATGATCCGAATGGAAACCTGGTCTGGAGTCGTATCAGAAATTACACCAGCGGTGATCAGGCAACGAAAATTTTGTACGATCATCAGGGACATATTTATGTTGCAGGTTTTGTCAACGGAAGTTACAGTACGACAGGTGGGGCTTTATGTCTGATGAAATATTCAACAGATGGAGATTCGCTTTGGGAATTTGTGGATTTCAATACATCCGTCGCTCAGGTAAGCGCGATGGAAATGGATCACGACGGGAATATTATTCTCGCAGGCTTCGATGGAGGAACGCTGGGCTCAGCGGTATTTGTTACAATAAAAGTTGATCCACAAGGGAATGAATTGTGGTATCAGACATTTAATAACAATGGTCCGAATGAATCCAATCGTATCTATGGAATGTGCATTGATGCTGCGAATAATATTTATGTAACAGGAGTATGTGATGAGTGGACCTATTTCGCGACAGATATTTTTACCATCAAATATGCTCCAAATGGCGATACGCTTTGGGTACGACAGTTCGACAGCCCGGCAAACAATTACGATGCAGGATGGAAAGTTTTGATTGATCAGGATAACAATCTGATTGTGGGCGGACAGGTTGGAACTACAAGTCCGGCACAAACAGATTACGTGATACTGAAATATGATACTGCCGGGACTTTGCTTTATTCAAAATATTTCAATTATCCGGGCCCACAGTCCTTTGATATTTTTCAGGATTTGTTGTTAGATGATTCAGGGAATATTTATCTTCTTGGTAACAGCTCCACCAACAACGCTCAAAACACCGTTCGAATGGAATTAATCAAGTTCAATACCAATGGAGATACTGTGTGGACAGCACGTTGGGGAAACGCTTCCGGTTATGAACCCAGAGAAATGGTGATGGATGCGCAATACAATATTTACATCACCGGTTTTTATTATGATTCCAATACAAATACTGGTTACAACGGATTTACTATCAGCTATGACATGAATGGACATGAACGATGGGAAAATATTTATACAGATACAGCAAACTCTGAACAGGAACTGTATGCGCTTATTCTTGATTCAAATAATGATTTGATTGTTACCGGGCGAACACATTCATCAAGTGTTTTTGATTTTGCAACCATCAAATACGCGAATTCAACAAGCGGAGTTCCTGTTTTACCGGAGATTCAATCCGAACTTAGCCTGCATTGCGATCCAAATCCTGTTTCCTCAATTTCTGTGATATATTTTTCGCTGAATAATGATGCTGAGACATATTTCCGTGTACTTGATTTGAACGGTAGAGAAATTCGCCGGATGCAGACAGGAATTCACCGGGCTGGAACTTATTCCATTCCATTCGATGCAACGGAATTAACTTCAGGGGTGTATTTTATTCAATTGGTGTCAGGTAATCAGACTGTGCAGAGAAAAATTGTTGTGAATTAAGACTTAATTTTTTCAACATTATTACAACTCCGGTTTTCCGGTTTAGATTTTTTAATCTTATTATTTTATTTTATAACTACTGCCATAAGTGTCATTATTCATATTCCTGTAATTTTAATTGGATAATGTGATGTTTTATATATATTGCCTTGGTTTTTTGCGCAGTCACTCAATCAGTTTTATTTTTAAATTATTCATTTAATGAAATATTACGTTCTGTTTTCCATATTCCTTTTTGCAAAAATATTCGATGCAAATGCACAGGCTAATTCCACGGCAAAGATTTCCGGTTACATTGTATTGAATACCGGTGACACCATCCGGGGAGATTTCAATGAACAAAACTGGAACACAACTCCTTCTTCAATTTCGTTTAGTGATTCGGCCGGGAATTTCAGGAAACTCACAGTGAATGATATTTCCGCTTTTGGAACATCCGACATGGAATATGAAACCTGGAAAGTGGATTTAAATATTTCTTCTCAAGAGAATATGCAAATCATGTCAACAGAACCCAGCCCGGCATTAAAATCCAGTATCCTTTTTTTAAAAGTCCTGGTAAGAGGATCCGCTTCACTGTATCAATATACAGATGCGGAAAGCCATAATCACTTCTTTATAAGAAAATCAGAACCTTCTCCAATTTCTCTGACAGATCATAAATACCTCAGTATTGTTGATGGTAAAGAATCAGTAGTTGAGAATGCGCGATATAAAAAGGAATTGAATTTTCATCTGATAGATTGCACGGGAATTTCAGAGCAATTATTGAATTTACAATACAATGCCGGGCAATTGACGAAAGTAATCATCAATTATAATCGCTGTAAGGACCCAAATTATATTATTAAAAAATTAAAAAAAATTAAAAAATTCTCTTCTGAGCTGAGAATACACAGCGGAGTCACTTTACACAAACTAACTTTTGAGTCTACGGATAGTTATTATCATGGGTTCACTTTAACCAAATTCCCAAATTCAACGGATCCTTATTTCGGAATCTCATTCAACCTCGTACCCGGTTTCTTTTCAGGTAACTTTTCTTTGTACAACGAAATTGCTTACGGTCATTATTCAATAAAGAGTGCTGAAGACGCAATTAATAACAATAGCCATAAATGGGCGGGGAATTTTGATCATTCCATGCTTCAATTGTACACAGGAGTCAGATACCAGACTAAAGGCAATAATTTGCGCGGATATTTTCAGGCCGGAATCTGTAATATCATTATTTTTCCAAAAACTTCTACGATCTCCGGGCCCGTTTACTTTCCGGGTATAAGTATTCAGTGGAATCCACTGTCTGAAGACATCCAAAGGACCTACGAGCAAGGACTCTTTTTAGGAGCCGGTTTAATGTACAAAAGATGGGGGCTCGATTTTCGGGTTGCGCGTCTAAATGGGTTTATGGATATTTCTTCATTAAGTTCCAAAGTCAATACCATTTCTGCAGGAATATCATTTTCACTATTGAAAGATGCCGGGCAAAATTCCAAAGCGAAACCTTGAACTTCGAATCTTGAACCTAGAACATCAAACCCCTCTGCCTTCCGAAAAAATCACCTCCAGTAATGTTTGCCCCACGGCTTTTAAAGTGTTGCGATCAATGATGTCCATGTTGTCACGATGCGTATGCCAGTGCGAACCGAAACCGCTGCGTGTTGAAGGATTGGAATGAATGATGTCGATAGAAGGAATATTAATGCGGTTTACGTAAACGTGATCATCGGTTACATAACCTGATTCCTGGTACAGGAAATAATCGCTGTAACCGAGACGGGAAGCTGTCTTCCAGACTTTATCAATTACAAATTGCGCATGTTGTTT
>JBGAWX010000323.1:0-3651 GCA_044227375.1 Saprospiraceae bacterium
AGTCGGATTTGCTTGAAATACAAAATGGTGATGTATCTTTTGAAACATTAAAAAAGAAATTTGCCTTGCTTTCTAAAAAAGATGTCACGTATCATTCTTTTAGCAGCTATGAATCGTATTATCAGTACATTCTTTTTTTAGCTTTTGGTTTGTTGGTATTTGAAACCATTTTAACAAGGAGGAAAAATGAATAGATGTATTGTCATTTTAATGGTCAATGTTTTTGTAGTTGAATTGTTGTGTGCACAGGATTCAAAGATCTATTCCATTAAAGGAGATAAATTGTATAAGGATTCCAATTTTACGGAATCTGAAGAAGCCTATCGGAAAGCAAATGACCTTAAACCTGAATTTAAAAATCTATATAATATTGGAAATTGTCTTTATCAACAGGGAAGAACCAAAGAGGCGGCAGAAGCCTATGAAAAAAGCGTGCATCAATCCGATGATCATTCTGCAAAGTCAAAGGCATATTACAATCTCGGTAATGCTTTATTTAATCAAAAGGATTACGATAAAAGCATAAAAGCATATCAGGATGCATTAAAAATAAATCCTGGAGATCAGGAAGCAAAACAAAACCTGGTTCTGGCTAAAAGACAAAAGCAAATTCAACAGAAACAACAGCAGCAACAGCAACAGCAAAACGATCAGAATCAAAAGGACGAACAGAATAAACAAAATCAGGAGAGCAAGGAAGATCAAAACGATCAGAAAAATAATAAGCAACAGGAGAAAAATAAAAATCAGGACCAATCTTCAACTCAGGACAAACAAAAAGAACAGGATAAAAAATCTGCTTCAGAAGAAGAAAATAAAGACCAATTGAACAAAGAACAGGCAGAGCAGTTATTGAGAATGATTAATGACAGGGATAAAAAGACCAGAGAGAGGATTCAAAAAGCACAAAGCAAATCACCGAAGAGGGATAAAGATTGGTGATGAGCAAAATTGGAAGCATGATGCTGCAGGCAATAGATAGAATTACCAAGCATTAAATAATTGTAATCATCATTTGATATTAAAATAAGAAATTTTTTTTTAAAAGCCTAAAGCCTAAAGCCTAAAGCCTAAAGCCTAAAGCCTAAACAAAAAGCAATTAAATTATAAACATATGAAAAAGGTATTTATAGCATTCGCACTAATCATCAGTCAGATCCATGCCCAGGATTTGGATTTTAAAGTTTCTGTAAGCAACGACACCTTATTGCTGGGAAACTATTTGGAAGTTAAATTTGAAATCAACAATGGTAATGGAAAATTTACCGCTCCGGACTTTGCAGGGTGGAATGTAGTATCAGGGCCCAATTCAGCTTCGAGTTATTCAATTATCAATGGTGAAGTGAATCAGCGAAGTTCGTATACCTATTATCTTGAAGCACCCAATGAAGGTGTTTTTATAATTGATGTTGCTAAACTAAAGACTTCAGAAAAGGAATACAAAACTCCTCCTGTAAAAGTTGTGGTGCTCGGAAATCCGGAGGGAATACGCCAACATCCCAAATATAAAACGGAAGAGAAAGATGTTAATCCTGATCTTAAAATTCAGGAAGAACCCAAGAAAAAAAGAAAAGTAATTAAATTGTAATGCAACGTTTGATACGGTTCTTTATACTGATCGTTCCCGGGTTTGTTTTTTCGCAAGTCAGTTTTGAAGCACTTACTGATGCGGAAAGCGTTTTGCAGAACAGTACCTTTCAGGTGACGTTTCAATTGAAGAATGCAGAAGGATCAGGATTCAGTCCTCCTGTTTTTTCACCTTTCAGAGTGGTATCTGGTCCTTCAAGATCCATGCAGACTACCATCATAAATGGTGCGATGAGTTCTTCCATAGGATTTGTTTATGTATTGACCTGCAATCAAGTTGGAAGTTTTACCATACCATCTGCCAGTATTGTAGTCAGAGGAAAAACATTGCAATCAAAACCCATAACCATTAAAGTGGTCAAAGCAACGGCTACAGCGGAAAGTGGAGCTGCAGATGTATTTATTAAAGCCATCGTTGAAAAGCAGGAAGTCTATTTTTCCGAACAATTCATTCTCACTTACAAATTATACACCCGGGTGAGTATAGAAAATATTGAATTTGCTTCCAAACCGGATCTGGATGCATTTCAGGAAGAAGCCGTCAATATGTTGAATAACACCAGTCAACGTGAAATTTTTGAAGGAAGGGAATACACGACAAAAATTTTAACGAAAACCGCGTTGTATCCAGTTAAAACAGGAAGAATTACGATCGATCCTGCAGTGTTCAGAATCGTCAAGGGAGAGAGCGATCCATTCGGATTCGGGATGCCGTCTTTGTTCAGGTCGCAGGTTGAAAACATTACCAGTAATGAATTGAAAATAATAGTAAAGGAACTTCCGCAACCGATACCTGAACATTTCAGTGGAGCAGTAGGTGAAATGTTCGTACAAAAAAATCCTTTAAATAAAACGTACACACTGAATGATGCAATCCATCTGGGATTTCAGTTGCAGGGAGATGCGAATTTCAATACCATCAAACCAGATTTCGTACAATTGGATTCCAGTTTTGAAATTTCCGATTCAAAAGCTGCTGATGTTATTAAAGTCACTGATGAACCCCGGATCACTAAAACGAGAAAATATGATTATCTGATTGTACCCAAATCTCCCGGTGAATTTTTAATAAGCCCTTATTTTGTTTATTTTAACCCTGTTCAAAATAAATACGTGTTGATAAAAGACAGCATCAAGGTGCAAATTACCGGTGTAAGCACTGCTGTTGCAGCGCAAGAACTTGAAGACATCAAGGATATCAAACGTTCTGTGTCATTGGAGTTTCAATCCCCGGCTTTGATAAAAGATTACAGAGCCTGGGTATTGTGTGGACTGCCAATTGGATTCATCCTGATAAGCTGGTATCAGCGGAATGCAAAATCTTTCTTTGCAAAAAAATCAAAAATCAGCAGCGATGAATTATCATTTGGACAAACTTTGAATTTGGATGATTTGGAAAGAATCATTGCAAAAAAGTTTTTTTTAAAATACCCAAATGTTTCCGAAGAAAGTTCGTGGGTAGCAATCAAGCAATTTCTTCAACAAAATAAGAATGAGGATAAAATTGCGGAAAACTTTCTAGGGGTCATTCAAAACCTGGAAACTTTAAAATACAGTGGAACGGCGTCCAGCGATCAGTTGATGCATCTCAGCGAAGTGATCAGGAATCTCTAATGTAAATGCTTTCAAAATTATCTTGACTTACCGGACTTAAGATTGCCGCGGTTTCATTTTAAGAATAAACATGTCGGCTACTATAGATTAAGTTTTTAAATTACTGAATATTCCGTCTGATTCCCTTGAATCCAAGGAATCCGCGATTTATCTTTGCCCTTCAATTTGAATTATGCAGCGGACTAAGATTGTTGAAGTACTTCAGATGGAGCCTGTTGGGAATCAGCTCACCGTAATGGGTTGGGTGAGAGCATTCCGGAGCAATCGTTTTATTGCATTAAATGATGGATCGACTTTGAATAATTTACAAGTTGTGGTAGATTTTTCACAATTCGATGAGTCATTGATAAAGCGCATTTCAATAGGAGCGGCAATAAAAGTGAATGGCAATCTGGTAGCGTCTCTGGGTGCTGGACAGAAAATGGAATTGCAGGTAAGCGCTTTAGAGGT
>JBGAWX010000324.1:0-3627 GCA_044227375.1 Saprospiraceae bacterium
AATAAAAAGAATTGGCCTGGAAGATTTTGAGAGTCATTTTAATTTAATAGGTACAATTGAAATTGATGACCAAATTAAAATGTTAAAAGATTTGTTGAAAAATCTGCAGAGATCCAGAATTAAATATCTCAGAATGCTACAGGATTATCATGCTCAGGACTTGAGATCGATCTACCATGCAAGCAGGAAAATGCTGGGCAAATACCGAAGATTGATGTTGTTTGATAGAAATGTCATCATGTTTGAAAAAATAATGGATTTAGGTAAAACAGAAAATTGTTTCTTCAGCTGTGGTGCCGGTCATCTCTATGGTGAAAAAGGAATCCTCAGATTATTAAAAAAACAGGGCGTCTCGTTAAAACATGTTAGCCTTTGATCTGTTAATGATCCTGAATTTCCTGTTTATATAGTTTTAGACATTTATGAAGCATTCAGGACCTTTGGTCATTCTGTTTTTATTGTTTTTTTCCGGCATCTTTTCTCAAAAAAAGTATACGATCAGTGGCTATGTAAAAGAAATGGGATCCGGAGAAAACCTGATCGGAGTCAATATCTACCTGGTTTCCAAACCTTCAGTTGGAACTGTAAGTAACTCCTATGGCTTTTACTCAATTACCCTGGATTCAGGAATGTATCAATTGCAATTTTCATATTTGGGTTATACTTCTCTGATAAAAGACATTCAATTATCAAAGGATGAAGTGATGGATGTTGAACTTTCCTATGGTGTAGCCATTCAGGAGATTGAAATTACCGCGGATAATCCACGAAAAAATATAGAAAGTACGGATATGGGTACCATTGACATGTCCATGGAAACAGTAAAAAAATTGCCGGCATTGATGGGTGAAGTCGATCTTCTTAAAACATTGCAGCTGTTGCCCGGTGTGTCCTCTGCTAGTGAAGGAACCGCTGGTATATATGTGCGTGGTGGAGGACCTGATCAGAATTTAGTTTTATTGGATGAAGCCATTGTTTACAATACAGGACATCTCTTTGGATTCTTCAGCATTTTCAATTCCGATGCGATAAAAAATTACACATTGATCAAAGGCAATATGCCTGCCAATTACGGTGGTCGCATCTCGTCTGTGATCGATGTGCAAATGAAAGAAGGCAACAATCAAAATTATGTAATGGAAGGTGGGGTTGGATTGATTTCCAGCAGATTGACATTTCAGGGTCCGATTCAGAAAGAAAAAAGTTCGTTCATACTTTCAGCAAGAAGAACATATGCCCTGGATCTTGCACAACCATTTATTGATAAAACTGATTTTGCAGGCACCAATTATTATTTCTATGATTTGAATGTAAAAGTAAATTACCAATTCAGCGATCGTGACCGGATTTATATGAGCGGTTATTTCGGAAGGGATGTATTTAAATTTGCAAATCAGATTAGAGGATTTAGTATTGAATTGCCTTATGGAAATGCAACAGGAACGATTCGCTGGAACCACATCCTCAATGACAAGCTTTTTCTAAATGTATCAGCGATTTCGAATGATTACAAATTTGGTTTGCAGGGTGGACAAGAGGCATTTCAATTTGGAGTCAACTCAGGAGTCAGGGATTATTCTGTAAAAGCAGATGTGGATTATTTCCCGAACCCGGATCATTTAATCAAGACGGGAATCAGATATACTTATCACAAACTCACTCCGAACGTGGTTAATGCTACCAATGGTGAGGTGGATTTCAAAACTAACTTCGAGCCAAAATTTGGTCATGAATCCGAACTCTATATTATGGATGATTGGTCAGTTTCAAGAAGATTGAAACTGAATATAGGAATGCGATTGTCGATGTTTAATCATGTAGGTCCCTATGTTTCTTCATTGGATTCTGCAATTTATAATGATGGTGAATTGATCAAAAGCTATTTCATGCCCGAACCAAGAATCGGATTCAATCAAAGTTTAAGCAATACCTCTTCTCTTAAAGGGGGCGTCTCTATTGCAAGTCAATTCATTCACCTGGTCAGTAATTCCGGAAGCACTTTGCCTGCTGATGTCTGGGTGCCTTGTACTGAAATTGTAAAACCACAAATTGGAATTCAATATGCCATAGGGTATTTCAGAAATTTTTTGGATAATAAGGTAGGTTTGATCAGATAGAGCAAGGAAGAGTGTATCCGTCTGTATACGACAGGCCACATGATTTGGTTGTAGTCTGCAATTATCCTCTATCAAAAAATTGGGAAGTATCGGGTAGTTTTATTTATGCAAGCGGAAAAACGTATACTCCTATTAAAAGTGTTTTTTTTATTGAAGGAAGACCCAACATTGAATATGGTGAGCGGAACAGCCAACGGCTTGAAGCGTATCACAGGATGGACATTTCATTTGTATATTCTAAAGCAATAAATAAAAATAAACCCTTCCATTCAAGTTGGGCTTTCAGTATATATAATGTTTACAATCGCAGAAATTTATTTTTTACCTACACGGATTTTGATTCTGATGTTTATTCGGGGAATGCCTCGGCAAAAGCGTTAAAGGTTTCACTATTTACGATCATTCCGTCTGTAACCTGGAATTTTTATTGGAAAACCGGAAAATAAATATGATGAGCAGTTTTTGGAAATCGTTGTCGTTGTTAAGTGTGTTGGTTTTGACACAGTCTTCCTGTGAAGAGGAATATATTCCGGATGGGAATATTTACCAGAAGCAATTTGTTGTAGAATCCTATATTGAAAAGAGTGCTGAGAATTTTCCGGTATATGCCATAGTCACCTATTCCCTGCCATTTTATTCTTCCTTTGGAATCGATGTGGTCAACAATTCATTTGTACGAGGAGCTGATGTAGCAGTTTATTCAAAAGGCATTAAGTATACGCTTCAGGAGGTTTGTTTGAATAGCCTTCCTGAGCCTTTGCGATCTGATCTGCTTAAGAGTCTGGGTTTAGAGCCTGATAGTATTAAGACTGATATTTGCATATATGCTGATGTTAACAGATCAATTGATCCTCAGGAAGGTGTTGAATATATTATTCAGGTCATAAAAGATCATGATACGATATCCGGCAGCACAGAAATTCCAAAACGGATCTCAATTGATTCAATATGGTTTACCAAACCTCCTGGTAAAAATCAGAATGATACCTTCGCCCAGATGTTTTGTATTATTTCCGATCTTCCAGGACAGAAAGATTTTTATAGGTATTATACTTCCGGTCAAGGCGAGCGTTTGGTTGCCAATGTCAATTCTGTAACAGATGATATTTTTTTTGATGGACAAAAATTTAAATTCACACTCTTCGAAGCAAGAGGACCTGATGAAAAATTCGATGACAATAGTGGCCTTTTTCGAAGAGGGGATACGGCACTTATTAAATGGTGCACCATTCCGCAAAGTCACTACGACTTTTGGAATACTTTAGAAACCAGTCGCACCCGACAAGGGCCGTTTGCTTCCTATGTGAGAATTGATGGCAATATTAACGGAGGACTTGGTATTTTTGGCGGGCAAAATTGTGTTTATTACACCATACCAATACCTAAATAGAATTTAAAATAATAATTCATTTTAGAATGCCTGGTAATGTTAAATGATATACAGTGCACCTTTCGGAATTCATCACTCCTGCCCGTCCGGCAGGCGGGCATCACTCTTCACTCCTCTCTT
>JBGAWX010000325.1:0-3624 GCA_044227375.1 Saprospiraceae bacterium
CTTCTTGCCGGCACTATGAGAGCTTCCTTACTTGCAGATTGGAGAATTCATGAAGAGCATATAAATCCAAATCAACTTCATCTGTTCAAATCCTTTAAATTGATCAATGCTTTAAATACCTTTGAAGATGCTCCTGAGTATCCCATCTCCAAAATAAATACAGAAATCGTCAACCCTTAAAATGAATCTGAAAAATTATCACCAGGTGCTTGATATAGCCACCCGCTACAATGCAAAGCTGGTCGTGGTGACAAAACATCAAACTCTTGAAGATATAAATTCCATTTACAATGAAGGGCAAATTATTTTTGGAGAAAACCGGGTGCAGGATTTAATTCAAAAGAAAGACAAAATGTCCAATGACATTGAATGGCATATGATTGGCACCTTGCAATCCAACAAAGTAAAATGGATTGCACCATGGATTGATATGATCCATTCTGTAGACTCCTTCGGATTGGCAAAAAAAATTCATCAGGAAGCTCTGATCAACAACCGGGTGATTCCGGTTTTATTAGAAGTCAAGATCACCAATGAAGAAAGTAAACATGGTTTTATAGAAAGCGAACTGCTCACCTCCTTATATCGAGATGATTGGGATGCTTTGCATCATATCACGATTTCCGGATTGATGGGAATGGCCAGTTTTACTGAAGATCATACGCAGGTACGAAAAGAATTCAAAAAATTGAAAACCATTTATGACACTTTGCAATCCAATTATTTCAAGAGCCCTGAGTTTCAAGAATTGTCTATGGGAATGTCCGGTGATTTTGAAATTGCACTGGAAGAAGGGTCCACAATGATAAGAGTAGGCAGTAAGATTTTCAATTAGGCAAATTCCTGAGGTAAAAGAACCATTACGAATATTCTATCAGCATTATTCAGTTATTAGCAGACTCTTGGTAATTGTCGTTTGCTCATCCAAATCAAATCGTACAAAATACAATCCTGCCTTCAGATCCGCTTTGGATTGAAATGTTTTTTCATTTACAAATTCACTACTTATCTCTTCTCCATAGGTATTGAAAATAGTAATCTTTTCAATGGTTTTATCTGAACGTATAAAAAACAATCCATTGTTTGGATTTGGAAAAATTCCAATCCGTTCTTTGGAAAGCTCATGTGATGCTGTAGAGTTGCAAACATCTTTAACCTCTACTTCAACTTCTCTTACATTTCCATCAATATCCGAAAGTTGAAAATCAAGCCATTTTACATTGACTGGAATCTCTGTTAACCTCATGGTATCTTTCGCTACGGTTGATGTCAAATTCTCAGCACAGCGATGATCCAGATTGCCGGGATTCTCTAAAACGATCAGATAATTTTCACTGGATCCATTGGGTTTTACAACCGTCCAGATGGCATCAGTGGCCCTATCATAAGAGGATGCAGAACTAGTAGCAATGCTTGAATTTTTCAAATCTTTTTTATAATTCTTAAATTGCTCTACAATAGCATTTGCAGAATTTACTTTCATCAATGCGAAGCCTTCATAGCCAGTTTCTATAGGGGCCTGTCCTCCAAACAGAAAGAAATTTCCATCTATATTGGCAGATTCCACCCGAATGGGTGCTGTATAATTCCTCCATGTCCGGAGATTTAAATCATTGTCAAACATTGTAACCAAAACAGTCCCCGGATCAGACAATCCTAACACAGCCTGGGAAAACAAATGAATATTCGTTCCTTTTGACTTCACATAAGTCCATCCAAAGCGATTGCTATGTTTTAAATCCGGAAAAAGCAAATCCACCGATTTCATCATCACCGGATTCCCATCAGGATCAAATTGTGCCAACATCATTTTAGGATCCACCACTCCGGATCTTCTTATGGTACCTGCAACCAACAAGTTACCATTTGGAGCAAAATTGAGAGCAGCGGGTACTTCTGAATTAATAGGAGCAATAGAATTGTAAATTTTAGACCAGAGCACATTGGTACCATCAAACTTGAACAGAATGATTTTACTATTAAATTCCGAAAGATAACTGACCGGTGTTTCCCCTAAGATGTAATAAATATTATTTTCATAAATCACATCAACTGGATTGAGAATAAAGTTCGGATCCGATGCCAGCGAAACAACCTTTAGCAATCTGATTGCTTTTAATTTTAAGCTAAATATTCCAAACACCATTAAGTTTCCCGAACCGGCATTATTATAACTGCCAAGAAAAAAAACATCATCATGTCCGGTATGAATCACTTTTCGGATGTATAGATTTCCCGCTTTGTGATACACGAACATCGCGGTTGTGATGTCGGATTCATTGTAGAATGGCAGCAACATGATTTCATTCTGATTATTTAGAGTATTCAGACAATTGATGCCGCAAATTTTTGACGCCGGAGTGACTCCTGTATTCGAAAAAGAACTCATCCCGACCACATCATTCATCACAATATCATTACGAGTTAATTTGACTTTGGTCATGGACTGAGACAACAGCAAACCACTCAAACAACAGAATAGAAAACCAATTGCATTTTTCATCATTTAAATTTTAAACCATTTAATGACTTTATTCATAAACACACCCCCGGAATGAATGAAATAAAGACCGGAATTCAAAGTACCTAAATCGATTACTGCGCGGGCATTTGCATTGACGTTATCCTGGTGCATTAAAACTCCATGTACATTATAGATTGATACTTTTATTTTAGAAGAGTGATTATTAACGATATTCAAAACTCCTGAAGATGGATTTGGAAATATTTTTACTTCCCCGAATTGCTCCTCATTGATTCCGGTCGTTCCATCGGTTTTTATTGCCGTTTGAAACATGGCCAATCCTCCCCTGCTGTTCCCAACAATCATGTCAAGTATTCCATCGTCATCGATATCTGCCAAACTCATTCGCGAACGCTCGCCTTCAAGCAATTGACCATAGTTTGGATTTTCCAATTTAAATTGTCCCTGAACATTGTTTTCAATATTCGAAATGATTTTTACTTCACCGTAAATATTTCCACTAAACAATTTATAATTCCCATTAAAATCAATCACTTCCGGAGAAGTAAATGACTTCGAACCAATACCATTTACAATTATTTTTCCAAGGCAATTGCTGTTGGGAGCTTTATAATAATCCAGATCAAACAACGGCTGGTCCTTTGTGCCCATATTTTGAAAATAATAAAAACTGCCACAGGGACGCATATTGGAATCATTGGTATTCAACCAGGATCCGCTCACGATATCGGGAAGTCCATCTCTGTTCAGATCCACAATGCAAGGACTGCTGTATGCTTTCACACTAAGATCCTGATAAGGGAAAATCGCTTTTTCAAAAACAAAGGGTTTGTTTTTTCCTGCGATGTTTCTGCAATAAAAAAACTGTCCGTAATTTTCACCAACGAGTAAATCCAGATCACCATCATTATCCAAATCACCAAATGAAGGCGAAAAACTGTTATGAGGATCTGAACCCAAAGCGAATTCATTAAAATTTAAATAATTGCTATCGACTAATTTATACTTTGGAAACTTTACTGTTCCAATATTTTCAAACAAGACCAGGCGGGCATCGCGTTTGTTGGAACCCACAATATAAAATCCTTCGGTACCAACCAGAATATCCATCAATCCATCCTGATTATAATCCACAAAGC
>JBGAWX010000326.1:0-3616 GCA_044227375.1 Saprospiraceae bacterium
AAACCAGGAAAAAGGGTGTATGGTAATGTGGATACACTACCAAAAGTTATCAATGGTCTTGGTATTGTCATCGTCTCTACTTCAAAAGGAATCATGACAGACAAAGAAGCCAGAAAGGCAAATGTTGGTGGAGAAGTATTGTGTCAGGTTTATTAAAATTATTTCATCATGTCACGAATCGGAAAAAAAATAATCACAGTTCCAAAGGGAGTAGAAGTCAAGATAGACAAATCATCGATTACGGTGAAAGGTCCAAAGGGTAGCCTTACTCAGGCAATTGATCCGGACATGAAAATCGAGAATCAGGATGGAGTATTGACAATAAGCAGACCGACAGAACAAAAAAGACATAAATCATTGCATGGTCTGACCAGGGCGTTAGTCAACAATATGGTTGTCGGCGTTACCGATGGATTTACCAAGCAAATGGAATTGGTCGGAGTAGGTTACAGGGTTTCAAATACGGGGAATCTTCTTGAAATATCTGTGGGGTTCTCACATCCGATTTTATTTTCGATCCCTTCAGAATTAAAAGTAGAAACACTTACCGAGAAAGGACAGAATCCAAAAATTATTCTGAAAGGTTCTGATTTGCAACTCATGGGTCAGATTTGTGCAAAACTAAGAGCGTTCAAAGCACCGGAACCATTTAAAGGAAAAGGAATCAAATTCACCGGAGAAATTCTAAGAAGAAAAGCAGGTAAGTCTGCAGGTAAATAATCGTTTTTACTAATCAAACAAAAAGGATTAGAAATGAAAAAGAATAAAGACACGCAAAGACAAAAGATAAGATTCAGAATACGCAAGTCAGTTCAGGGTACTTCTGAGAGACCCAGGTTGTCTGTATTTAAAAGCAATACTTCCATCTATTGCCAATTGATCGATGATGCACAGGGAAAAACTCTTTGTGCCGCTTCATCATTGGAAAAGACCATTGGAAAAGGGAGAAGTCTAATCGCGACAAAAGCTAAATCTATGAATATCGAATCCGTGGTCTTTGACAGAGGTGGATTTCTTTATCATGGTCGAATCAAAGCATTGGCGGATGGTGCCCGGGAAGGTGGATTGAGATTTTAATTTAAAAATTATATTCAAGAATAAGATATGGCTAAATCATATGTTGTAAGAGTTAAAGCTGCGGCAGAAACGGAGTTGAAAGAAAAACTGGTTTCATTAAATCGTGTAGCTAAAGTAACCAAAGGAGGGCGCACATTTAGTTTTTCTGCACTGGTTGTCGTTGGAGATGGTCAGGGAATTGTTGGACAAGGTATCGGAAAAGCACGTGAAGTTTCTGATGCTATTGCAAAAGCAGTTGATGATGCAAAAAAGAACCTGATAAAAGTGCCTATCATGAAAGGGACCATTGCTCACGAACAAAAAGGAAAATTTGGTGCAGGTCGCGTTTTTATTAAACCGGCAGCAGATGGTACCGGCGTAATCGCAGGGGGTGCGATGAGAGCAGTTCTGGATATTGCAGGCATCCACAATGTGTTGGCAAAATCAATCGGATCATCAAATCCTCATAATGTGGTTAAAGCAACTTTGGACGCATTGACAAAAATCAGAAGTCCTTATGATGTTGCGAAACACAGAAAGATTGAATTGGTAAAAGTATTTGAAGGGTTCTAAATTAAGAGACATGACAAAAATCAAAATCACTCAATCAAAGAGTGTTATTAAAGCAAACGAAAGACAAAAATTAACCATTCGCGCACTTGGATTGAGAAATCCAAATGATTCAGTGGAATTGGAATCCACTCCTCAAATACTGGGAATGGTGAATAAAGTAAAACATCTTGTACAAGTAGAAAAGATATAATTGATATGGAATTACATAATTTAAAACCTGCAAAGGGAGCCACTCATAGAAAAAAAAGAATAGCAAGAGGTGAAGGATCTGGCCATGGCGGAACTGCCGGGAAAGGTCATAAAGGAATGAAGGCAAGATCTGGTGCTACATCTACTAAGGGATTCGAAGGGGGACAAACTCCTTTACAGAGAAGATTGCCAAAATTCGGTTTTAAAAATATCAATAGAGTGGATTATAGAGAAATCAATCTCGATCTGCTAATGTCGTATTCAGAGAGATTAAAAACTTCTGAATTTACTCCCGAAATTTTTTCAGCGCATAGAATATTCAATGCTAATGATAGAATTAAAATACTTGGAAGGGGAGAAGTATCCAAGGCCCTCAAATTAAAAGTTCATGCGTGTACAGCATCAGCCAAATCCAAAATCGAAGCAGCAGGCGGTACTCTTGACATCATTTAATTTTATCGGATGAAAAAACTAATAGAAACTTTAAAAAATATCTGGAGCATTCATGAGCTTAAAGACAAAATCATTTATACGATCAGTCTGCTTGTGGTATTCAGAGTGGGTTCTTTTATAGTATTGCCGGGAGTTGATCCTCAGGTATTAAGTCAAAAGAGCACGAATTCTGCAAATAGTCTTTTTGGTTTGATTAATAGTTACACAGGCGGAGCTTTTGACAAAGCATCCATTTTTGCCTTGGGTATTATGCCCTACATCACGGCTTCAATTATTGTGCAGTTGTTGGGTTTTGCGGTGCCTTATTTCCAGAGACTTCAGCAAAAGGAAGGAGAAAGCGGTAGAAAGAAACTCAATCAAATTACTAGGATATTGACTGTGTTCATCACTCTTGTTCAAGGTGGCGGTTATCTTACCTACATCAAATCAATGGGTGCTGTCGATCCCAATGTGAGTCAGTTTATTTTTTGGTTTTCCAACAGCATCATTCTTGCTACAGGAACAGTATTCTGTATGTGGCTGGGTGAGCGCATCACAGACAGAGGTATCGGTAATGGTACATCATTGATCATTATGATCGGTATCATTTCTTCGCTTCCTGGCGCATTTGCTTTCGAATTGAATACCCAGCAGCTCTTATTGTTCTTAATGGAATTGATTATTTTGTTTTTAATCATCATTGCGTGTATACTGGTCATTCAAGGCGTTCGCAAAATTCCTATTCAGTTTGCGAAGAGAATGGTCGGACGAGGCGCGGGATCTATGCCCATGTCAACCAATAGGGATTACATACCACTTAAGGTGAATGCAGCTGGTGTAATGCCGATCATTTTTGCACAGGCTATTTTGTTTCTTCCGTTAACTGCTGTTCAGTATTTAACTTCAGATCCGACTTTAGGAACCACAGGGTTATTGCAAACGCTTACTGATCCTTATGGTTTTTGGCATAATTTTCTCACATTTATCTTAGTGGTCGGATTTACTTATATCTACACGGCTTTAATTGTAAATCCACAGAATTATGCTGAGTACTTAAAGCGTCAGAATGCGTTTATACCGGGTATTAAACCAGGCGAAGACACAGAAGAATATATAGATACCACTACTACAAGAATTACACTTCCAGGAGCAATCTTTCTCGGATTTTTAACGATACTACCATCTATTGCCGTGCTGTTCGGGGTCAATCCTCAATTCGCACGTTTCTTCGGAGGATCATCAGTTTTAATCATGGTTGGAGTTATTCTTGATACACTTTCTCAGGTTGAATCTTATCTTCTGATGAGAAAATATGACGGTCTTGTAAAATCAGGAAGGATAGAAGGCCGATTCAGTCAAGGCGTTG
>JBGAWX010000327.1:0-3606 GCA_044227375.1 Saprospiraceae bacterium
CTGCAATTTCCTGCTTGCAAATCATTGGCAATTTTATTGATGGAACCGTTACACCATTTATAGGATACAGGTTCTACGACACCAGTGGCAATCGCTTCATATGAACCATCCAAAGTGGTCTTATCACTGGCACATTGTATTTTTTTACTTGAAAGGGTAATCGGTGGCGCGTCTTTCACGATCAATGCGGTTGATGCTTTGGTATTCCCTGCATTATCCGTGACGGTAACGCTATAAGATTGGCCGGGACACAAATCACTAATTACTTTAGTCTTTGCTCCGTTACTCCAGAGATATGTATAAGGTTCTTTGGGAATAGTAGAGGTTACCGTTGCGGTAATTCTTCCATCACATGTTCCCCTGCAACTGACATCCCGGTTTCCGGTTTTAGGATCGATTGCCAGTGTGATTGTAATTATTGGAGTATCCGGACCTCCTCCCTTTGACATAATGATTTGTGTATCGCATTTTGTACAACTGAAAGTGTCTGATACACAAATCGAATAAGTACCCGGTGCAGCATTTTTTAGATCTTCCTGTGTGCTCACGGTATTTCCTGCCGCATCTTTCCAGACATAATCGTATGGTGCTCTTCCAGTCCTTTTGTATGGGGTACCACCTTTTGGACTTATGTAAATGGCACCATCGGCTCCTGAAGATTTTACTATACTATCAAGCGTGATTTCAATTACATCTGGTTGTTTTATTTGATAAGTTGCAGTTACTGTGACCCCATTAGCATCGGTAACCGTTACAGTAACTGTACCCGCACAAAGTGAATCAGCGGGATTGCCCATATCTCCGTTACTCCATTTGAATGTCTGGGGTAATTTTCCACCGGTGGCATTCGCGAATAGGATTCCTTTACATTCACCAAAACATTTATTAGAATCAATCAAATTAAATCCAGCAAACTTAAGAGGCGCAGGATTTACAGTAAATGTATCCATTTTCATACATCCATTTTTATCCGTGATTGTCACTTTATAATCGTTTGCAGGAATGTTTGTGAGATCTTCTGTGGTTCCAACCATAGAACCAGAACTCAATCTAATCCATTTGAAAGTGTAAGTTGGAGTGCCTCCACCAACCATCAAATTAATTGCACCATCATTACCATTAACAACATGGGTAACAGAAGCTGAATCTCTGATTTCTGTTGGACTGGTTATAATTATAGTATTCGAAGTGGTTGTTGCATTGGCATTTCCTAAATCAATTACAGATAATTGATAAGTACCTGTACATAAATCGGTCACAGGAGTTAAATCAGTAGAGATAATCGCCATTTGTTCGATCCATTTCCATTCATAGCGCAATGGACCTACACCCCCAGTTACCATAGTACCAATAATGCTTCCATTACAATCTTCATAGCATTTGACCGGAGTAGCAGAACCTAAAGTGATGGTTACTGGTATGTTTGTTTTGCATTTGACTTTAATGTTGGGTTCATTTTTGGTGATGGCATATGAACTTCCATTGCAATCGTTAAATTCAATTGGTCCACCAAGAAAATCGGTAAACCTCAACTTGGTATCAAATTCAACACAAGGAGTCACTTTGGATGTAAAACAGACTTCTAAAATAATTCCTCCATTTGGTAAATCCTGTGATCCTGAAGATGCATCCCAAGATACCCGGATCGAATCTTTCACCACATTGACATGAGTCAGATTGAGTGTAGGCAGAATAAAATTGAAATGATCAAATTTCAACTTAGTAGTATCGAAGACCATCCCGAACTGAAAACTCTCCATGCATTTAAAATTATCTGCACGGATGGGAATGCAATACGGTCCGGGTTCAGAAACCATGGTGTCCCTGTAATAAAGATTCAAAGCTGCACCCGTTATGGTGAGCTTGCCTGCTGTAAATTTTGGAGTGACGATGTTATCGTTTCCATCTGTAAATTCAATCACGCCCATAAGGCCATCGAAATTGATTGCAGTCATTGCGCCGGAAGGACCAACCGGTCTTAGGCATACTTCAAACAACACCGTACCGTCAGCGACAGTCAATGGATCCCTTCCTGCATCCCAGGTGATGCCCACTCCCGAACTGTCTGAAAAAGCTGCATAATTCTGTCCAAACAATAGGGTCAATGCCCCTGAGGTCAGACTTTCGAATTTGGCAACTGCCTTGTCCCATTTGATAGCAAACTGGGCAGTCTGTATATTTTTAAAATCTTTGGCGGTAATTTTTATGCATTTGACCACTCCTACAGGTGTGGTTTCAGTAGATGCGATGAGTTCTAATCCACCAGCAGGAGGATTGACAACACAACCGGATCCATTGATTTTAATCTTACCCGGGTTCGCGGTAAAATTGACATTGTTAAAATTGTTATCGAGTACTTCTATAGCCAAGGGTTTATTTACCACACTGACAAATGAGGAATCGCATTCCTTTCCTATGAGTTTAAATCTGATATTGAATAAAGTCGTCCCATTGCTTATTGTTTTACCATTGAGGCTGGGCTCTGACCAACTGAAGGTCAACTCTCCGTTTTTTACCGAAGCGCTTCCTACATGGGTTCCCATCTCTACATCATATACCAGAAAACCCGGATTGTTTACATCGGGAATTTTGGTATAGTCGACTATGGCCAGAACATTGGAATCATACTTAATCGAATACTGCATGGTACTCAACTTTGTAAAACCCGATACGACACTAACCGGTAAGGTTACCGTATCATTTTTATTTCCAGAAACATTGCCGATCTGGAAAACCAATTGAGCATTGATCAAGAAATAGCTTCCAAGAAAAAGAAGAGAACAGATAATTTTTTTCATAGCTTACTGGATTTGGTATTAAAAAGGCCCTCCAAAACCGGATACAAATTTAATATGTGTTTAAGAATCTTTATAATGAATATTATTCTTTTTACTAATACAAACCTTACTTTTTAAGGACTTTCTAAACTCTTAACTTAAAGATTCCCAATCCGGAATAGTAAAGTCTCTAAAAGCTTGTTTTGAGTGGTTTGTTTGATTTGATTGACAAATGCGACGGTGTCTGAAAGCAAAAATACACATTCCTGGCAATAATATCGAATAAATTTCTCAGGAACGCTATAGGCTTTAGACTTAAGGCTATTCGTTTTTGATTTCTGGTTTCCTTAGCTAAAATGCTTTTCTTCTTCCGATAGCCAATGCCTTCTTCAAACTGTATTCGAATAAGAAAGCCTGATCATGTCACCATGATCAGGCAATAACACTGCATTTACTCAATCCTTATCAACGGATAAGAACTAATCGTTTTGTATCTGTAAAATCTTCGGTATTCATCTGCATAAAGAAGACCCCGAATGTATTTAAGTCTGATTTCTTCAATTCAAATTCATGATATCCTTTCTCAAAGGATTTATTGAATTTATGAATCACTTTTCCATTCACTTCATAGAAAATAAATTCTACCTCCTGGTTTTTCGGAATTTCAAATCCGATTATAGTGGATTCGCTGAATGGATTGGGTTTATTCTGATATAATATACCGCTCCATTCCACAGGTTTTTCATTTGAATTCCTTGTGGGGTTGAAGAAGTTGATCTAGTTGAGGGTGTTGCGGCTGTCGTCGGTGGTCTTTTCTATGTCCATGTCC
>JBGAWX010000328.1:0-3603 GCA_044227375.1 Saprospiraceae bacterium
TGCTAAGTGCACCAAAAAGATTCCCCTCTTCTTCAAAGGGAACATTGGCCCCGCAGGAAATTAATTGCAATCCATTATCAATCAATAAATCAATAAAATCAGGTTTGACTAATTTGGATGCTGCAGCAGGAATAAACAATTCAAGATTCAAGCCATTCAACAATTCATTGGGTAATGCTCCAAAAAATTTTTTCTCATGTTGGATTGTGTTTGCCTTTTTGTTATTCATGAATTCGGTAATTTCTTCAAAAGAAAAACCATTTTCATTTACAATATAACCTTCTCTATCTTGTATCAGGATGATTCGAACACCCATTTTTGATAAATACCAACCTGCCGCTGCACCTACATTACCCCATCCTTGAATGTAAGCACGCTTATTGTGAAGAGATTCGGATTTATACAGATGATAGAAAATTCGTACTGACTCTGCTACTCCATATCCTGTGATGAGATCAATTGTAGTGTATAAATCGGAGTTTGGAGCAGGACTATATTTCTCAGAACGGACATTGAGTTGACATCCACGGGTTAATCGATCCAAAATACTTTTCTTAATTTCAGGAGCATATTTAAAGTGGCCTTCAAGCACTCCTTCCTGAGGGTGTATGATGCCAAGTGGCTTTAACAAAGGACTGACTTCGGTTTTTTCATCAACATTTAAGTCACCGGCTGTACCGTAATAACTTTTGAGTAAGGGCCGCACCGCTTGAAACCATCTCTTCAAAACCCCTTCCTTCCTTGGGTCTGAAGGATCGAAATCAATACCGGATTTTGCACCTCCGATTGCCGGTCCGCACACGCTGAATTTGACCTCCATTGTTTTGGCAAGGTCCTCTACTTCCTTTCGGGTCAGACCTTTCCTCATCCTGGTGCCTCCGCCAGCCGCACCACCCTTTAATGAATTAATTACCAACCACGCTCTGGCTTCGGTTTCCTTGTCGGACCATTCAAAAACAATTTCCGGCGACGCATCTAAATATCGATTCAAATTATCAGGCATATCTGTTTATTTTATTTAAATGAAATAAAAGTCGGCCATTTCATATTAAATAAATTTATAATGTTTATTTTTGCTTTATAAAATTCAAATAACATATGAATTCAAATGATTTTTTTAATTGCCCCGATGAACTGCCGATTATTGATCAAAGCATTGGCAAATTATTTTCAAATCAGCCTGCAAATTACTATCAAAACCCGAAATCAAAATTGATACTTTTTTCCTGCGATCCTTTACTTGGAAAATTGGTCAGATCTCATTTATATCATTTTACATCAAGCTATTTTGATGATGTTTATTTGGCCGATGGAGGCATTCTCGACATGGACAATATCAGCGCTGAAACACTAAAGATATTTGAACTGGCCATCACGCAGAATAAAACTATCGTGCTAATTGGAGCGGAACCTGAGTTCTTTGGTAAAATTCAAAATCTCCTGGATAAAAAATACCAACCTCATTGCATTTCATTTATTTCTGATCAATGTGCTCCATTGGAAAATTTAGAACTGGATTCCATCTATTTAAAGGAACTAAACATTATTGGTTTCCAAAGACAAAACACGCTCAATCCTGCAAAGTCAATTAATTATTTCAGGTTGGGGGAATACAGAAACAATCCGGCCTGCATCGAACCTGCTGTCCGTAGATCTGAAATGATTTATTTTAATTTAAACTCCATTCGGTCTTCAGATAATCCGGGAAGTGAAAATAAAAATCCTAGTGGTTTTTTTGCTGAAGAAGCAGCAAGCATTTCAAGAACTGCTGGAATGAGTGATCGTTTAAAAATATTTGCTATATCCACATGGAATGAAAATAAAGATTCTGAAAAAATTACTTCAAATTTGGTTGCACAACTGATTTGGTATTTCTGGGAAGGCTGTCACCTTAAAAAATTAGATCAGAATCTGGATAAAGAATCCCTGACACAATACCTTGTGCAAATCAAAAATCTGGATTACATTATTACTTTTTACAAATCTGAAAATTCCGGCAAATGGTGGTTTGAAGAGCCTTTGGTGGATAATGAGATCTCGAATCAATTGATTCCATGCAGCTATGATGAATATCTTTCAACAGTAAATGACCAAATACCGAAAAGAATCCTGGAAATGATTAATGGATAAGTTGTTCCAGGCGGGAAGATCTCGATCCTTTTATGAGAATTGCAGTTTGTGTTGGCCAGTTGTCATTCAACCAACTCCGGCATTTCATTACATCATCAAAAAATAGCAATCCGGATTCATTGTTGCTATCCTTATAATTTTTTCCAACAAAAATCTTCTTGTCAAATTGCTTTGTTTGGACGAGATTTAAAAGCGCTTGATGTTCGGATTCACAATAACTTCCCATCTCAGCCATTTCTCCAAGTATTATCCATTTTGATTTAAAATCCATTTTGTCAAAGATTTCAATTACCTGGTTCATCGAACTCGGATTTGCGTTGTATGCATCCATAATGATCGTGTTGCTGTCCTTATGGATAATCTGCGATCGCATATTGCCTGGAATATAATCTGCTACCCCTTTTTGAATTTGATGCAATGAAATTCCACACATTGAAGCCAGAGTGGCTGCAGCTAAAATGTTTTGATAATTGTATTCACCAAATAAACCGGATTGCAACTCGATTTCATCAGTTTTGTTTCCAAATGTCATCTTTATTGATGGATAAGAATTCAACAATACACCATGATAATCCACGTCCTGTCCCTTATTTCCGAACCGAATCGATTTAATATCAATATCAAATAAACTTCGGATCTGTTCTGATATCATATTGAATACACAAACACCTTTCTTTTGAATTATAAAATCAAACAATTCGAATTTCGTCCTTAAAACTCCTTCAGGACTTCCAAATCCTTCCAGATGCGCTTTGCCAATGCTTGTGATCAAACCAATATCGGGATCCGCAATTATACACAACTCATGAATATCTCCTGGTTTGTTTGCACCCATTTCAATGATTGCAATTTCTGTTTTTTCATCGATCCGCAATAAGCTTAGAGGTACGCCAATGTGATTGTTTAAATTGCCTTGTGTAGCAATACAATTATAAGCCAGCTTAAATATGGAAAGCGTGAGTTCCTTAGTTGTTGTTTTTCCATTTGATCCGGTGATTGCTATAATCTGTGCCTTGTTGATTTTGCGGTTCAGATTAGCCATGGCTTGCAGTTCAGATAGAGTATCTTTTACAAGAATCAAGCGGGGATCGCTTTTAACCATTTTATCAACAATTGCAAATGCAGCCCCTTTTTCCAAGGCTTCTAACGCAAACTCATTTCCATCGAATTGGTTTCCGTGTAATGCCACGAATACTCCATCAGGAAGTATTTGTCTGGTATCCGTAAAAATACGTCTTCCCTGATCGAGATATGTCTTATAGCTGAGAGGATATTCCATAAAATAAAAAACTCACAACAAAGATTGCTGTGAGTTTTTCAAAACTATAATTTCTTTATACTTTATTTAGTCACTCTTTTGACTTTAGGCATTTTTCTGTTGAATTCCAATCCTCCGGCATCATCATTACCTTCAGGTCCTCCTGTGCGAGTCATAGCACAACGGAATCCAATCGATCTGTCTGATTTGTCTTC
>JBGAWX010000329.1:0-3600 GCA_044227375.1 Saprospiraceae bacterium
CAAGTCGCGAAAAATACAATCCTTTCAATTTCTTATTTATCGCAGGCATCAATAGAACCGGTGAAACTTGGAATCTGGGTTTAAGAATTTCTGCACCCAACATCTACCTGTTTGGAAAAGGAGAATACTATTATTCCAATTATTACAAACCTTCTGCAACAGATCCTGCTGAAATATCTGAATTTAGTATTGAAAACGAAAAAACAAAATTTGAAACTCCCTTGGATCTGCGAATTGGTGTCGTACACAAATCAACGAACAAGCTGAAGCTGGCACTCGATATGAGTTATACACTCGGGATTAAATATGACGTTTTTGACACTCCGCTTTATGATAACATACCCGATTTTAAAGGAAGTCTCAGAACCAGTGCAGGCATGGAATATACTTTAAAAAACAGTATGTACACCTATTTCGGATTTTCATTCACTCCATTGAAATCAGAATTGAGCACAGAAACCTTTGAGCAAAATTTCTACACAGGCACTGCAGGTGTTCGGTTTAATTCGAAATTTATCAAAGCGAGCCTGGGACTGCATTACACCAAAGGCATAGGCACCAGACAACTAACAGGAAGTACAGATCTCATTAAAGAAACGTATGGATATCTCGGCGTTTTTCTTGGAACAAATTATGTGTTTTAAATTATATAAATTCACGTTCAAATCATTATCCATTAATAATACTTCGAAAGACATAATTTAAAATTCACTTGCTCCGCCCTTTGTTAATTTCATTTTTCAACACTTTTATAGTTTAAATGTTAGAAATCCTTATACAAAAGCAATGATAATTAATTTAATATAGAATGAATAAACAAACACATCGTATCTACATATCCACATTGGTCGGCATTAATCTAATCGTTCTTTCCTGGTTGATTTACAAAGGTTGGTCTTATTACAACACGCCGGTGGTGGATCGGTTCTTTCATGTGGATCATACGAATTTAAAACCCAGCGGACCCTTTGGACATGGATATGGTATTATTGGCACGCTCCTGATCATCATTGGTGTCTTTGGTTATATTGCAAGAAAAAAATACAGGTCACTGGCGCATCTCGGCCGTTTAAAGCACTGGCTTGAATTTCATATTTTTTTATGTACCCTCGGACCGATGCTGGTGTTGTTTCATACCGCATTTAAATTCGGAGGAATCGTTTCCATTAGTTTTTGGAGTATGGTACTGGTCGTGCTCAGCGGAATCATCGGGCGGTTCATTTATATTCAGATTCCAAGAACCATTGAAGGAAGGGAGTTGAGCTTAAATGAAGCCAAAGAAATGAAAAAAAACATCAGCGACATATTGCAAAACTCCTATCATGTGGATGACAAAACACTCGGGGTGCTTTCCCAGAGTACGAACTCTACGGAATCAAATCCAACTGGTACGGGAATCACAAAATGGTTTCAAAAATATTTTAATGACCGAAAGACCATACAAAATGCCAAACAGCATTTAGCCATTAGCAAATTATCCAGACCAGAAAGAAAGCAAATTCTGAATCTCATCAGAGAGGAAATTTCACTCAACAACAAAATCGACAGACTCCATGTGATGCAATCGCTTTTCAAACACTGGCATGTTGTACATTTACCGTTTGCGTTAATCATGCTGATTATTATGGTCATTCATGTCATTGTTACTATAACCTTTGGATACCGATGGATTTTCTGATCTCCGATTTGTTTATTGAGAAATTTATCATTTATTTTTCAGCACTGCTCTTTTGCTTTGTGGTCATCTTTATTTATATCCGTAAGCAAACAAAACAATCCAGAAAATTTGAAGCTAAAATTCAAAAAGCCAAAGAAGAAGGATTGTTCGAACCCGTTTCACTTCATCCCGTCATCGACACCAACACCTGCATCAAGACCGGCGCCTGCCTCACTGCTTGCCCGGAGAAAGACATCCTTGGCATTGTAAATGGACGTGCTACACTCGTGAATGCCTCACAATGCATTGGACATGGCGCATGCTTTCACGCATGTCCGGTTGAAGCCATTACCTTGCGTATTGGTACTGAAAAAAGAGGCGTGGATTTACCGCACATCAATCAGAATTTTGAAACCAATGTGCCGGGGATATTTATTGCTGGAGAGCTCGGAGGTATGGGTCTTATAAAAAATAGTGTCGAACAGGGAATGCAGGCGGTGGATTTTATAATTCAATCGGGAATTCCAAAAGATCCAAGCAGTTATGATTTAATCATTATAGGAGCCGGCCCTGCAGGAATATCTGCTTCATTAAATGCTAAAAAACATAAATTAAACTTCCTTACACTTGAACAGGATTCACTTGGCGGTACCGTATTTACGTTTCCAAGATCTAAAATAGTAATGACTGCTCCGATGCAATTGCCTTTATTTGGTAAAGTCCAGCTTCGGGATACAAGCAAAGCCGAATTGTTGAATCTTTGGAATAAAGTCTTAAGTCAGAATGAAATCACCATCAGAGAAAACACCAAAGTAGAATCTATTTCCCAGGAATCTGATCATTTCAAAGTGCTCACTCTTCAGGGCGAGACTTTAAAAACTAAAAAAGTTTTACTCGCTATTGGACGCAGAGGAAGTCCGAGAAAACTGAATGTCCCCGGAGAACATCTAGAAAAAGTAGCTTATCGTCTCCTGGAGCCTGAGAATATTCATGATAAAAACATTATGGTGGTCGGTGGTGGTGATTCAGCAATTGAAGCTGCAATATCACTTTCTGAAGACAATAAGGTCATTTTATCTTATCGCGGCGATTCTTTCGGAAGAATCAAACCAAAAAACAATGAAAAAATCAAAGAGGCTGAATCCAATAAAAAAGTCAATGTTATTTTTAATTCCAATGTAGTCAGCATAAATTCAGAAAACATAGTGTTAAAGACCATGGACGGCGAACAAATTATTAAAAATGATCTCATCTATATTTTTGCCGGAGGAGAATTGCCCACACAATTTCTGGAAAAAGCGGGCATTCAGATCAGCAAACGGTTTGGATACACGATGATGAAACATCGATGAAGTTACCTTCGGTATTGGATTTAGATTTCAAGAACACTTCTCTGAATACAATTTTTAATTTTTTTGTAAAATATTTTTACTTGATATTTTACATGCAATTCCGCTTCATCCCTTAAAAATACCATTTCGGTTTTTAAAAATTTAATTCTGTCCTATTCAAATCACGATACAAAATAAATACCTCGATGTCTTTTAATAAATTCTTTTTGATGAAACATTGATGATTGTTCCAAATGTTGTAACTTTGGACGTACAGAAATTGTTCAATAAGGCGAATGATTGAATGATGAATTTGGTAGATTGTATTTATAGAAATTAATAATTTACCAAATGATGGTGTTTATAAATACTGTATTGTGAAATGTATTGGAGTTGCAATTTTATTTTTAAATCTAATCGCCTTGAATAATTCACTATTCGCCCAACTATCGCCTGGTGATTTGGCTAAAGCCCATGAACATCTGGAAGGCACCATGAATTGTACTCAATGCCACACCTTGGGTGAAACTGTCTCCAATGAAAAATGCCTTAATTGCCATCAAGAATTAAAAACAAGAATCGACCAACGCAAAGGATACCACATTTCAGATG
>JBGAWX010000032.1:0-18712 GCA_044227375.1 Saprospiraceae bacterium
CTGGTACAAGTCCAGCCTGAAAAAAATTCACCAACTGAATAGACAATTAATCCTCCAGGCGGAGGTGTAGGTGCATCTTCAAAATCCAGATTCGAATAAAACAATTCTACAAACTGTCCGCAACAACAACTGCCTCCTTTTACGACAGGTACGAATTGTACATTTTGCGCATATAATAACTTAAACCACAAAATTGCAATGCCTATCAAGAAATATCTTTTCAAACCGGATACTATTTGCAACGAAAGTAATCAGAATTCCGGATTAATAGAAGATCCTGGTGTGGTGATGACTAAGAATCAATAAACGGAAAAGGATTTTTCAATTTTAAAATGAAAAGGTACATCTAATTTATAAATTATTGGTTGAATTCTCCATGTGCAAATTTCTATAGATAGAAATCCGATGAAAATCGCTTAATGAGCATTGACAATACAATACCTATTGAAACAAATGTTTGAAACGCGACGTTTAAGAGAAACGCTCTTTACGTTCATTTACTGGTTATCAATAAGGTTTGTCCATGGGTGTTTAATAAAATTAAAAAATCTGATTTTGAAAGAATAGATTTTTATTCTCAAAATTATTCCAACTTAAATAAAATGGTCCAATAATACGAGACCGAATATTGGACCATTTGAAACTCAGCTAAAATTCTTCTACACTCATTACTATCTAATAACTCTTCGTCACTCTTTAACAGATTACCTCATCTGACCGGGAATTGCGATCTATGATTTATTCTATTTTTACAATCCTCATACTTTTTATTGAATTACCGGAAATAAATACCAGATTATGCAATCCGATTTGAAACTCACTTGCATTCACCTCAAATTCATTATACCCTTTAAAATAATTTACCTCTTTATTCCAAATTATTTTTCCCTGCATGTTTGAGATTTGAATGATTCCTGTTCCATTTTCGGTTTGATTCAATTGAATATTAAATTGACCATTGGTGGGATTGGGATATGCTGACAATTCAATTTCCCTGGTATTGTTTGCAACCTGAATCTGGCATGGAGTGGTAATGCTTATTTTCTTTATTGATCCAACACCGCAGGCATTTTCTGCAGTCACACTGATATCGCCGGCATTATTTCCAATCAACACTTTGATAATATTCGTCGATGCACCACTTAGAATAATGGTACCTTGCGGTACGGTCCAGTTGTATTTTGTAGCACCTGCTATTGGAGCGATATAATAATATTGTATTGAACCAATACATGGCACCAAGGTACCAAAGATTTTATCTGCAACTCCAGGCACTCCATATACTTTGAGTTTTCGTGCTACACTTGATCCACAATTATTATTTGCAGTAACCTGTATGTTACCGCTATAAAAATTTGGAAACTGAATATTCACCGCTGTATCCGATGAGTTTAGTACAGGAGAAATAACCACACCGGGTATATCGCTAGTCCAGGTATATCCTTTTGCATTAGGTACTTTATTGATCCGGAACATAGAAGTAGTTTGACAATTAGAGTTGATCGGACCACTGATGTATCCGGGCATTTCAGGAATTGAAAAAATATCCAGATAACGTACAGGACTATAACCACAGGCATTATACATTATCACACCCAACTTTCCACCGGCAAAATTTGCAGCAAAACTGATTTGTATATTCGGGCTTCCCTGTCCTTGTACAATGGAGAGTCCCTGACTTATAATCCAATAATATTGGACTCCGCTAATGACTGGCACGGAATAATTCTGAATGGTTCCGGGACAAACATCAATAGAAGGACCATTAATTGGATCCGGCTGAGATGGTACACTGATTGATTTTATTTCAATACTTGCCGGAAGGGATTTACAACCATTTGCATTCGTGACCGTCAAACTGTACATACCCCCTTTTGATACTGTAATCATTTTTGTGGTTTCACCTGTACTCCATAAATAACTGCTTGCATCATTTGATGTCAAACTTAATGTTTTGCCTGAACAAATGCTTGTCGAACCGTTTGCTGTAATTAATGCAACCGGTGAAGGGTTGACAGCAACATAAAAAGTAGAAGATGCGCCCTGGCCATAAGCATTTTCTCCTTTCACTTCTATAGTTCCGGAAACCGCCGCCTGATCAAAGTTTATCAGTATGCTATTTGTACTGCTGCTTCCGATAAATCCATTTGGCAATTTCCAGTTATAACTTGTTGCATTTGGAATAGCAGGAACTGTATAAGTAATACCATTCTGTCCCTGGCATACTGTTGCAATACCTGAAATATTACCGGCACAAGCTGGCAAATAATCGATGAGTACTTTGTACAATAATGCCGTGATTCCATCAACAGCGGAAGGATCTGAATTCGTCAATCCACAAATGACAACTTTCATACAAGGATCATAAATCATCCGGCTTTTATATCCCAGCGTTCTGCCTCCGTGTCCCCAAACTGTATTATTCAGCAATGTAATTTTGCTGATTCCCAATCCGTAATAACCCGGCGCAATAAAATTGAGCATTTGAGACAATGAGTTTGCGTTGATGATTTGCCCGGTCAATAATTTCTGATACCAGTTAAGCATGTCTTCAGGAGTCGAAAACAAGGATCCTGCAGGACCACCCGCAGTATTTAGTGAAATTCTTGAAGTGTCATGATAATCTACATTGTTATACCAACGATGCGCTATAGTCCCTGGAATTTCTTCTTCGATATCATAATACGTATTATTCAATTGCATCGGTGTAAGAATATATTCCCTGATCAATTTTGAAATGTGTTTTCCTGTTGCATTTTTTGCAATCATTCCCGCCAAAATGTAATTGGTGTTGGAATAGTAAAAATTGGTGCCGGGAATAAACTTCATGGGTCCTATCCAGGTCAACACTTCTTCCGGTGTCCAATGCCGCATTGGATTCTTATTAATCGAATCCAATTGAGCTTGCGTACCAAACATATCATCAATACCACTGGTGTGATTGAGCAATTGACGAATGGTGACATTTGGATCAATGTTTTTAAAGTTTGGCAGCCACTTGTACAAATGATCTTCCAGACTGATGACGTTCTTTTCAGCAAGTATCAGCACCACCACTGCAGTAAACAATTTACTATTACTAGCCAGTCCAAGCTTCATATCAGAAGTCATGGGTTGTCCTGAGTAAGAAAGTCCGCTCGTCCCAGCCCATATCCCCTGGCCGGGTACATAAACACCAGCAGACATTCCTTTAGTGTTTGTAAAACTAGTAACCAGTTCATCCAGCTTGGCCTGCAATTTTGATGCGAGATTGCTGTTGAAGTTTTGCGCTTGTAGAATCCAAAATGAGTTTAACAACACTGCAATTACAATTAATTTCTTCATGTCTAAATTTTTAAATTATGAATTAAATGAATAATAAGAATGACAAAATAATATGGTAAGGTTAATTGTAAGCGAATTGAAATAAACGAGATGCAGGAATATGATCAGAACAATATCCCGTTCTTCAAATCCTAAAGTGTATGCTTGAATTATGAAATGTGGAACAAAAATGACTAAAGAAGCTTGAATGAAAAGCAACAGTTGACAAGTGGCAGTGACTAATTTACAACTGGCGTGATTAAAAGATCTGATCTATTGCTTTGCAAATCGTTTTAAAAAATTGTCCTTCTTGCGTTTGGCCACTTCGATGAGATCGCCATTGCTCATGACTACGGAACCACCATCCCCGCGAATGTACTTTTTTACTTCATTCAGATTGATCAGTGATGAATGATGTACTCTGAAAAAATTGTACTCCAATAACAAATCCTCATACTCACCGAGATTTTTAGAAGTCACAATTTTTTCTCCGGATTTTGTTTGAAAAATAGTGTACTGCCGGTCTGATTTAAGATATAAGATATCCTGGATCTGCAGAATATTTAATCCTTCTGAAGAAGGTAAGGCAATCTGGTATAGTTCTGATTTCGGGTTTTGCAAATTGTGCATGAATGACTCAAACCTCTTATTAACCCGTTGTCTGTGATTATTCAATTCTAGTTTGGAAACCGCTTGTTTTAACTCTTCGATATCAATTGGTTTTAGCAGGTAGTCTAATGCGGAGAATTTGATAGCTTTAAGTGCATAATGTTCAAATGCTGTAGTAAAAATAATCTCAAAAGGAATCTCCGAAAATTTCAACAACAAGTCGAAACCTGTTTCCCGTTGCATTTCAATATCAAGAAAAATAACATTGGGATCATTTTTTTGGATCAATTGAAATGCCTCGTCAACTGAAGTCGCTGTGCCTATTATTTTAACCTGTGGACAGTACTCTCCGATGAGGTTGCCAAGTAACTTCAAACTCCTCAATTCATCTTCTATCAGTATAGCCTTGATCATGTGTGGGTTTCAATTGGTATTTCAATAACAACACGCGTACCGGTGCTTAAGCCCTCAAGATTTTTTAAATCTTCGATTTTCACTTGAGCGCTTTTATTGGTTATGGTTTCAATCATTTTGATTCTGTCTTCAGTGACTTGCAATCCCCGGGATTTATGAGTGTTTTTCTTTTTATTTTTAATTTCTTCTGCAGCTTGCCTTCCGATACCGTCATCTTCAATAATACAAATCAGGTTTGAATTTTTCGTCTCCAATGCGATCTTGAGATGGCCGGGTTCTGTTTTATTGAGCAAACCATGAATCACCGCATTTTCAACAAAGGGATGCAATAACATGGATGGGATTTCCACATGCAGAATAGATGGATCCTTTCCGATCTGAATTTCATAGGTAAACCTATTGGCGAATCTCAGAATTTCCATATCAAGATAGAGTCTCAGCATTTCGGTTTCAGATTCTACCGTGTTTACATTCTTATTTGAATTTTCAAGCACCAGACGCATGAGTTTAGAAAACTTTGAAAGGTATTTGTGTGCGTCTGCTTTTTCTGATTCTGAAATCAAATGCTGAATTGAATTCAAAGAATTAAAAATAAAATGCGGATTCATTTGCGCCCGCAAAGCGACAGAACGTGCTTCAGCAATTTTCTTTTCGATATCTGATTTTACCTTTTCCTGTTTCCTGATCGAATTGACACGCCACGAATAAATCACTGAGCCCAACAAGCCAATTGCAAATATCATGAATATCTGAAACCACAAGGTTTTCCAAAATGGCGGATGAATGGTAAGGTTCAACGTATAACCCTCCTCATTCCAGAAACCATCATTATTTGAACCCATGATTTTCAACTGGTATTTTCCCGGAGGGACATTGGTATATTGAGCAAAACGATTTGTACCAGATAAATTTATTTCTTTATCATATCCAATCAATTGATACTTATACAAATTATTATCGATAATATCATAATTCAAGGAAGCCATTTCAAAAGAAAAATCATTCTGATCATAATTCAACTCTAGAAAATACTGATTGTCTTCTTTCTTTCCCGGATGTGTTTCCAGGTTTTCAACTTTAAATCCCACAAGTTTAACGGATGGGATCACTGAATTATACTTTATGGTTGAGGGATAAAAAATATTAAACCCATTGATTCCTCCAAAAAACAATTCGCCGGATCTTAATCGGGTACCTGCAAACGTATTAAACGCCTTGCTTTGAAGTCCGTCTTTATCCGTAAATATTTTAATCGACTGAATAATTCTATCTTCATTTAGCGTCAGATAAACCAGCCCACTCAATGTGCTCACCCAAATTTTGGTATTGCTTTCAATTTGAATTGATTTGATGTCTCCATTTAAAATATCTTCCTGATTGTTCAACTTCCTGATCTGGTCTTCACCCTTGTTTTTAAAATAAATTCCCCGATCGCTAGCCATCCATATTGTTCCCAGAGAATCTTCTACAAACTGATGAACCATATTTGCATTGAATCCTCCTGATTTTCTGTATGATTTCAACAAATTAAAATGTTCATCAACCTTATAGATGCCTGACCTTGCTGTAGACAACCACATAATGTTCTCGTGATCTTCAAAAAGAGTGGTATAGAAAGCATGATACAATGCTTCAATTTTAGGATTGTTATTCCGGTTTTCAAAAGATCCGGTCTTATGATCAAATCTGCATATTAAATTACTGGTTGCAAGCCAAACTTCTCCGTTTCTCCGAATTTTAATATCAAATACTTGTCTGCTGGCAAGACTATTTTTATTTCCCTCCTCATCATTATATCTTGTCCACTTGTTTAATTCCGGCTTAAAATAATTTAGTCCGTTTTCTGTTGCAATCCAGAGATTGTGCAATGAATCGATTTCTATGCAATAAATGCTGTTATCTGAAATTGAATTTGGATTACTCTTGTCATGTTTGTAACAGGTGAATTGATTCAATTTGCGATCAAAATACATGAGCCCACTTCTGCTTCCTATCCACAAATTGGAATGGTGATCTTCTACGACGCAGGTGATGTCATTCTCACATAGTGAATTTGGTTTACCAGGTTGAAGCACATAATTCATAAAATTTAAACGATTCATGTTAATCCGATCGACTCCTTTGCTTCCCGTCCCAATCCACATCAATCCGGAATGATCCTCAAACAAACAACTTGTACTATTATCTGCAAGACTCCTGGTATTAAACAGATCATGTTGCAAATGCATCCAGCTTCTTTTCGATTCATCGAAATACAGAATCCCATTAAATGAAGTCGCAACCCAGATATTCTGCTTTGAATCACATACCATTGCGCTGACGCGCATTGCAGCATCGCTCATTTCAATACCGGGAAATATTACTTTGGAATACCTTTTAGTGTTAATGTCAAATTGATAGATCCCATTGCCATAGTAATTAATCCAGATGACACCATCTTTACCCAAACACAAATAGTGACTTTGATTTGCAAACCTTGAACTGCTTTGTTCAGGTTTCAATAAATGGGGATGAAAAGAACGATCGTTTATTGAAAATTGATACATTCCCATAAGCGAGGTCATCCAAAGATTACCATTCTTATCAGAAATCATATCAATAATACGGTTTCTGCTATACACTTCTAAAGTGCTCCCAATGGTATCATGGCGGAATCTGGTAAAATCATTTGTTTCTTCATTGAATAAAACCAATCCATTGCGGGTTCCAATCCAAATATTAAAATTTTCATCTTCGACGATCTTGAATATATCATCGCTGATAATACTTTTAGGATTTCTTGTTTCGAAACGAAAAACTTTGAATGATTCATTCTCCGGATTGCATAAGATCAGGCCCGTGGCTCCGAACCACAACCTGCCCTTTGAATCTTTGAATGCACAATTTACACTGGTCTTGAGATCACCACATGAATCCGCATTGTTTGGATAAAATACTTTAGCAGCATAGCCATTGTATTTATTCAATCCATTTTCTGTACCGATCCATATATAACCATCATCATCCTGCACAACACAATTGATGCTGTTGTTCGACAATCCATTTTCAATATTCAGATGTTGAAAAAATACTTTTTCTGACTGACCATTCAGTAAGCCAACATGCAATAGCAACAACAGCCATAATAAACCGGAACAGACAACACTTAACTTTAAAATGATGGATTTCATTCCTTGTAAAGTTAGCCAATTATTTATTTAGACACGGGAATTTGGAGAACCTGGAGTTGACCAGCGGCCGGATTCAATTGACAAGTGGGAAACAAATGTTGAAATGATACTCCGTCAATGAATACCAAAGGAAACTATTTACCATGAACAGATCGATGGAATATTTTTGCTAATCCATGTACCAAAAATAAGCATGCTTTAAATCTTTCCAACCCGATGTATTAATGCAACGAAATCTATCTGTGTTCCGCAAACAAAAAAGGCTTATCTCGGAATGAAATAAGCCTTAAAAAAAATACTGATTTTGGAATTATAAATTTATATCACGACTTATGTTATTTTTTCAAATCAGAATTCTCACTGATTGTACCTAGACTTTTCTTCAGGTCATTGAGTATGTGAATGGATTCGTAAACATAAACATCTTTTGAAAGTCCTTTTAGGAAATCTTCATTGCGTGCTATTCGGGATGAATCGGATTGAATGTAAGCGAGATCCTCCTGAAGATTTTCTGTTTTTAATCCTGCAATGGGTTGCGTTCCTATTTTCTCGTATTTCTTTAACTCGTCGTTGCGTTGCTTTAACAACGATTTGTATTTATTAAATTCCAATGGATATTCGGTAGCATCCCGGTTTTTTGCAAGGCGCCTTGCATTTTCATCTATTAATGTAAAATCAGGATTTGACTTCACCCGCTCCTGGCATTTTTTTCTTACATCATCGAGATTGCCGATTTGAAATGTATTCTGAGAATAATTCTGCTTTTCAATCACATCATAAGGAAGCGGATGATCATATTCTTTTTCACCATTCACAATATAACTATAGGTATCAGGAAGTACGATATCAGGTTCTACTCCTTTTAATTGGACCGAGCCGCCACTTACACGATAATATTTTTGAATGGTTACTTTCATCTCTCCGAGTGGTTTCAACTCAGGGTATGGTGTAAACTGATCCAGGTTCCTGAATTGCTGGACCGTACCCTTTCCAAAAGTTGGTTCGCCACCAACAATAACAGCCCGTTTATAATCCTGCAAACAGGCACTAATAATTTCCGAAGCAGAAGCACTATTGCTGTTGACCAGCACTACCATGGGTCCATCAAAATAAACTCCGTTATCCGGATCATTATAAGGCCGTACCCCACGCTTGTCTTTGACTTGCACAATGGGTCCTTCTTTTATGAACAAACCCGACATGTCCACAACTTCCTGTAAAGAGCCGCCCCCATTATTTCTTAAATCGAGAATCAGACTGTTCACTCCTGCCTTATTGAGCTTATTCAATTCCTTTGCTATGTCTTTAGCCGCAGATGGATTGTTGGGATCATTAAAATCCGCGTAAAATTTTGGAAGCCTGATTATTCCTATTTTTTCATTGACGTCATCAAGCTTGAGAATTGCTGATCTGGCAAACCCTTCGTCCATGATGACTTCATCTCTGGTTATGGTAATGTTTTTTGTACTGCCATCCTGTTTTCTTACTTTCAAGGTGACCTTGGTTCCTTTCTTACCTCTGATCTTGCTGACCACATCATCGATTCGCATCCCTTTGATATCGACAGGCTCCATGCCTTGTTGCTGTACTGCTTCTATCAAATCATTTGCTTCCAATTCACCTTGTCTCGCTGCAGGTCCTCCAGGAACAATCGAACTTACTTTAGTAAATTCTCTTTCGGTTTGCAACCTCGCCCCGATGCCTTCCAGTTTACCGGACATGCTGATGTTGAAATCTTCTTTTTCCTTTGGATTCAAATAATCCGTATGAGGATCATACAAATGAATAAAAGAATTGATAAACATTTCAAAGCGGTCTTCACGCTTTATTTTGGATAAGCGTTCAAACCATCCATCCATCATATCTTTCACTTCTTTTGTGATATCCATTCTTATAGAATCTTCAGGTCTGGTTTTATTTTCCTTTTGCAATTGTTCCAGATCTTCTGCATATCTCGTTAGCTTTTCATACTTCAATGACTTGCGCCAATAGTCTTTCATTTCTTTGTCATCAGCCGGCCATTTCCTTTTATCGGAATCCAATTCGATTTTTTCATCTTTTGTAAAATCAAATGGATTATCGATCAATTCATGATAATAGGTCTCTGATTTTTTGTTGGCTTCATCCAACAACTGCATGGCAAGATCAAAGAATTCCAATTTCCCTTCTTTAAAATGATCATCGAGATCCTTTCGGTATTTTTCCAATTGATGGATGTCCTTTTGTGTATAGAACCGTTTCCCGGGGTCCATATCATTCAAAAAATCATCAAATGCTTTTATTGAAAACTCGTCATTCACTACCGGAGGTGAATAATGAAAACGCTGTGAATTCTCATAGACCAGTTTCAACAAATGACTTTCCTTCGATACCGGATCGCCCTGTTTGTGTCCACAATTTCCTGAAAAATAAGCGATTAACAGAAAAATGGGCAATAGTAAAAACCATGATTTTTTGTACTTCATTTCTTCTTTCATTTTAAAATATGCTTATCAACCCCTATTGATGAATTTAATTATTGAAAATGCCTCACTTTATTAAAAGTTTAACAAAGATGATAAATTCCCAATAGATCGAACAAAACACAAATATAGTACGAAATGTTTCGTATTTCAAAATGCAACCTATAATTTCGGCTATTCATGAGGATCTGATTTACTCAGTGGCAGATAGCAGGAATTTGATTTTCCAAAAATCCGATAGCGATATCTGGCAATCAGTTTGTAGATAAAATCCCGAATACCCTTAGGTATGATATATAAAATCCACATCAATTTCCATGCACCTCCCAAATCAATAAAAACTTGTATTGCTGCATCAGAATATACATAAATTTTTGAATCCCGCAGATACACTATGGAATCAGGCCATTCAAGATTCACGGAATTTCTAATTAAAGGCTCATAATCCGGAATCTTATTCAGTGTTGTAAAAAAAAACATCTGTCGTTTATCTCGTTTCATTAAAAACCGGATGAGGCGACTGCACAAGATGCAATAGCCATCATAAAACACGATCCGATTTTTTTGAAGAGTCAACATAATAATTAGAGATGAACGATAAGTGATGAGTGATGAGATAAAAACTGATAAAATGATTGAATGTTGAGTGTTTCCTGACCTTGTTACATAATCAGCTTATATTATGACACTTCTTTAAGTTTAATTATGATTTTTGTCTGCCTTCCTGTTTGACTGTTTTTCTCCTTGTCTGTTAGTCTGTTTTGCCTATTTTTGCACCTCCTCAGAAAAAATCAAATAAAATGGAAAATCTGGTCTATTATTTACCCGCATTCGGATTGGTAGGATTGCTTTACATGGCTTACCTCTATAAATGGGTTGCCGCCCAGGATGCCGGGGACTCAAAAATGCAACAAATCGCCGGTTATATCAGAGATGGTGCGATGGCCTTTCTCAAGGCTGAGTACAGAGTTTTGACGATTTATGTCTTAATTGCCGGTGCGTTACTTGGTTTATTGAGTTTCAAAGTAGAAACCACCCATTGGCTTATTGTCGTGGCCTTCATCTTGGGAGCCCTGTTTTCTGTAATTGCCGGATTTATAGGCATGCGGATCGCCACATTGGCCAATGTCCGCACCACCCAGGCAGCCAGAACATCATTAGTCAGGGCATTGAATGTTTCCTTCAGAGGCGGCACTGTCATGGGTCTTGGAGTCGCAAGTCTTGCGGTCTTAGGGCTTAGTTTGTTATTTGCCCTTTTCTTTTACTCATTTATGAATGGAGCCTGGGCAGAAGCTTCAATCAAAGGACATAGTTATTTTCCAAATGAAGCCATGACCATTATCCTGGAAGTCCTTGCCGGATTTTCATTGGGCGCTGAATCCATTGCCTTATTTGCCAGGGTTGGTGGTGGTATTTATACCAAAGCCGCAGATGTTGGTGCTGATTTGGTAGGAAAAGTAGAGAAAGGAATCCCGGAAGATGATCCAAGAAATCCAGCTACTATTGCCGATAATGTCGGAGATAACGTAGGCGACGTGGCCGGTATGGGAGCTGACTTATTCGGTTCTTATGTGGCTACCGTGTTGGCAGCAATGGTTCTTGGAAATTATGTCATCCGCGATATGGGTGGAGATATCAGTTCTTATGATGCATTCCGTGGAATCGGACCAATCTTATTGCCTTTGTTTATAGCATGTATAGGAATTATCTTTTCCATTTTTGGAAGCTTTTTCGTAAGTATTAAATCAGAAGATGCCAAGGAACAACAAGTTCAGAAAGCCCTGAACATGGGCAACTGGGTATCCCTTGCATTAACTGCAATTGCTTCTTATTTCTGCATTCAATGGTTATTGCCCGCTACACTTCAAATGAATTTTTTCGGGGTAGGCTTACAAGCAGTTTCTTCAATGAATGTTTTTTATGTCGTATTTATAGGATTGTTTGTAGGCGCTGCTATTTCCTACTTAACTGAATACTACACCGGATTAGGACTAAAACCGGTAAACGATATCGTACAAAAATCGGGAACAGGTGCTGCAACCAATATCATCGGTGGATTAAGTAACGGGATGTTGAGTACTGCCGGACCTGTATTGATTTTTGCGATGGCTATTTGGGCTAGTTACTCATTGGCCGGATTCTATGGAGTGGCCATTGCAGCTTCTGCTATGATGGCAACCACCGCTATGCAATTGGCGATTGATGCATTCGGACCGATCTCAGACAATGCCGGTGGTATTGCAGAAATGTCTGAATTGCCAAAAGAAGTCAGAACCAGAACAGACATTCTCGATTCTGTTGGAAATACTACTGCAGCAATCGGTAAAGGATTTGCCATAGCATCTGCTGCATTAACTGCACTTGGTTTATTTGCAGCCTATGTAACATTTACCGGAATCGATGGCATCAATATTTTTAAAGCTGATGTACTGGCTGCATTGTTTGTCGGTGGAATGATCCCTGTTGTCTTTTCAGCACTCGCCATGAGTTCTGTTGGAAAAGCTGCGATGGATATGGTGAATGAAGTTCGCCGTCAATTCCGCGAGATACCTGGCATCATGGAAGGAACGGGCAAACCGGAATACGATCGCTGCGTTGCGATTTCTACCAAAGCCGCATTGCGTGAGATGATCTTACCGGGTGCAATTACTCTGATCACTCCTGTGATCATTGGTTTTATCATGGGACCTGAAGCCCTTGGTGCCTACATGGCTGGTGTTTGTGTAAGCGGTGTGGTGTGGGCAATATTTCAAAACAATGCTGGAGGTTCCTGGGATAATGCAAAAAAATCTTTTGAATCCGGAGTCACCATTGAAGGACAAGTCTATCACAAAGGATCGGAGCCACATAAGGCTGCGGTTATTGGGGATACTGTAGGTGATCCATTTAAAGATACTTCCGGCCCCTCCATGAATATTTTAATCAAATTGACTTGTTTAGTTGGATTGGTGCTTGCCCCGATTCTTGGGGAACGATATGCATCGACTCATAAACAACATCCGAAGATGGAGCAGATCATGCAGCAGCAAAAACAGATGATGAATATGGATTAGGAAATCAGTGATGAGTGATGAACGATGAACGATGAGTGAAGAGTGAAGAGTGATGAATGATGAATGATGAATGATGCCCGCATTCCGGACGGGCAGGAGTTGCCTGCTACGTTGAGTATTGATTTTTGTAAGGAAATTTAATTTATTAATCACCATCCCGAATAGGATGTCTGTTGCTGTGTTATTGCAAGTTTATAACTTGCAATCGGAAGCACCCAAATTTTAATGACAAACAACCATTTTTTCAATCGAATGAAAATTGTTGTTCTTATCCAAGATTTGAATAAACGCCATGCCATTGGCCAGTGAAGAACAATCAATTGTAAATTGATTTGATTGAAAATCACCTTTTAATTTTTCGGTACCATTGAGGTCGATGATTTTGTAGTGACCGGAGGAAATATTTTTATCTGAGATAGTTATAGTCAATTTGTTGCTAACAGGATTAGGTTGAATTACAACTAATGCGTTAATTTTTACTTCAGTGTTGTCCGCAATTTTATTTACTGGCTTAATTGTTTTATAAACCACATCATTTCCAAGACCCACATATAAGTATTGATCATCGTCTAAAGCTAATGTGGATGCTTCTCTGTCAAGTGGTAATCCTGAAATCATTTCTTTCCAATTCTTTCCATCGTCAATTGAATTCAAACAAATGTTATTATCTACCAATCCATACAAAACCCCATTTACATCCGAAACAATTGAGATAAATCCGGTGTCTGATATATGTTCAATGTTTTCCAGTTGATTACTAGAAATAAATAATCCGGTTTCATTTTTGGAAAATCCACTTATATAGAACTTTCCCTTATTAGATATATGGAAGGCATCGACTGAATTAAAACCAGAGAAAGTTTCTTTCCAAACATTATTTACAATATCGAAAATAAAAATTGTATCGACAATATCATCAAGGATGAAAAAGGCGATACTGTCCAAATGTGTAATAAACTTCGAGGCCCAAATAAACTTATTAGGAGCATCCGGCATTTTAATCCAATTATTACCCCCATCTTTCGACAAATATTTCTCATCAATTCCGAGGGCACATATTATTTTATCACCATTCCCCAATAATTTGTAAAAATCTTCATTCCCTGTAACATTCACCTTGCTCCATGACAGACCTGAATCATCGCTTTTATATAATTCAGATCCTGACAATGTAAATAACTTACTCGTAGAAGTTGAAACTAAATCAGTATTTCCTGATTCAGTAGCATTGTTTATAAATGTCCAATTTTCCCCTTTATCAATACTGTATGAATATTCATCGAATTGACAGGTATTTGAAAAAAGAATACCCATCTTGTCTATCCATATTGAATTCATATATGAGTTGGTGAAGAAAATATCAAATGTTGTCCAGGTTTTTCCATCATCTGTTGATTTAATTAAGTCATAACAATCATTAGACATAGAAAATACTTCATTGTCAATAAATAAAATGTCACCGTATCGGCTTATTCCTTTATGGAGACTTGTGTTTTTCTGTATCCAATTTTCGCCATACTCATCCGATTCATAATCCGTATCATGATCATATGCAACCATTCTACCATCAGGTCTTATCGAAACTTTATTAATGTTAAAACCAAAATCAAATGAATTGATTTTTATCAATTGATTCTGGTGATCTATTTTAAAGAGTCCCTTCCCTTCATTATAATAAAAAAGTAAACCGGATGGATGCCAAATTAAGTTCAATAAACCAAATGCAGCACTATCAATAAAACTTAGGTTTGAACCATCATCATTCATCTTATACAAATATTCAGTTCCCCCTTCACCAACAGTAAGAAAGTTGTTTCCATTCCCTTTGAACACCATGTCTCTTATGCCATGCCAATTTTGATTCAACCAAATACGATTTATAGTTTTTCCTTTATCGTTGGAATAAGCCATTTCTCCAGGATAAGGGCCAAAGACCAAATAGACATCTCCTAACATATTAACTGTTACAACATATCCACCCCAAAATTCATCATTAGCCTTATGCCATTCATTTGAATTTTTCTCAAGTCGATATAAATATTCATCAATGATGGCATAAAAACTACCATCAGGACCGACAGCCATACTATATGCATAACTATCAGACCGTTCTAATCCTTTAGATATTTTTTCCCAACTAGAACCATGGTCCTTCGAAAAATAAATTCCCGATTTTCTAGCTGAAACAGCAATCACTTTTTCATTATTCACAACTACGCTGGTAGATAAATCCAATCCACTCGGTCCATTCGTTGGCTCCCAGATGTTTTGTGCAAGTCCACTTTTTGTGAATAAAACCAGGATTAGAAATATGGAAAAGATTGAGATTTTCATCTTGTTATATTGCTAAATTGTTAAATCGCTTATTGAGTATTTAGTATTTCAAAATCTACTTTTTGCCTATTGCTTATTGTCAATTGCCATTTAATGCTGAATCACGATCTTTTGAATTGGCAATCTTGGATCTCCAAATTTAAGAAAATAAATTCCATTTGGTAATTCATGAATACCAATTGAAAACTGATTTGATTTCAATTTACCTTTTTGGATACAATGTCCAGTGACATCGGCGAATGCCCATCCACAATCAAATTTTTTGGCTACAGTATGAAGCTTAATAATTAATTTATCCTCATTATGATCAATGCTAATATGCACTTGTCCTAATTCATCCTGGGTAGATACAGGGAGAGATGTCGGCTTTGTGGTCTTATATACAACATCACCATTAAATGAAAGATAGAGATAATTATCCTGATCAAATGCAAATGAGGTACTCTGATGCTGATCCTCAAATGGCAGACCTGAATCAAAAGGCAGCCAGTGAATCCCTTCATCTATTGATTTTTCGCAAGTTGGACCACTAGCTATATATACCGTTTCATCATCTCCTGTAATCAGCACATCATACCGCACAACCGGCTTAACTTTATTATAAGACAAAAGTTTGTCCTTTGATAAATACAACCAAACCGGGCCTGAACTATATTCCGCCGCAGTAAAATAAATATTGCCTTTGCGCGAAATTGCAAATTCATAAATTTCTGCTACTTGTAGGTTCAAAGTATTCCAGTGTAATCCATCATCATTTGTATAATTTATCTTCGGCCTGATAATATCATTCAAATGATCTTTCACCATTGTAAAAATACTTCCGTCCGGGTTAAAGATGCCTGTATTTGCAAAATTTATAGAACTTGGTACTTCATTCCAATTTAAACCACAATCACGGGAAAGGTAGTTTCCAAAATCTCCCATGACATAAACAGAAGAATTAAAATTACCAAACAATCCGTAAGCATGGCTCTGTCTATTAATCATTAATTCTTCCCAATTTAAGCCAGCATTGGTGCTCTTGATTACTTTTCCGTTCACTCTGATAAACAATTCTCCTGAAGAACAAGAAACTAAATTTGAGGAGGGACCCGCTGCGTCCATTTGCAAATCAAAAGGTTGCCAATGCATTCCTTTATCCTGGCTGAAAGAATACTTCCCATAACCGCATTCCTCCGCAAATAATAAATTTTGTTTGCTACTTACTATTTGATTCACAAATTGTGGTTTAAAGAATTCTTCAAAACCAGTCCAGTCATTCCCTCCATTGGCAGTTTTATATAATCCATTATCTAAACATTGTTTATATGGATGAAATAAGTAAACATCATTTTGACTTTGAAGTAATTTTGAATCAGCAAATACTTTTTTGTATATAATAGAACCGGCAACAAACCAATTCATTCCAAAATCTGAAGATTCTAAATCAGCGCTATCCGTGAAAGCTCGTAGATTTCCATTAGGATTGATTACAAATTTCTTCATATTTGAATTTAGTGGAGACACATCAATTAGATTTTTTCCATCCCTGTCCACTCTGAAAAGTTTCTGATCTCTGGTGACTAGAAAAAGATAACCTGCAGAATGCCATAATAAATAGCTTGCATCTTTAACTTGATCCAAAATTTTCAATAAACCTGATCCATCATCATTCATTCGAAATATGGAATACGATGAATTTTCATCGACGAGTAAAAAATTATTATCGTTTCCTTTCAACTCAGTTGCTAATAAACTGTTCGCCATATTATTAAGAATGTATTGAAATGAAATTCCACTATCTGCAGAATACTGGATTGTTTTGTTGTCCAAATTTCTTAGATAAACTCCCCCAAAATCATTTGCAATTACTTTAATGTTGCAACATTCGTAATCCTTAATTTGTACCCATTCCTCAAAATCTTTGTCAAGTCTGTATAATTTCTGATTACTAATTGCGAAAACTGTACCATTGGGTCCAGCAGACATGGATCTTGCAAAACTTGATTTAGAATCCAGGCCTTTCTTTATTTGTTCCCAATTCTGGCCTTGGTCCTTAGAAGTAAATATACCTTCAAGTGTTGAGATAAATAATCTTTCATCCGAAGTAACAATCGCTTCGTATACAGCCAGTTCATGTGGACCCTTGGTGGGTTCCCAGATGTTTTGAGCGGAGACAGTATGCGTTAAGCACGCCAGGTATAAAAAGATTACTGATCTCATTTTTTTCATAATAAAAAAATTAATGATTACAAATTGAGTAAATCTAAAATAACGATAAATTTCCTGGGATAGTAGCCTGTGACGAGAAATCAAATATACAAAAGGAATTTAAACTGTAGAATTTTTTTACTCTTCATGAGGCTGGAGAGGCGATATCTATCCTGTAATTGTCGACTGCAAACTGACAACTGTAAACTGCTAACTTTTCAACGGCGAATCGCTCGCATACGGCACTTTTCCAGATGGTACAACCTTACTTGCTTTCTCCAAATGCGTATCCTGATCGTCGAAGAAAATGTGAGCGCCAAATGCATCCAGCACTTTATCCTTATCAAGTCCTCCAAGAAAATACGCTTCATCTACATACACTCCCCATTTGCGAAGTGTTTTGATCACGCGCATGTGTGATGGTGCATTTCTTGCGGTAACTATTGCAAGTCGCAGCGGTGATAATTCTATACGAGTTGGTAAGTGTTCCTGAATTTTTGAAAGCTTGATCAATAATTTGGCGAAGGGGCCTTCCTTTAGTGGATCATTTTCGTGTTCTGCTTCATACTGATGAAATGCTTCCATGCCTTCGCTTTTAAAACGGTGCTCTGATTCGTCCGAGAACAATACAGCATCAGCATCAAATGCGATTCTCACGCGATTGTCGGAAGGATTGAATTCTTTAGGCGGTGCATATATCAATGCCGCTGCACAAGCCTTTGAATCAATCACCATCTGAACATCTTTCTCATCCTTTGACAAAAACAAATCGACGTTGAATGCATCGATATATGGTGCCAGTGTTTCACCACCAGAAAGTGCTACTCTCGTGATGTCCAAATCAGAATTTTTAATGGTGTTCAATATCCGTACTCCGGTTTCCGGACTGTTGCGCGACATCACGATGACTTCGACAATTCTTTTATTGGCTTGCTTATTCAATTCCAATAAACTTTGGATCAAATAAAATGCGGTGCCTGGCGCTAAGGGTAGATTCTCATTTTCCAATTGATACTTTCTATAGCCTTCTATACCTTCTTTTTCAAAAACTTCATTCTCCTTTTCCAAATCAAATAAAGCTCTGGTAGAAACTCCGATTACTAATATGTCTGAAAGATCTATGGGCATTTAATTTTATATAATTAATGCAAATTTACAAATAATATAGCCAGATGAT
>JBGAWX010000330.1:0-3592 GCA_044227375.1 Saprospiraceae bacterium
CCGGGTCCTGATCTTGAACTGGAAGAGAAAGCCAAATCCGGTCTGCAACAGCGGATGAACAATTATGCAAACAATTTTGTAAATATTATCAAAGAAAATTATTCAAACCGGAAAATAGATGAATAGCGCGCTATTTCATACGCCGGTTCTGTTTCTTATTTACAACCGGCCAGAACATACCCGAAAAGTCTTTGACGTGATACGGCAATTACGTCCTTCACATCTTTATATAGCAGCTGATGGGCCAAGAGAACATATTCCTGGCGATCGTGAAAAATGTGAAGCCACACGTGAAATCACAAAGGCGGTGGATTGGGAATGTTCTGTATTCACCCTATTCAGGGATAAAAATAAATCCACCAAATACGCCGTTCCGGATGCAATTGATTGGTTCTTCAAATCCAATGAACTTGGAATCATCCTTGAAGATGATTGTGTGCCGGATTTAAGTTTTTTTAATTTCTGTGAAAAACTTCTCGAAAAATATAAAACGGATGAACGCGTAATGCATATTAACGGTTCAAATTATTTGAAAGGTAAAAAATACAATTTCAAAGGATCGTATTATTTTTCACGTTTGTGTCACCCCTGGGGATGGGCTACCTGGAAAAGAGCATGGGATCTGTATGATTTCGAAATGGAAAACCTGGATCAGTTTATCCGCGCAGATAAATTAACACTGCTAACTTCCAACAAGGAGTGGAGAAATTATTATTATGACTTCCTAACCAAAACCAAAAATGGACAGATTGACACCTGGGACATTCAATGGTTTTACACTGTATGGAAACATTCCGGTTACGTAATTACGCCAACCATTAATCTGGTGAGTAATATTGGGTTTGGAAATGACGCAACCAATACAAATTATGAAATTACGCGTCTTGCCGAAATGAAAAAGGGCAAGGTAAAACAGATTCAACCTGATGACAGTTTTATTGTTAATACAAAAGCAGATCAGCGTGCAGTTGAGATAAAAGTGAAAGAAGGGCGTGGTAATTTGCTTCAAAAAATAAATCATAAACTTAAGCTCATTTTCAAAACAGCCGGAAATCATCATCTTTTCATTTAAATACACGCTATGCATATTTCAATTTACGGGGTTGGAAGATCGGGTACAAAGGCGATACAGCTTTACCTTAGTTACCTGCTTGCTCAAAAACACAATTCAGTGTGGATTAATTACGAACCATACTTCTGGCTTGACCGAAAAACAAACACTTTGAATTATGAAGGATTTTACCACCACTCTACTTCTCCGCATATCGTTAGTGATCCGGGGAAATTATCATCCGGACATATTCGTTTTTTAAAGAAGTTAACTAAACCCAACAAGCCTATAGTCACCAAGTTCATACGTGGAAATGGTCGAATCAACGCAATCAACCAGATTCTTCAACCAGATTATAATTTCATTATTGTGCGGGATTTATATCAGGTTTTAATTTCCGTTTTAAAAACCAACTGGGATTTTCTTTCTGTCGGATTCGAATACAGGATGAGTTGGGAAAAATTTATCAATGAAGTTAAAAAAACAGGTATTGTTGAACAATACGACTGGTGCATCGACAGAATCTATGATCGATTGGATCAAAACGCATTTTACTGGTATGTGATGAATCTTGCCGCATTGCAATGTACTTTTAAACCAACCTATTTTCTCGATTACAAATCAATTCAGGAAATCGAAGGTATTGCTAATGACATCATTCAACCTAAACAAAAAGAAAGTATAAAAAATCCAATACTTTCAGGCGATTATATCCATGGGGATTTTCCATTAATTTCCCCTCCTTCAAAACATTCAAAATCCGATTTGCTGAACAGTGTTCTTTACAAAACACAGATCATTGATAAATACGGATATTTTATTCCCAATCGAAGGATAGGAAATGCATCATCCATCAATGAAGAATATCAATTGATTGAATCATCTTCTCCTCCTCAAACCAAGGTGATTATTGAAAAGAAAGATTTGTATGAATTCTTTAACGAAGACATCCGTGCAAAATTAACAGCGAAAAGATCAGGCAACTGAGCAATTCCAGTCAGAAATGGTTCTTACAGGAATTCTGACAGGATATGAAGAAAGAAACAATAATGGTTAAAGAATATCCTAAAATTTCCGTCATCACTCCTTCCTATAACCAGGCGGATTTCCTGGAAGAAACCATTTTATCAGTCCTGAATCAAAATTACCCAAACCTGGAATATATCATCATTGACGGTGGAAGTACGGATCGTTCAGTAGAAATTATAAAAAAGTATGAAAAGCAATTAAGTTATTGGGTGAGCGAGAAGGATAATGGACAAAGTCACGCGATCAATAAAGGCTTGAAACATGCAACTGGGGATATCATATGTTGGTTGTGTAGTGATGACTTGCATGTTTCGGACACCCTCCATACGGTCGCAGAGTTATTTCAATTAAATCCTGAAATTGCTTTACTGCACGGCACCTCGATACTTTTTGGCAATCGAAGAAAAGAGCAAATTACCGGAGCTGATTTTAAAGATTTGCCTTTGCGCTATTACGCGATTATTCCCTTTCCACAGCCATCTTCCTTTTTCAAAAGAAAAGTAATAGAAGAAACTGGAATGCTGGATGAAAGTCTGCATTTTGGAATGGATTATGATCTGCTTGTTAGAATTGCATTGTGTTATCCAATCCTGCCGGTGAACAAAGTACTTTCCAGATATCGGCTGCATTCATCCAGTAAAACTGTCAGCCAGTTCAAAAATTTTGCGGGAGACTGGATAAAAGTTTTTTCCCGTTTTCTACGATCTGTTGATGGAACAGAAAAACACATTTCATTTCTTAAAGAGAATGGCTTCTATCATGAGGATTCCACCAAGTATAAGCACTTGAAAGAATTTAATGAGACAGATTTAAGAAGAATCCATTCACATTTCCTTTTCAATCAGCTGGTGATTTATTACGAAGTCTATGACAGAAAAATGATTCATAAAATTCTGGTCCTCATCAAGGAAACAGATCCGGTATTTTACAAAGAGTATAACCTCAGAAAGGTAGAAATGCGGAAGAATCTCTTCCCTCCTGTTATTGTTCATTTTGTGCGTACTTTTATCCGGTAAATCGCAGATGACCATATTTTTTTCCATTATCATACCAACCTACAATCGCTGGAATTATCTCCAACACACGATTGAATCCGTCATTCAGCAGAAGTTCAGGGATTTTGAGATAATTGTCATTGATGATGGAAGTACGGACGACACTTTACAAAACCTAAGAAATACATTTGGCGCACATCCTAAAATTTCCATCGTTACTCAACCAAACCGGGAACGTGGTGCCGCACGTAATCATGGATTACGGCTTGCAAAAGGCGAATATGCTCTTTTCCTTGATTCAGATGATTATTTGCTTCCTGATCATCTGGAAGTGTTATATGATAAAATAAAAGAGCTTGGTGTTCCTGATTTTATTGCCACAAAATTCCAATTCATCAGGGAAAATAAAATTTCATTCCCGGATGTCTGCAGGCTGAATGAAGGATATTACGATTATCGTCTCTTTTTGAATGGGAATCCATTGGCCTGTAATATTTGTGTACGCCTGGGCAATAAG
>JBGAWX010000331.1:0-3568 GCA_044227375.1 Saprospiraceae bacterium
GTTTACTATAAACTCTATAATAGGGTACACTTCCCTTTCTCAGGATTGAATTGATAAAATTGTCTTTATCATTTTGATCATACCACTCTGTCACTACGTCATAGTCGGTAGTATATGCAAGTTGACTTCTTGAATAGGGTTGTACTTTCCAAACTTGTCTCACTCCCAGACTTGCCTTGAATTCTTTATCTTTTAAACCATAGGCAACATGTCCATATATTCCCGTCCGAGGAAAAATTCCCTCCATGGTTCTTACACTCAAACGAAATCGCATTCCTTCAATACGGTTATAGCTGACAAATGTGCCTAATGGACCGACGTAATATTTATCCCCGATATAATAAACCCCGGAAATGACAGTTGAAATAAATTTTTCTCTTGCTTTGACTTTTGAATCATTCTTCAGCATATCTGCCATCACATAAATATTTGCTTGCCTGGTGCTTAAAGTATCCGGTCTGATTTTATTCCAAAAATCATCATCGTGGCCGGTTGGAATTAATTGTTTATTCGTCACCAGGGCACCGGCTTTGGCAAAATCTGCTTCCTGTAAATTATTCAATTGAATATCACTATTCCTCACCGTCATTCTGCAGACCAGAATTTTATCTCCTAATGAAACCGGAATGGGTATTCCGAAACTTTCAAGGCTGGCTTTGTATTGCAAAGAAAGCTGACTTTCCGAGAGTGCGTACCGATAAGTTTTTGTTGAAACATCCAATGAAAGTGCATAAGTCTGCTGAATGCGAACAGCTTCAATAAAATTAATATTAGCGCTCTTACTCAATTTAAGATCCGCAGATACCAAAGCAAATGAACTGTCATTAACCGTAAAATATCCTGAAAATACATTATCCCGCCAATCCTTAGGTATACACTGAAACGTAATGTTATAATAACCACCAGGCAATGCCACACTATCCAGAATATAAAAATTGTAATACGAAAAAGCAGCTTCACCAACAGGACTCACAAAGGTTTTATTAAAAAGAGATACCCAATCTTCATATAAATTAATATCCCCTGCATTCCATTTTACAAGATTTTCGAGAACTTTATCCGTTTCCAATCCAGTCATTCGAACCGCAATTTCATTTTCAGATTCGGAAAATGGCAACCGCGTCAATTCATAATCAGATATCTTTTCTGCAAAAAACAAAGGAGTTTCTTTAACGAGAGTATCATCTTCTTTACGAAGCTTGGCAAAAATCCTGGCTTTATCGCCAAATACATACCCTTTGGTTGGATTTAGCGCATCAGCCTCCGGATCAAAAACATCGATTTCTTTCAATTCCCAACGTCTGGCATGAATTCTGTCCAGGTTTGCAGGATTATTGATTTCATTCTGCTTAACCACTTTCTTCATAAGTGTTCTTCCGGGATTCGGATCCGCAGTAACCACTATTTCCCCTAATTGAAATGTTTCCTCCTTCAATTTGACATTGAAATTATTGGTGGACTTGGGGTTCAAGGCAATAGTTTGTGTTGCATAACCCACATAGCTTACCCGCAATGAATCACCGGGCTTTATCTGGGCTTTAAATTCAAAATGACCGTTATCATTGGTCAGTGTTCCAACAGATCGGTTTTTGATGGATACCGATACAAACGAGATCTGCTCCCCGGTTTTATAATCTGTGACATTTCCTTTGATGGTGATCAGGTTTTGTGCAATGGTATATTGATATCCCAAGAAGAAAATGCAGAAAAAACCAAGCAAACCCCTTCTTGCCCCAGGAAAGAGCTCAATGGCATTGAAACATTCGATCTTTGACAGTATACTCATGGATTGGGAAAAGTCCTATTTGCTTTAAAATTTAATATTTTATTCAAGATCAGGCATTTGAACCTGCAAAAAAAATGCTTATTGGCCATTTTTACTATAAAGATGCTGTTAATAATTGCTAATGATGCTCTGAAATTATCAGCCACAGGACGAAATAATACCTTTTACCGATAAACACAACACAGTTCAAATACGAATTCTGAGTTGAATTGGATCTTAAACCAGAAAAAGTTGCTAAGAATCAGGGATTTATAAATTGATAATTGTCTCTGTTTTACCTGACGTCAATCATGCTTTTACAACCTATAAATTCAAATATTGATAATTAATTGCATAATGATGAATGGTTTAATTGAAAGATTTCAAGTCCTCACCAATAAGGGGCATCAGGGCAAAGTCAAGGGATATTTGGCTTCTAATATTTTCAACTCAAGCTCCGGTAAAAGGGCTTGACAATCCTGATCCCCGTTATTCCTCTTGGACTAAGAACCTAAATCAATAAAATCCATATGATTATTCACGGATGAACTATTCAAAAACTAACTAAAAAAGAAATAGAATAATTTGAAAGTCTCACCCACGTTCTTCATAACTGTTACAAAACCAAAAAACAAATGAAGCATAAATTATCCCGAAGTAATCTAATTAAATGCTGGACAAGGACCTCTTTATTATCATTATTATCAAAGGAGTCCTTCAAGAAAATCCGGTGCTTCTAATTCAACCAAAACCATAATTTCTTGACCAATAGAAATTCATTCCCATGCAGACCTAAGTCATCTGCAAACATAATCACAAGCCAACAGTACCAAACAGGTCAAAATACACAAGTATTCAACATATTAAACAACCTGAAGTATTATTAATGTTTTTCTCTTTCAAAAATAAGATGTAAATTTCGCCGTAATTATGGCACTCTATAAACACAAAACCAAAATAAAATTCATTCACCTAAATTAATACATCCAAATATGAAGAACAAAATGGAAGCATTTGATATCAACAAAATTCAACTTAAAAATCAATCTCCACATGTTACAGTCAGTGATGAACTCAATGAATACATCATTACACAGATTGAAAAGTTAGGAAAGATTTTTAACCGGATCGAACGTTGTGAATTGATGCTGCTGACCAGAAAAAACAGTCAAAAAGATGTTTGTGAAGTAGAAGCTAAATTATTTGTACCCGGTAAAGTTTTATTTGCCAAAGAACAGAAAGCAAATTTCAGACTTTCTACGCAACATGTCTTCGATGATTTATACAATCAACTTTATAAATTCAAAGGCTTGTTGAATGAACCGGGATCAGAATTGAATATTTAACTCATATTATGTAATGCTGCTTAATCAATATTATTCTGAATTGGGGAAATTGTTTTATGCAATAGCAGAAATCGATGGAAAAATTTCCCAACAGGAAAAAGAAAAATTAAAAGAGCTGATTCGATTCGAATTGGCTCCCGCAGAATTTAATAAAGATGAGTATGGCTCCGATGCAGCATTTTATGCAGAAATGGAATTTGATATCTTGGAAGATTCTATGCTCGAACCCGAAGCTGCATTTGAATCATTTACCAATTTTATTGACGCTCACAAAACTGCGATCCACAGCGACATGTTAAACCGTGCATTTCGCTTAGCCCAAAAACTAGCAGACAGCTATTACCATACCAATAAAAAAGAACAACATCTACTGGTTCGCTTAAAAGCAAAACTGAATTCTCTTCTTCGAGAAAAATCAATTCAGGAGAAAAAGAGTTAACGCTTATTTGCTTATCAA
>JBGAWX010000332.1:0-3561 GCA_044227375.1 Saprospiraceae bacterium
GAATTTGACGCAGGCGTTCAGTTTGCAGTGGGTACAGCTATATTCTTTTTTGATGCAGGATATTATTACGGTTTGCAGAAATTAAACTCTGGTGAATTGCCAGGCAATGCAAAGAATAATGCAATCGGAATCAATATCGGATATCTATTTAAAATTGGCATTTAAGCAGGAATTCAGAATTCAATAAAAATCATTTAATTACTTTATATAAGTGATATGTAGTTGTTGGGATATTCACCTTTTCAATTTTGATATCAGAAGAAATTTGCGAATCTTTTTTCAAAATTAAGTATTCATCTTCAGGAACGATTCGGTCTCTTTGACAAATGGAATAGTGCCTCACCAGGTATTCCTGAAGAGACCACATTTCCCAAAGTGCTCTCGTCGATCCTAAAATCGAACCTCTTGGGATTGATTCGCCAATCAGGTGAACATCATGAATCATATCAACATCTCTGCCGGTTTTCCCAATTTTAAAAATGGAAATAGTCAAGACAGATATAAAACTAAGAATGGTGAAGACCTTGAATATCCGGAATGAAAAATGGTGTACTTGAATTCTTTCTATAAACGAAACCGCAACAGGCGAAATCATGAATGCGAAAGCTATTGCAATGTATGGAAACGATGGAACGAGATACACTGCGCGCTGTTCGAGAGTAATCATTAAAGGAAGCGATGCCGAAGCGGCAATCAATAGGCAGAAGAGAATATGTTTTTGCAAATGGGGATTTGATACACCAGATTTGAATTTCAATAATTTAAAAATTGTAAAGCTCAGAAACAGAAGGAATATGACCGGTATGAGTTCTAAAAATAGAAAATACAAAATGTGAAAGCGGTTGTCAACTAAAGATACATGTTGAATGCTATTGAATACGCGATGGTGTAAATATGTAGAGAGGCTTTGCAATATGAGCGGGTTTTGTAAGAGTAGAAAATATATGACACACGGAATGAGAAATACTATTAGTGAATACTGAATCATTTTGAAGAAAGACATATTCTTGTATACGATCCATCCGACAAAAATTCCTACCAGAGGAAACATTCCCGGAAAACCTTTGGTCAAAGTCGCTAGAAAAATAAACACGCCAGAACACATCAAAAACACAAAAGATTTTTGATGGAAAAATTTCATAATAAAAATGAAGGCCATCAAATCAAAGATGCCCATGGTGTTTTCAAGCATGTTGTTTGAATAGGACCAAAAACAAGAAGGCATGATGATCCATAATAACACCGGAATCCAACTTAGATTTTTAATTTCCGGTTGTTCCTTGTTGATAATCCGGAAAAGAAGATTTATTAAAAAGGCTGTAATGATTGCAGCCGAGAATGAATAGATGCGTTCCACATAGATGCCGGATCCAAAGATTTTAAAAAACAAGGACTGGAGAAAAAATCCGAGGGGAGGTTGTTGATCAAAAAAAGGATATAAGGTCTTGCTGTAATGCGGAAACCAAAAACTACCCATACCGTGTGCCAGATTATTTGAAATGCAAGCATAGAGCAGACCATCCATAAACATACCATTTTGTAAAAGAACGGGTAATGTTAATGCGAGCAAAACAGAAGAAGTAAATAGCCAGAATGGAAGATGTTTTGTCATAATGAAACCAATGACAGAAATGGACCTTTTTAATTTATTTGTGAAAGGTAACTTGAATTCTGCTTATAAAATGGTCTGATAGCAGAAACGGATATAAAATAAAAAAGCCTTCCGGATTTCTTCGAAAGGCTTTTTTATTTAATTAAGAATTAGTTCTTAGAAATGGTACCAAAGACCGAAAGATAAAGCACTCATGTTTGTACTTACATTAAAATCAGAGTCTGAAGTATCAGTTGCTCCATTTTTATGTGAATTGAAATGCAATAATCCAATTTCAGCATTGATAGACCAACTGTCACCCATCATGTAATCAACTCCAGGAGTCAATTCAATGTCAAAATCAGTATCTGCCTTAGCTCCGGTAATGTCAGTGTTTGTTGAACTATAAGCAACGCCAGGCGCCAAGTAAAAGAAAGTATTGTCTCCCATATGCCATCCATAACGGTATTGAACTCCAATTCCAAAGGAAGTTCTTGTGACATCAGTAACACCTTTGTCAGTATGGGAAACGAAATTAATACCACCAACAATTGCAGAATTGTCACTTAGCCAATATCCAAATCTTGGGCCAATGTTAAAATCAGAAGACACGTCTTTTTTGCTAGAAAATCCGAGGTCAACTCCAGCAAACATTTTCTTGTCCTGAGCATTTACGGCACTGAATAAACCCATAAAAAGAACTAAAATTAATAGTTGTTTTTTCATACTTGTGTAAGTTTTGTGTGAATAATAAGAGTTAAACACTGCAATTTTAGACCTTTCGGGTTTGATTTCAAAACTTTTATTAAGTTTTTTTCAAAGATATTTAGGTCTGTTGCTCAACCTACAGCCTACTTGAGCACAGGATTTTAACTAAATTCATGTAAAATGTTGATTTCATTTGATTTAGAATTGGGTTGAATCCTTTGTTTTGGATTGCCGCAATTAAAAACTGGTCCTCAGTTTTTGTTCTTTTTGAAATCTTTTCATTGCCAGTTCGATTAATTTATCGATCAATTCACTGTATGAAATGCCGGATTTCTCCCACATTTTTGGGTACATGCTGATTTTGGTAAACCCGGGCATGGTATTTATCTCATTGACTAGTAGTCGATTATCTTTTGTAAGAAAAATGTCTACCCGTCCCAGACCTTCGCAACAAAGCACTTCAAAAGTTTTAATGGCCAGTTTTTGTACAGCCAGGGTCAATTCTTCGGAAATTTTTGCCGGTATTTCAATAATGGCTCCTTTTTCATCGAGATATTTAGCTTCGTAGGAATAAAAATCGTGTTGCGCGATGACCTCACCTGGTGATGATGCTTTAGGATGGCGATTCCCCAAGACGGCACATTCGATTTCTCTGGCATCGATAAACTCTTCTATAAGTAACTTAGTATCGAAACTAAATGTAAGTTCAAGAGCAGTTTGATATTCTGCTTCTGTATTTACTTTGGATATGCCCACAGAGGAACCCAGATTGGCCGGTTTTATAAAACAAGGCATGCCCAGTTGCGCTTTAATAAAGTCATAAGCGGGAATGGCTTCTTCAGAATACACACAAATGTATTTTCCTATTGGAATGCCAGCATCTCGCAGCAATCGTTTCATCACATCTTTATCCATTCCAACTGCCGAACCCAATACCCCGGCACCTACAAAAGGAATATTGGCAAGTTTTAATAAGCCCTGCACCGTTCCGTCTTCTCCAAAAGGACCATGCAGTATCGGAAAAACCACATCCAATACCGGAAGACTGCCATCACCATTGATGATGGTCATTTTTCCCTGGCTCTCAGGAATTAAAGCCACATCCTGAACCTGATCGTTTTCTTCCAGCTTGTTGAAATCGGTAGTTTGCAACAATTGTTGAGCTTCATGATGACTGACCCATTTTCCTGTTTTATCTATTGCTATGAGCACGGGATTGTATTTTTCCTTGTCCAATGCTTCAAATACGTTTTTAGCAGATT
>JBGAWX010000333.1:0-3523 GCA_044227375.1 Saprospiraceae bacterium
GGACTTCCCGGATTTGAAGTAATGCATGCCGTGCTGATTTCATTGGCTTTGCAGGCTTTCAATCCATGAACAACATAAGGCGTCGTGCCGCTGGCGGCAATTCCAATGACGAAATCCGATTTATCTATATATTGATTCTGCAAATCGATCCATGCTTGTTCCCGGCTATCTTCTGCAAACTCAACCGCTTTACGAATGGCCTGATCACCGCCTGCAATGATTCCGATGACCAGATCATCAGGAACTCCGAAAGTTGGCGGGCATTCAGACGCATCGAGTATTCCGAGTCGCCCACTGGTCCCGGCTCCTATATAAAACAACCTTCCGCCTTGCTTTAATTTAATGATTGCCATTTCCACCAATTCGGCAATCGCAGGTAAACACAACTGAACTGCATCTGCAACTTTATGATCTTCATGATTCATCAATTGCAATAATTCCAAAGTCGGTTTTGCTTCAAGATGTCTGTACAGAGAAGTTTCTTCTGTCTTCTTCATGGCATTCTATCCTTATGTTTTGAAATCAGCATCAATCCTGCAAAGGTCAGCAATCCATTCACTGCAAGATTTAAAAATCCGAATGAAAATCCATTCAGCCACACTTTGGATTGATAGTCCAAAATAAACACAACAACCGGTACGAGAAGGCAAATCAATATGATTTTATAATTATCCGGCAACATCCGCTTCGTAAGAATCGCAAATCCGAACAAACCCAATAAAGGACCGTAAGTATACCCAGCGACTTTTAGGATTAAATCGATAATGGATTTATTATCCAGATACTTGAAGAAAAAGATCAACAATAAAAATACCAATGCAAAAGAATAATGAACTTTCTTTCGCAACTTTATTTTTTGAGACTCCGTCAATTCCACATTCTTATTGAATCCAAGAATATCAATACAGAAAGATGAAGTCAGGGCCGTAATCGCTCCATCTGCACTGGGAAACAGTGCGGATATCAACGCAATGACAAAAACAAAAGAAAAAAGAGCCGGCATGTATTTTAATGAAATCATCGGAAACAGATCATCTCCTGTAACATTTAAATTATACTGTGCAGAATACAAATAAAGCAAGCCCCCTAAAAATAAAAACAATGCATTCACAACAATCAAAATGATACTGAATACAATCATATTTTTTTGAGAGTCCCTCAGATTTTTCACGCTGATATTTTTTTGCATCATCTCCTGATCCATACCCGTCATGCTTATGGTAATGAGGGCTCCGCCTAAAATATGCTTCCATACAAAGGAGCTGCTTAGAAAATCCGTATTAATCACTCTTAAATAATTCTTATTCTCCATTTGCACCATGGACTCTGAAAAAGAAATATTCAAATGATTTAAGATCATGTAAATGCAAATTAAAAGTCCGCTCAGCATAAAAAACGTCTGAAGCGTATCCGTCCAAACAATCGTTTTAACGCCTCCCTGCAATGTATATAAAAGAATCATTCCCAAAATAAAAAAAGAAGTCCAGTAAAAAGAGATCCCCAAATCATTCAACAAGAACAATTGAAGTACATTAATTACAAGGTAGAGCCTGGCGGTTGCCCCAATTGTTCTTGACAGAATAAAAAATGATGATCCGGTTTTATAAGCGACTTCCCCAAGCCGGGTCTCCAGGTATTTATAAATTGATGTCAGTTGTAGGGAGTAATAAATAGGTAACAATACGAAAGCCACTACTAAGTATCCAAGAAAATAACCCAATACCACCTGAAAATAGTAAAAGCCTTGAGTTCCCACGGTACCCGGCACCGAAATGAAGGTGACTCCCGACAATGAAGTGCCAATCATTCCAAATGCAACCACATACCATTTCGAATTGCGTTTGCCAATGAAGAAGCTTTCATTGGATTGATCCCTGGAAGTAATTCTCGCGATCCATAACAACAGACCGAAATAAATGAACACAATAAGAATCAACCAGGAATTAATACCCATGAATGAACGCTTTAGATTTGAGGCTATACACTTTGCTAAAGTTGAAATTTAAAAATTTGCATCCGGGTAAAGATATTAAAATATTCTTCTTCACTTGTTGCATCTTAAAGATTAATCTTCTTTTGATTCAAGAATAAACATTGCAAACTCTTAGAGTATAAATTTTAAAGAGTTTTGCATATCCTCCTAATTTGTTGTTAAACAATGCTTGTTGTTTAATAAGAGAAACAAATTTTATTTTATTTGCAATATGCACTCCAGGGTAATTAATTTATATAAAGATTCATTCGCAGGACTCAATGCGAACTCCTGGTTATTGGCTTTGGTACAACTTGTAAATCGTGCCGGTACTATGGTTGTTCCTTTCATGTCCATGTACATGACACAACACATTGGAGTCAGCATCACCAAAGCAGGTTTGGTCATGGCTTGTTTCGGCGTAGGTTCAATTGTCGGTGCATACTTTGGTGGAAAGCTTACTGATAAATTTGGATTTTATAATCTGATGTTGTTTTCTCTTTTCTTAGGAGGACTATCATACATTGGAATTTCATTTCTTTCAAACTATTATCTGATTTGTGCGGGCACATTTTTCATGTCCATAATAAATGAAAGCTTCAGACCTGCCAGCATGGCGGCCATTTCTGCTTACAGCAATCCAGACACCTTAACACGCAGTGGTTCTTTGGTGCGGCTTTCTGTAAATCTTGGATGGGCGTTTGGAGCCGCGATAGGCGGTTGGATCGCATCCTACAATTATCAACTTCTATTTTGGGTAGATGGCATTACCAACATGCTTGCAGCACTTTTGATTTATTATAAGTTGCCGAGAATTTATCCGGTTCATAAAACCAAATCACATTCATCTGCAACAATTAAAACGCATTCGGCATTTCAGGATGGATTTTATCTGGTTTTCATATTTCTGAGTTGTTTATTCGGAATTTGTTTTTTTCAGATTTTTTCAACCATGCCCATTTATCTCAAAAAAGAATTGTTTCTTTCAGAGAAAGAAATTGGCTGGATCATGGGGCTGAATGGATTATTGATTGCGGCTTTTGAAATGGTCATCGTGTACTCCCTTGAAAATGTCAATCGATTAAAACTGATCGCCATTGGGACCTTTGTAACCGGTTTTTCTTTTGTGCTGTTCAATCTATTAAGCATCGATGCTTTTGCAATGGGCATTACAAATTCGGTGGTCATCACTATCGGTGAAATCTTGGCGATGCCATTCATGCTGAGCTTTTTTATGAAAAGAAGCAATCCTTCGAATATCGGACAATATGCCTCTTTATACACCATGTCATACAGCATAGCTCATATTGCAGGCAGTTCAGTGGGAAGCGCAATTGCTGATCACTACAGTTTCCAAACACTTTGGTGGTGTATTGGCTTATTATCGGTCTTTATTGCCGCTGCATTTTTAATCATGGAAAAACGGGAACATAAATATCCTGCTTTTAAAACAGTACAAGCAGCGACATAAATCCATACCATGAGTAGTCTATTCCTTTGAGGAATGGCTGCTAATTTGATGCGGATCAAGTATCTTAATGGGGGAACAAC
>JBGAWX010000334.1:0-3514 GCA_044227375.1 Saprospiraceae bacterium
TGAATTCCATCCCTCGCTTCTTCCATTTCGGTACCACCCATGCATTTTCCCCATTCATAGGCTCCATTGCTATCCGTTTTTACAACCCAGAAATTGTTATTGAACGACGAACTACAATTCGGTTGCCCATCAGGACTATAGGAATAACCAGACATAACATAGCCATGATCATTACAAGGGTTCAAAGAATAGCCAATTTCATAATCAGTACCACCATAATTATGCTGACTTGTAATACCATTGTTATTCCAGTTGAGTTGCCACCAATCGGTTAAACCAAAATTAGCAGCAACATCTCCATCAGTTGAAGTAGTAGCAGCGAGGACAAATAATCCATTGTTGAGAGTCTTAAAAAAATCATAGCCTCCTTCTCCAGAGCTCCCACCGATTGTATGTTCATTTAAAATCATGTGAGACGTATCAAGGGCAACTAACCATACATCGTAAGATCCATGATTGAAAGAAACATCATTATCGTTACTATTCGTCCCACCTAAAAATAAAAATTGATTTGTGTCAGTTTCTAAAATGGAATTCAGTTCGTCTGCTCCTGATCCGCCAAAGGACTTCTCCCATAACAAATTCCCCCCATCGTCCAATTTGACTAGCCAACAATCCGAGGACCCACCATAATTTATTGTGACATCTCCGTCCCAAGAGCCTGCTTCGCATCCGACCAAATAACCACCATCCAAAGTCTGAATAATATCCTTGCCAATATCATATTGGGCTCCACCTAAACATTTTTGCCATTCTAAATTTCCAGCGCTGTCCAATTTCACAACCCAGGCATCTGTTGGGCCGCTACTTGGAGAGCCACTGTGTAGTCCGGAAACATCACCATCAACAGAACTTGCTTCACCAAGCATAATAAATCCCCCATCACGGGTAATGTTCAGTTTATATGATCTTTCATCACCCCAAGTTCCTCCATAAGTTTTCTCCCAAATAATGTTTCCTGCATCATCAATTTTAAAAATCCAGAAATGAGAGTGGTATCCAGTGTTGTTACCAACATCCCCATCGTGAGATGAAGCAAAACCACCAACATAATAACCACCACCAGGTGCATTTAATATTGAATAACCACAGTCATTATCGCTACCTCCATAGCATTTCGACCATTGTATAGAAGGAGGTTGTGCAAAAATAGATGATATAAAAAACAGAAGCATAAAAAGTAAATTTCTCATAGTCAGTTTAATTTAATAAATTTTCCATATGTCTGATTGTCGACTTTTATAAGATATACGCCGGACAAAAATGTTTCCAATTCTATTGTAATATGTGAATTTATAATCTTTTTCTCAAATATGCAATCGCCAGCTATCGAATAGATTCTAATCAATTGGCCAGTTTCAACATCAGATAAATCAATACTATTTGTTGCAGGATTTGGAAATATCGTTCGATTTAATTGAGCATGATCAGCATTAACATTGTATTTTTCATTGTTTGGAATTGTCGAGCAATTTTCCGGTTGAACAAGAAGTGAGCATGGACCACATGCTGTTGGAAATGTTACTGGATTTATATTACAATCAAAATACTTTGGTTCACAATTAGCTAAAGTATTGATATCCCATTTTGAAATTGGCAAATTGCTGCAAGTTTGCAAACCAATTTGTGAACGATATTTCGTATAAATGCCACATGATGAATTTGGATTTTGCAAAACCGAAGCATGACGAAAAACTACTCCTCCGTGAGGTGCAAATGTTACATGAAAGAAGTATCCTAAATCAATTTCACATAAACTTGAGTTCAAGGTCGAGCAATTGAGTCCATTATTTTTAAATATTGTTTGTTTCATTTCAATATTATCCCAATTCGCGGTACTGCTGGTATTAAATCTACCCCATATAGTAGAATAATTTGTAGTAATTGTACAGTGATCAAATAATGTCCTAGCTGAAAATTCGCAGTTGAATAAAAAACTATGTAGCTCCCCATTTGGGAGACTGGAAACTGAATGACCGCAAATCGTACTCCCGCATTCTGAAACTGAATTTGTATTTATGCTTTTAAAGTTTGTTCCATCATCAGTATATCGATCAGTGAAAGTACAATATCTAAAAATAGTTTGATCATCATTAAGTGAATTTCCTTGGCTAATATTTGCTGAATACGTCTGCCAAGTCCTTCCGACAATTAGGCAAGAATTAAAATTGAATTTCTTAGCAAATGGCCAAAGAACAGAGCCCTCTTCAGCTCCAACCATTGTACAGTGATTAAATTGAAAATTTTTCTTAAATGCATTAAATGATGCCGCAGAACTTTCAACAGCATAGCCTTTATTGTGAATAAATCTACAACTTTCGAATACACCAGCAGGAATAAATGAGGCATTAGGACTCAACATCATAGTGTTTTGATTTTCCCATTCTATATCTAAGCCATCTCGGGTAACCGATGCCAGTCGGCCCTGAGCATTGTAGTTAAATTCGCTATTTGCAACAAATAAACCCCATCCACCAGTCCAGCTCATCCCATTTCTTCCGTTCCAATTAAACTTTGAATTTAAAATCCGAATATCCATGTTTGATCCGAATGGAGGAGGTGAATAATCACAAACCATATCACTTACCCCAATGCCGTCTCTTCCAAAATGGTGAGAGTTTACATTAGAAACTGTTACGGTAAAGCAATGATCCAAAACAATTCCATCATGTGGCAATTGTATCCCATCAGAAAAACCACCACCATACACTAGGTTGTCCGAATTTCCATCCAACTCAAGATTTTTTATTTTTAGGTTGTAACAATTTACAGCCTGGATACAACAGCCTGGATAAGCCGCAACATTCATCCATTGATATCCGGTAACAGCACAATTTAATGGCATTTGATGGCAAACAAATCCGGAGGGTATCGGTTCAGTCACTGTAGTACCACAATCAGCATAATAGGAGACCCATCGTTGATCTGTTACTGGATCAAAACTTCCGAATTTTAGGCAATCTACATACTTGATTTTCGTGGCAACACTTCCGTGTAGTTTAGCTCCTTCAATCGTAAAATTTTGCCAGCTATCCATGCACATAAGTTCATGGCCTTTTCCATACACATTACAGCTTGGACTATGTTCGTAACCCACCAGGTATTCCCCTGCCGGAATGATCAGTTTGCCATTTCCGGGACGCATCGGGCCATTCGGATTTTGAGCATCGGGTCTTAAATTATTTCTAAAAAAATTCATTGCTTCTTCAAATGCACATTGATCGCTGACTAAATCACCCTGAGCTCCGAAATCCGTGACCAGGTTCTTTATGCAACATGCCGATGAACCGACAGTACAAGAGCATGGTGGTTGAATATTACAAACCTGATTGAGAGAAAAATCGATATATGGGTCGCAACTATAGCGGGTGCAACCTTCATAATTTAATACAATTGTTGCATTTGAAGTACAACCGTTCGCATCGGTAACAGTGACAATGTTCGTATCAATCCCCAAATTGTTAACCTGTGCAGTAGTGTCCCCTGTTGGATACCACAAATAAGAATATTCCGG
>JBGAWX010000335.1:0-229 GCA_044227375.1 Saprospiraceae bacterium
CTTTTTTTGCACCACCTTTTCTAGCTGTAGCTTTTTTAGCTCCGGCTTTTCTTGTAGTTTTCTTAGCAGTTGAACGTGCTTTTGCCATGATTACTTTTTTAACGTTAAAAAATAAAAATTTACAAATAATGATTTTTAAAAACAACTATTCATTCTCAAAAATCTTACCAAAGGTATAACTTTTTTTAAATATGCAAATTTTTTTTAATATTTTTTTCATAAAAATGCT
>JBGAWX010000335.1:239-3490 GCA_044227375.1 Saprospiraceae bacterium
CACTTTTTTTTCAATTTCAGTGATTCGAATGATTTTTTTGATTCAACATTCACTCCAATTCATTCGAATGGTGATCATTTAGTGGAATGAATCGTGTTGCAATCATCATTTTGAGTATGAGTTGATCAAACTCAAAATTGAATTTGAAATTGAAATTTGATTTCTGTCTTATAGGGTGAGTCGATCAGATCATTGCCACTTCCATTTTGATTTTCATCAAAAAAGTAATAGGTAGACAACCTGCTTTCCAATGAAATCCGTGAAGCTGGACGAAAACGAAAATTCATGTAAGCCCTTATTCCACGGCCATTGTAGGCAGGAAGACTGTATTGATACAGGACATCATTTTCAAAGCTGTAAATTCTCGCATCATAATCCGAGATGTCAAATATAGCGAATCGAAAATTGCCTGAATATCTCGATTCAATCGATTTGAAAAGTAAATCCTGACTGATTAGCATGCCTTTTTCGGATTTCCCGCCGGTACTCAACCAATGAAATTCAATTCGGGATCTCCAGGTCCAATCAGAATTCAATTTTGTTTCGAGGTGTAAGCGAAGTTGATCGCTTTCTTCTAGGACAGTTACTTTTTCTTTCAGGTTGGATGAATTTTCAGCATTCAAGTCTTTATTTCTTCTTCTATACTGGAGGTAAGTGAACCATTTTTTTCGCTCTGAGTATTGAATTCTCAAAGAGTATTCATTTCTTCCGGTGGTGAGGTCATTCTGATACCTAAGCCATGGAAATGCCGTAAAATCAAGGCTTCCATTGATAGTCCATTTTTTTGAAGGGTATAAATTGAGGGCAATGTAGCTGCCTTTTTCATTCCAACTGAGCGAACTGACCGATATCGTATTGCTGAGATCATTGTAGAATCCGGGATGAAAATTCCTGTAAGAGATCAAAGCTTCAGCTTTTTTTCCTAGACTTAAAATGGCATTCTCCAATATCGCATGATTTGTATTTTTATCGATTGCCCATTCGCCACACAATGTGAGATTTTTAAAAATCCACTGATGATGAACCGAAGAAAAGTATTGTTCTCGATCTTCAGAAATAAATATTCGATCCAGTCTGTTTTCGTTTGTCAATGGTGGATCTTGTTTTTTATAGACGCTATTTAGCCCTATTCTGAGTCCTGGAAATGCATAATCTACGGCCATTCCCGTATATGCCAGGGTTATGGCATTTTTATCTTCTAGTTCTGAAATGCTGCGATGCAATCCAGATGTTTGTAACGAACTGATCCGGTTTTCGACTTCATTTGAATCAATGCTTCCGGTGATTATGGTGTTGCCATCCACTTGTTTGGAAGAATAAAACAGGACGAGATTCATGTTTTTACTCAGCTTTAATTTGCTCGCAATTCCTCTTAGCATTTCAGATTCTCTTACGGATTGATACGGTTTGATGACTGATGGAGTCTTTACAATGGATCCGAATTGAAAACTTTTTCCTATACTAAATCCATTATCCAGGATCAGGCCCTGGCCTAATCTTAATGTATAATCACCGAATACAAGGGATTTGATCAATGGATGGATGTTTTCCAAATAGAGATGAGCGGAAATAAAATCGAAGCTCTTGATGTATTTTGAATTGAATAATGGTTCTCCGGCGTCTTTTTCCGCAATCACTGAAACCGAGTATCTCCCGGGTTCCGCGCTTTTGATTTTCATAAATAATTTGTCCGGGCTGCCCAGGTATGCCGATTTCAAACTATCGTTTAATTGATAGCCCTTGGACTGTTGAAGTACTCTGGTCCACCTTGTAATCAGAGAAGAATGATTTGCACTGGTCATAGATCGCCAAAGTGGAATTTTAGGTGTTGATTTATCAACCGTGATGTAGGGAATTATTTTTTTTACGGTCTCTACAGAAATCCCTTCTATACTTTGGAGCTCCAGCACGGATAATAGAGGCTTGTGATGTGAAAGGTACTGATTGATTCTTTCCGCTTCGACTGGTGTGATGAATGGAAAATTCAACAGTTCTTCTTTGCTGGTTAGATTCAAGTTCAAAGGATTCATCAGATAATACTCCAGCTGTGATTCCGGAATATGATCATTGATTCGTTCGATGAGTTCGTCTTCTTCCAGATCTAATATCTGATCATCTGGATTGCTGATTTGTGAACGGAGGACTGATGAATGCACGAATCCGAGCAAACAAGATAGAATAAGAATATATCGATGCTTTAACAAAGAGTTCTTTTAACAGGTCCAAGTTACGAGAATTGTAATTTAGCTGAGTCTATTTTATAATTGAAGAAAACACATGTAGCTTAATCGTCTAAGAATTCTGAATGCCGGTTATAAGGATACAATGGCTTTAAGGATGCATGAATTTCAAACAGGGGCACATTCCATATCCAAATTGATAAATCTTCATTTTTAATTTCTAATTTTGCGCCCCGGCCTTGTAGTTCAACGGATAGAACGGGAGATTCCGGTTCTCCAGATTGGGGTTCGATTCCTCACAGGGTCACAATTTATTTTCGGGGGTTATTAAATAATTCATTGTTTTATCTGCATCTTTTTTGAGCGTAAAATTTCCTGATCTCAATAAGAAATTGATTGAATTGATAGTAAATTCCCTTTCGTCCTTAATTGCAAAATAACATGCAAGCAACTACCATCTCCGAGGTCATTTAATGCTTGAATGAGATTATAAAAAAATCATATGAGCAATCGGACCGGTTGGGTTATTTTGATGTATTGTATAAAAAAAATTGACTCAGTCAATATCCTAAAAGATTGAAGAGCATTATTTCGATGACAATGACCGGATGGAAAAGCTGGATGTGGTGTTTGCCAATCGCTTCACTTTGAAATTACTTCACCCAGGTGCTGTTCTGTCTTCAGTAATCTATGGATTGAGATTGTTCGAATCAGGGAGCATAAAAACAAAATCAAATTGCATGAGGATTGAATAAAAATGCCATCAATGCATTTTAATTAAACTCACGACTTCACTCATTTCCTTATTTGCAGCGTCGATTTTTAATTCATCAAAAGGAATATCCTGTATGTAAAAAGTAAGTTTCTGCAATTTAATAATTCCGCTGGCTTCGGCTTGTTTAAATTGTGTGCTCCCTCGGAATTGAGTGTTAATCATTTCAAGTTTATAGAATTTGGCGTTGTTCCATTCTGCTCTATTATTAAAAATGCATTGGTTAAAGATTGCCTTATTTTGAAATGCTGAATAATTAAAAAAAGCATTTTGATGAAAAAAGCAAATGCCAAAATCAG
>JBGAWX010000336.1:0-3489 GCA_044227375.1 Saprospiraceae bacterium
ACAGTGCGATGACAATACAATTTATTCTGACACTGCTACTTCAATAGGTTTTCGTACCAGGACCGGAGTGGTCACCGGTCAGGTAAGTTACAATGGAGGAATTGCAGTAGAAGGAGTTAAAATTTTTGCGAGTCCGTCTACCGCAATAACCAATGAAAGTTTATTATTTGTAAACAATACAGGCAAAATTAAAATAAAAAAACAAGCTAATACTGATCTAAGTGATCAATTATTATTTGAATGTTGGATAAAACCAAATAATTATAATAATGCATTCACCATTCTTTCAAAAGAAGGTACTTATAAATTGGCTTATGAGGGAAATACCAATATTCGATTCACATTGTATAAAAAAGTATCCAATGTAATTATTGATTCAGTCAAATTCAACCTAAATAAATCAAATTTACCAACCACAGGATTCCATCACCTTGCAGTACAAATGCTTCAAGACAGTGTTCAATTTTTTGTAAATGGTGTTTGGAAATCATCAACTGTAATTTCTCCAACTTTTTTATTAGGATACAACATCGACAATAATAACATGGACATTTTTATTGGAGATGGATTTACAGGTTATCTAAGTGAAATCCGCTTTTGGAATATTTCAAAAACGCGTACTCAAATGCTTCAGGATTATTCGCGAAAAATGTCAGGGAGTGAAATCGGATTAAAAATATATTTCAAAATAAATGAAGCTTATGGAAATTGGGTATATGATGCCTCAGTTCAAAACCAGATATACAACAAAAATCATGGCGAGTTTCTAGGTACAGGAATCAGTTTCTCTGGTTCAGGCCCATCGAATAATAACCTGGGGCTTGCATCATTTTCAGATGTCAATGGAAATTATATTATGAATATTCCATATCGGGGAAATGGTGAGGTTTTCATACTTACACCTTCTTATCTAACACATACCTTCAATCCATCGACACAAACACTTTTTATAGGCGATGCTGCATATGTTTATGGCAATATCAATTTTGCAGATCAATCTTCATTCCGGGTAACGGGAAGCGTAACCTATAAAGGAGGCGGTTGTGGTGTTGAAGATGCAGGTATTTATGTAGACGGTGTGCCCATTATTTCGAATGGCACTGTTGCAAAAACGGAAGCTGATGGTTCATTTGATGTAAGAGTGCCTATCGGGGAGCATGTACTTACCATTCAACAAACCGGACATATCTATGCCAATGGCAGATTTCCTGCAACAGGAACATATAACTTTCAACAAGATCTTGCAGGATTACTCTTTATAGATTCTACTTTAGTCAAAGTGGTAGGACGAGTTGTCGGTGGTTTACGTGAAGCAAGTAAAGTACCTGGTCTGGGTAAATCAAAAAATAATATTGGGGTAGCAAAAATTACTTTTCAGGCGCAATCCGGTTGCGATACAACTTTCATATTCACGGATGGCAATACCGGTGAATATACGGTGTGGTTACCTCCGTTAAAATATATTCCCACTGTAAAAATTCCGAGCAATCCAACGATTGATTTTGGTACATTAAATTTGGTTGATTTAGGTGCTTCCACAACGGAGATTACCAAAATTGACTCCATGTTTGATTTTGATGGAGACTTTATCCCAACAAGTCCAACTATAACTTTTCACAAACAATTGGATTACATACATCGTGAAAATCCTGTCATTGCAGTATATGACCCCGATGGCATTCAATCATTTATCGGCGATTCTATTTATACAACTCAATATGGTACCGATATTAATTTAAGACAAAATCCATTCAGATGGCCGGTGATGCATCAGGGAGACGATGATCATCTGTATCGATGTATGATCAAAGTATTTGAACCGTATACGAACTTCGATACCTTAAATAATATAAAAAAAGATAGCGTACCCACCACAGATGGTAAACTTAAAATAACCAATGAACTGGCTGAAGTGATCTATACTGAAGTAACGACAGATCAATTCAATACTTTGGATAGTCTGAAGAATTTGATTCATACGTTTAAACCAGGCTTCCCAAATTTTGAAACCAATGTATCCATACCTGATTATAGTTTTACGGGTCGACTTGAAATATTACTTGAAATTAGCAATGGTACTGTAATCCATTGGTTGCCTGTTGCTTCAATACCACCAGGTGGTGATGGGGTGTACCGGTATTATTTATTGGGTACGCGATCCAATGGAACTCAATTTGCAACAGCCGGACCTCAGGTAGTTGAATACGTCTTGCGTGATCCACCAGGATCAGAAAGTTCTGCATCGCGGGAAATCGAATCCAAAAAAATTGAAAAATCAACTTGGAGTTGGAATTTAGGTGCCGAAGCTCATACAGAAGATAATATGTATTTAGGTGCTAAATTTAATATTGGTATTGGAGTTTCAACTGCTACTGAAATTGTAAACAATAATACCCTTGGTTTTTCAGCAACAATTAGCGGAGGACGCGGTGGCTCTCAAACTGTTGAAACCACAAATACTCAGGAGTGGTCAACGTATGCAAATACAGCAATTCCTCCTGGAGCAAGCAGTGATTTGTATATCGGGAAATCTAAAAACATTGAATTTGGTGTTTCAGAAGAGCTTACCATTATTCCAAATAGTTTAACGGATACCATAGAACCTTTGGGAAATCCTAATCAGCCAAAAACCGGATTTTCATTTGGAAAAAAATATGGTCTTTCCCTGGTACCCAAAGGTTATGAGACTCAATTCATTTTTAGCCAATACGACATCATTAATCTAATCATACCTAATTTGATTAGCCTGAGAAATAAAATCCTGCAATCAAATCCAAAATATCAAAGCCATCTACCTATCTCAGATGAAAACTATGGCGCCAATAATGATAACGTTAAAGCCTTTGGATCACAGGCCTCATCTAATACGCCGACTGTTTATGAATTTGTAGATTTAGATGGTCCGAGTTACGCTGTACTTTTTCCACCAGGAACAACCGTCCTTGAAAAAGTTGAATTTGTCGATTCCATCCGATTGCTCAACAATCAAGTCAAACTTTGGGAAGATGCCATTTATCTGAATGAATGGGAAAAAGTAAACATAAATAATCAAACAGCAATAGACAGCTTAAGAGAACTCGAACTTCAAAATCTTGAAAATGAATATGCCGATGTGATTGCTGCCTATGCAACGCTTGTCGCTTTAAATGGCGTGTCGGGTATTCCTGTTGCATATGGTCTTATAGCCACACCAGTACCGGGAACAGCAGCTGCTGGGTATGTAGCTTTTGCTGTAACCACGGCAACAGGTATTGCGGTTGCTGAGATAGCTGAAGAATTCGAAACCTACCTGGATAAAAAAGAACGAATCAACGAAAAATTTGACCAATTGGGTAGTGCAACAAATTTTACATTAACTGGTGGTACAAATTATACGTCTTCAGTTTCCCAATCTTCAGCAATTGAGCATAATTCTAAAATCGAATATGAAATTAGTGCGGCATTAAAAGTAAAAGTAGAAGGTAAGGTCAGCAATACAGGTGTTGGAAT
>JBGAWX010000337.1:0-3471 GCA_044227375.1 Saprospiraceae bacterium
TTCAATAGGCATCTTATCCGTGTCTCGGGCTATTTTAAAATTGTCGATCGATCGCTGGGTTTGCGCTCCCCAATACACATGTGCAGGCACTTCTACAATGCCCATGGTGTCTTTTTCTTTCCGGTATTGCATAGGATTTGGAATAAGCTGCAAAGATAGTAAAGAAGGGAGAAAGGGAGGAGGGTGGAAGGGGAGAAGGGGAGAAGGATAGAAAGGTAGGAAGGTAGGAAGGTAGGAAGGGAGAAAGGTAGAATGGGATTAGATGATTATAAACAGATGTAGATTATAGGAATGAGTCTTGATGTGTATTCATTAGGAGTTTTTACAGGCAATTCATGAATAAACAAAACACGCTGCTGCTATTTTGAAGATCTAGTTCATTTTAATAAAGCGGATGTATGAATTGATTTCATTTAATTTAATAAAATAAACTCCCGGGTTTAAATCATTTATATCAATTCCGGTTTTAGAATTATAAATACTGTTAAAAGATTTTATCAGCTTTCCGTCAGTATTGTAAATTTTAATTCCACTGAAGTTTCCCTGTTCTTTTGATTTTAAATATAAATTACGGGTAGCAGGATTTGGAAATATTGATACTGGAGAATCTGACAAAGCATTGTTTACAGATACTATTTTATTTCCAGTCAATCTGAAAACGTCTAATGCACCCATCAATCGGATTGCCATTTCCGCAGTTGCAGAATCATTGAATAAACGGAATACAAATTGAACAGAATCCTTTTTCAAATGAGCAAGTTCAACATGTATATTGGATTGTGAATTGAACTGGCCGGTGAGGAGTTCTTGAACAGATTCCAGAACGATAGAGGTATCCGGAGTTTCAAGTAAAATTTCTTTGGTGGAAGTGAATCCGCCATAAGCCCATGCATAATAACTCAAGTCAATGCTTTCATAGTCGCTCAAGTTCATCATCGGGGATCTTAATGAAACCGTACCATGAATATTGAATTCAGTTTCAAAGCTGTTGTAGTTATCAGTATAATAACAGGAGTTTCCAATATCTCCTGGAATGTCTTTGGAAGGAAAGTTGCTTGACGGAATCGGGATTTCCGTAAAATCTCCTATGTTCCAGGAAACATTAGGATCTGTACCCTGATTCATCCATCCCAGATCGAGAATAAAATCATCTTCATAAGCTTCATCCAATTCCACTTCGATAGTTAAATCAGAACTCAGATCAAAATCTTCAAGTACATATTGTTTGTATGACCACTTTCCAACCACCAAGTTCCAGTGGTTTTGATAGATATTGTGAAACAAACTTTCACCGGAATCCCCAGTGCTGCCGTTGATTGAAAAATCTGAATTGTAAAGGAGCATTTTTGCATCCTGTAGGAGTTTACCCGTTTTTCTATCTTTTACAATTACTTTCAAATCGTGTTTTGGCAATTCCTGCAGTTCAATATTTAAAGAGGTTATGATTTTTTTATACAACCTGGTTTTGAAGACTTCAGGATAATATCCTTTTTTGTATACGCTGATATTCACAGTGTCCTCTTCCGGAAAGCCGGTTTTAATCATGCCTTCTAAATTGGAAAATTCTTCAATGCTTTGATTGCCTTGTTCAATTTTTAATGAAGCATTGCTGATTGGGCTTCTATCCGATTTATCTACGATCAATGCATCAATGTAAACCGGTTGATTGCCGTCGTATTTTAAAACAAACATCCCGTTTTCGATATCGGATGCGATGCAGATTCCGGAATTGAAATAAGGATATACACTCCAACATCCATGAAAACCATCCGGATGTTCATCATGGGTATCATAATAGGCAACCTCAATTAAATTTTCAGGATCATTGGTATTTAAAATACGGACACCTTCCGTATAATATGAAACATACAAGTGGTCATCCTTGTGAAATACATTATGCGGTATGATATAAGGAGCATTGGTTTTTTTAACTTTATATTCATCGGTGCGTCTTATATCTGAAGGATCTTGAATATTCCAGGCTTCGACTACGGCACCGGCTACCTCATCAGTGGTGTAAAGGATATTCCTGTTTTTTTCAATCCAGACGGAATGTGTAAAATGAAAAGAAGTTTCATGATCAAAAAGTCTGATCGGATTTGATTTGTCATTAATGTCCCAAATGCTAAAGACTCCATTAAACAGTTCTGCACCATACAAGGTGTCATGATACACATGGACCTCATGCTGGTAGTGATCTTCATTGTGATTCACGATTACCGGATGGAATGGATCTGCGTTAGGATCAAGTATAATAAACCCTGAACCTATTGGACGTGCACCAGCGAGATAAATAAAATTCTGTTCATCCACATACAAGGTATGTGCACTGATTATGGATAAACTGTCGCCAAGATTATTTTTAAAAGTTTTTACAAATTGATAAGGAATGCTATCAGGAATCGATCTTAAATCGACGATGAGCAATCCATCTTCTGCTTCGGTGGTAATGTATGCAAATTCACCTGCAGTTTTCAATTCTCTCCAGGCTGATGGAGTGCATGGAATAAAGAGTAGTTCTTCTGGCTTTGTAGGTTCATCAAGGGAATATATCCTGACTCCGTGTTCGGTACCCAGAAGAGCATATTCTTTACCCTTGGGATCGGTGAATCCCCAGATGCTGCTTGCATGTTCCTGAATGTGAACCTGGGACAACAATTCCATATGATACCCGGGCTGACTTTTCAATATTTGTGAACAACAACAGTTTATACATATTAAAAAAATATAATATTGAGTTGTACGAAAATTGGATTTCATGATTTTTAGAGTTTTGAAGTTCAGATATTAAAGATAATCATCAAGTTTGGATTTGTTTAAATTTTAACAGATTTGCTAAGCTATATTCTCTACTTTTGTAACTTCTTAAAATAAAGACGTATGCATAAATTATTGAGCGCCTCAATATTTATTTTTTTTCTGAGTCATCTTGCCGGACAACCTTTGAGATTTTTTGACAAAGTGGACGAGGTAAAATATACCGCAATTGATGTAGTTGGTGATGATAAAGGAGGCTGGCTTACCTTAGGCACTGCAGAAGATTCAAGTTTTTCGATTATTCAATTTGATTATTGCGGAAAGGTTATTGTAAATGAAAAGTATGCCCTTCCTGCGCACACAAAACTGCATTCTCCTCAACTGACGTATACAGGAAAAGACACCCTTTTGGTCGTTGCGACTTTGGCTTCTGCAACACAATCAAATATTCTTGTATTTTATTCCGTAGGTGGAATCATACCTTTTGCCAATGTATTATCAACAGGAACCAATGCCATTAATTTGAATCCGGTTGTTTCATTTTATGACAGGAATAATATCTTGATTGGGTTCAATTACAACAGCAACGGTACGTCTAAAAGTAGAATCATAAAACTGGATAGAAATTTAAACAGGCGATGGTCTAAAGTTGTCGAGGCTGAAAGTCATCTTCGCTGGATAAAAATGTTAAGTGATACTTCTTATGCAATCGGA
>JBGAWX010000338.1:0-3448 GCA_044227375.1 Saprospiraceae bacterium
CAAAGGCTACCCTGGTTGGTATAGTCTATGATGAGGAGAGCAGGATCAAGGAAGATATGGTGAACCTGTTAACCAATAAGAATAGTCTGAGAATTTCGTATGTGAAAGTTGAAGGAGAAGAAGACCATTGGAAACTGAAAATCAAAGTGAAGATGCTTGCTTCAAGTGATCTGTCTGAAATATTGGAGATCGGTACCGATGGATTTAATTCTGAAGCGTATTTTAAATCCGGTGATGTGGGTCCAATTAAGCTTGACTTCATCGACCAGTATTCCAATCAGGAAGGTTTGAGTTTATATCAGAATATTCCAAATCCATTCAGCCAAACAACCATCATTCCATTCCAGACATCTGAACCTGCTGATATAAGCATCAGGATTATTAACATGAATGGAAAAGTGATCTATGAGAATAGAAGATTCTTTAACAGAGGGTATCATGAATTTGAAATCAATAAGAAACTCTTGGAGGGAAGTGGAATTTATTACTATCAATTGAAGACAAATAAGAATAGCTTATTCCGACGGATGATCCTAATCGACTAAGATCTGAAGATATAGTGTGTAGTAATCGGTTTCGTTTTTTCAGCTCCTGTAGAGATGCAGGAGCTGTTTTTCCAGGACAAGATGAATAAATAAATTTATGAAGATATTTTTTTATTAAAACAATTAGCATTTAGCAATTAACTTTTAATCTTTTAATAATAAAGTTTCCCAAAACTGATACGAAAATTCTGTTACAAGCGGCTTTAGCGAAGAATTAAACCTAAAATGTAAATTTTATGATTAGTAAAGCTTCGCTAAGATGGATTCTATTGTATGCGCTGTTTTTTAGCATAATGCCATCGTTTACAATTGCTCAAGGCATATGTAATCCGGATGCGATACCACCGAATTTAGTCAATTGTCCTTCTGATATGGGATTCACAATCGCAGCAGGCGAGTGCGGGGCACTGGTGGATTGGACGCCTCCCAATGTTGAAGATGATGATTGCGATTCTGTAAATGTAATTTCCAGTGTTGACTTTTTTACATTTCACAGCGGAAGAGGAGATGGTAACAACGGACAATTCATAGTACATGGTACGGATTCTTTTACCATCGTCGGTACAACCAATGGTACGCCAGGGAATGGTACGAACCGTTTTGCAGTTTGCTTTTATTCACCTTGTGCAGGAATGCTGTCTTTTAAGTGGAGAGCGCGCATGAATAATGGAGACGGATTTATAAGTGACAGAGCAAGATTGACGATCATTAAAAACAGAATTCCGGATTCCATAGCGGCAAATGTAAATTATGATATGACACCCACGGATGATTCCTTTGCTGAAGGGGATGTGGGTGCAACGATCATCTTACCAGGTGATCGATTTTGCATTGATGTTCAATCGGATAATACTGATGGTGTCGATAGCATCACGATCAGAGATTTATTATTTGTTCCGTTGCCCATTGAAGTGTATCAGACAAAAGGGCCGGATCCGGGGTCAATATTGCCCCAGGGTACGTATCCGGTTGAATATACTGCTACAGATTGTGGAGGGAACACTTCGTATTGCAATTTTACAGTAACGGTATTGCCTCCTGATCCCGTTGATCTCATTGTAAGTTGTCCGGATGATTTTACAATTCAATTGACAAACTCTGCCATGTGTGATACTTTAATTGATTGGGCAATTCCTGAAGTACAAACTTGCGGACCCGTGAATGGATTTCAGGAAGAGATGAATCCATTCATTCAAGGTGTTCAATTGTCTGAAGCTGCTGAAATGGGAATGGGAGACGGTATAATTGGTACTGATGGAATAGTGTACTTGAATCCGGCGAAAGATTCACTTATCATAATTGGAATTAACAACGGTACTTATGGTACGCCAAGAAATGATACATCTGTTATTCAGGTTTGTCTTATGCCAAGATGTACAGGAACTATTAGTTTTGATTGGTCTGCATTTGTAGAGCGGTTTCAAAATTTTGACAGGGATGAAGCAGGCATTATTTTTAATGGTAAGGACAGCATTTTGTCGGCACCAGGTTATTCCGATAATGCTGCAGGTTCCGTTTCATTTCAAGCAGATGGGATCAATCCATTGTGTTTCTATGTGCGTTCCACAAATTTTCTAAGTGAAGATACCCTGACCATCAGAAATTTTGTGTATACTCCCACTCCTACACAGGTATTTCAAGTGGAAGGTCCGGACATCAATGCGCCTCTTGAACCAGGTGTGTATCATTTCAAGTTTGATGCAAGAGATTGTTATGGAAACTTAGACACCTGCGCGTTTAATGCTACCATTATTGGAGCACCACGTGGAGCCATGGCATGCAAAAATTTAAATGTTTCATTAAATGAACAATGTGAAGCGTTGATTACTCCTGAGATGTTAGTTTCCGGGGTATGCACCGCATCCATGATTGTGGAGCTCAGTCATTATGGAGTGCCGGTACCGAATCCGGTTGACTCTCATTATTTGGGACAACATATCGTTGCCACAGTTCGTGATACCTTAAATGGAAATTCATGTTGGAGCGATTTAGTTATAGAAGATAAATTAGCACCGGTGATAATTTGCCGTGCTGATACTACAGATTGTTATTCGTTTAATTTTGATTTTCCATTAAATTATAATGGAACAGATTGCAGCCCTTATACAGTTACCACAGTAAATGAACGAATTGAACATTTTCATTGCGATTCAAATTTTTTAAAAGCAGTCTATCGAGATATTCTAATTACTGATCGCAATGGTTTAACTGACCTATGTACGGATACCATTTTTGTTGAAAGACTTAAATTGTCAGATATTATTCTAAACGAAAAAATTTATATGCTTAGTTGTGATAAGCCGTTTATGAAAGATGAAAATGGTCATCCCAGTCCTTTGGAATTTGGGTTGCCTCAAATTATATTGCATAATGGAAGCTATTTAAATATCTGGCCTTTGAATCTTTTATTGGATTGTAATTTATTTGTACAATATGAAGATATCGATTTGGGTGAAATAAATTGTGTTCGCAAAATTATGAGAACCTGGAAATTCAGAGAATGGTTTTGTGGTGAAGAAATTACGAGAACTGGTGTGCAATTATTTATTATTAAAGATGAAACTGGTCCTGAAATCACGCATGCACCTTATGGTTTTGAAGCCACAACGGGAAGCAGGGATTGTGTTGCAAGAGTATTGCTACCATCTATTGAAGCAGAAGATGCTTGTCACAACGATCTGAGAATTGATATCGCGTATCTCGGTGGAATATTGTTAAATCAAAATGGAGGTTATGTGGATTTACCAGTAGGTGAGGATACCATTTATTACAGGGTTTATGATGGTTGCTATAATCTTACAGAACATTTTATTGTAATTCATGTAAAAGATCATACACCACCTGTTGCCGTTTGTGACCGGAATACTGTTGTCGGATTAAATCATTCAGGTTACAACTGGATA
>JBGAWX010000339.1:0-3441 GCA_044227375.1 Saprospiraceae bacterium
ATTTTGAACCATTTCAAACTGCTAAAGCGCCTACAATTATAGGAAATATTAATCCCGTAGAAGTTGAAGGTATCAATGGAACTTCTTATATTTTTCCAGGAGGTTACAATCTAAAATCACTTCCCCTTGCAGTACCTCAGATTACAATAGGAGGCATCATGAACACTGAATTGTCCGGACGCTACTTCTCTTTTGATTTGGATAATAACTTTGGAAAGCTTTCCTATTTTGGAATCGGATTCAGGCATTCTCTAAATCCATACATAACTCAATTCGGTTATGATATTTCCGTCGGATACTATTTTCAAAACTTCAAAGATGATCCTTATATAGATATCAAAAATCATTTAGCTACAGCTCATTTAGGCAAATCGGGTCGTAACTGGTCTGCTCAACTCATACTGGGATATCAACAAGCCACAACCGATATTAAATATACCTATCTGCAAAATGATGAACTTAAAACTAAAGAATTAAAACTAACAAATAAAAATCACTTTATCGGAGAATTATCAGGAGCTTTAAAACTTTCCATTATTAAATTGCATGCTGCTATTAATTATTCAGGACCATTGACCATTGCTGCAGGACTTTGTATTGAAATTTAATCTGAAATATTATGAAATATTTATTGTTTTCATTTCTTCTCTTTTCAATCTTTTCCGGATGTTGTGAATTGGAAGAATTTATGACTGGTGATGATTCATGTTTGGATCAAATTTTTACAGAAACCCGTAAAGTGAGTATCAATACTAAATTTGGTTTGAACGATAATAACTTCTTTACCTATGCAAATAAAATTACGTCCAGCCAGATAAAATCTGCTTTACAAGTTCCAAATGATGGAACAGTAAAAAAAGTTAGCCTAAATTCGGCTGTATTCAAATATTCAAGTTATAATGATAATGCATGTAGATCGCTATTTGCAAATATCGCTGTAGTTTCTTCAGATGGTCAAATTGACTTTCTCATCTTAAAGGAACAAAATTTACTATTACCATTGATTATAGGTCAGACAGCTATAAATTCATATCTCAATACCGATGGTGTCAAGGAATTGGATAGAGCTCTTCAACAATATGCCGCCAACACAGCAGATTCGGATCTGAGTTTCATCCTTTCCGGAGATGGCCTTCCAAAAGGAGCACTCGCTCATTGGGATCTCACAATAACTATGGAAATAACTGTGGTTTATGAAGTTTGCAGGTATGCTCCTCTGGGAACTGGAGATAGAGTTTGCGAATAATTTTATTTGCAACTTATTAAATTACCCACTTGTTTACTTCTAGAGTATTTTTAATTTGGATCTTAATTATCATCCATATAAATAAACATTCAACTTAGTGAGTAAAAGTTGAATAGATTTTAAATTCAAATTTACATCATTCTGGAATATTATCCAGGTCGAACTCTCTGTTAAAGTTAATTATTTAAATGTCTTGTTGTAATTTTATACTAATCAATAAATTAATATTTAATAACGTGAAACTTATTTCAATAATAGTCGGTCTGGTTGTGATGCCTTTGTATGATTGTTGCAGTCAAAAGGCCATTGACATTGTAAAAAAAGCCGACGAACGCTCCAGGGGAAAATCTTCAATTGCTGAAATCACTATCCAAACAGTGCGCCCCAACTGGAGTCGTGAAATGAGCATGAAGTCATGGACCAAAGGCAATAAACTGGCCGTTGTTTTAATCACCGCTCCTAAAAAAGATCAAGGTATTGCTTTTTTAAAAAACGGAAAGGAAGTATGGAATTGGATTCCAACCATTGAGCGAACCATCAAACTGCCTCCTTCCATGATGAGTCAATCCTGGATGGGCACTGACTTTACCAATGACGATCTCGTCAAAGAAGCATCTATTGTTGAAGATTATGATCATCGTTTTCTTGAAGAACAGATCCTCGATGGCAGAGCTTGTTATCAAATCGAAATGATTCCAAAACCAAACGCTGCAGTAGTTTGGGGAAAGGTCTTACTTTGTATAGATAAAAAAGATTTTATGATGCTCCGCGCACACTATTTTGATGAAGATGGTAAATTAATCAATACCTTACTCTGCAGTGAAATAAAACTTCTGGGAGGGAAATTATTTCCTTCAAGGTTAGAAATGATACCGGAAGAAAAAAAAGGAAATAAAACGGTTATGATTTACCATTCATTAATCTTCGATAAACCTATTGAAGATCGCTTTTTTACCAATCAAAATTTACCTAAACTAAAATGATTGCCATCCTGAGTTGGAGAAATCTGTGGAGGAACCGAACAAGGAGCATAATCACTCTGACATCCGTGAGCTTTGCTGTCCTGCTTGCCATATTCATGCAATCTTTACAAAAGGGAATATTCGATAACCTTGTAAAAAATGTGGTAAGTTTCTATTCAGGTTATGTTCAAATTCATAAATCCGGTTATTGGAAAGAACAAATTCTGGACAATGGATTTGTGATGCCGGATTCTCTCAAAAAAAATATTCTAAATACTGAGGGTATTGCCGGTATGGTTTCCCGACTGGAGAGTTTTATGTTGGTTTCCGGAAGCTCCTTAACCAAAGGTTGTTTGGTTGTTGGAACAGATCCATTGGAAGAAAATAATCTGACCAAATTAAAAGAGAAACTCATTTCAGGATCCTATCTGAATGAAAATGACCGTTCCGTACTTCTTGCGGAAGGCCTTGCAAAAAAACTCAAACTGAATCCCGATGATACATTAATCATCATTGGACAAGGCTATCAGGGCAGTATGGCTGCAGGAAAATATCCTGTCAAAGGATTGGTTCATTTTGGTTCACCGGATTTAAACGAAGGACTTGTTTATATGCCATTGACATTGGCGCAGGAATTATTATCTGCAGAACAATTGCTCACTTCCGTTGCACTGAATCTCAAAGATCCCTTACAGCTTGGTACTATTCAAAATCAGATTGCAAAATTCACCGGCGAATCATTTGAGGTTATGAATTGGGAGGAAATGATGCCTGAAATTTCCAATCACATCAAAGCTGATGGCGTCTCCTTATCAATTTTTACCGGATTTCTTTATCTGATTATTGGCTTCGGAATCTTTGGCACCATACTGATGATGACGATTGAACGGAAACAAGAATTCGGTATGCTGATAGCCATCGGAATGAAAAAAGTGAAAATCGCAAACATGCTCATACAAGAGACTGTATTCATTTCATTACTTGGCGTATTGGCAGGTATTGCAATCAGCCTCCCCGCAGTAATGTATTTCAATATTAAACCCCTTCGATTGGGAGGGAAAGTTGCTGAGATGTATGAGGAATTCGGATTTGAACCTGTATTTCCTGCAGCGCTTGATGCACAGATTTTTTTAAATCAATCCATCATTGTCTTGGTTCTGGCTGCCGCAATTGGCGTCTATCCGCTGTGGTATGTCCGTTCATTAAATCCAATTGAAGCCATGAAACGTTGAC
>JBGAWX010000033.1:0-18400 GCA_044227375.1 Saprospiraceae bacterium
GACTGGCTTCTATTCCCTAACTCAAAGAAAGTTTACTTCAAAGGGGATTATCATTTAGGAAATGAAAGTTTTATATTGCAGCTTCTGAAAGTTTAACAAATGCCTAGAAAGCGGTTAAAACATAATTTCTGTGCTAACTGTAACTTTGAATTCAGTACCCATTCTGAGCATACCAATTATTGTCCAAACTGTGGACAGGAAAATCACAATCCCCGTTTTCCCCTCATGCATTATGTGTATGAATTGCTGGAAGGATTTTTGCACTTCGATACCAAATTTCTGTATTCTCTAAAAATTTTATTGTTCAACCCCGGAAAAATCACTAAAGACTTTATTCAAAATATTCGTGGCCGGTATACTCCGCCATTCCGCATGTTCATTTTCATTTCGATTTTCGCACTCATCGTTACCGGAAGATTTGAAAAATTTCTATTTGATTCCGGATTTTTTGGGAGGTATAACCTGGAAGCAAATCAGAGCACCACAACTATTGGAGAATTGTTTGATCATTCCATAGATAGTGTAAAAGATAACATTCTGGTACCTCCGTTTTCCTGGGTTATGAATAATCCGGAAGTTACCAACGGTGATTTAAGAAAACTAAAAAAAATATCCAAAGACAGTATTGGTTTTTGGCTTAGTGAGTTCGGCTATGACAACAATCCGCTCACCCGGTTTTACGCACTCAATAAAAAACTTCGAATTAGCAGGGACATGACGATCCCTGAAGTCACCAATATGGTAGTCAGTATTTACAAGTGGCTTTATTTGATCATGATTCCCATATTTGCAGCAATCTGTTTCCTGGTCTTCTACAGGAAAAACCTGTTATATTATGATGCCATGTTGTATTCCATACACTTTTTCGGATTTTTTCTAATCCTTCAATCCTTTATGCTTTTGGAAATATTGTTTTTCACATCCATAAAAGTGAACGTGTTATCTTATGCTGCCCTGCTCAATTTGGTCCTGCTAATTTTATACTTATTTTTATCCATGAAAAAAGTTTTTGGTTTTCATTGGTTCATCACATTGTTCCGGATGATTGTGGCTTGTCTGCTGACGTTTACAGTTTATCAATTGATCCATTACACCATTTCCTTAAATTCCGGAAGATAAAATCCAATGACTAGTCTAAAATTGTATATACCACTTGAAATGACTTATTTAAAAAACATAAATTAAATACTACTGAAATGGATACAAATCAAAAAAATGCAATTACGATAAAAGCAATTATTAATGTTCCAGTAGAAAAAGCCTGGCTGTATTGGACAACACCGGAACATATCATAAAATGGAACAACGCCAATGATGATTGGCACACTACACAGGCAGAAAATGATTTGCGGACAGGCGGAAAATTTCTGGCCAGAATGGAAGCCAAAGACGGCAGCATGGGCTTTGATTTTGAAGGTATATATGACGCCGTAAAAACCAACGAGTTGATTCAATACCATTTGACCGATGGACGCCTTGTGAACGTTGAATTTAAAAGTCATGGAAAGGATACTGAAATCATAGAAACCTTTGATGCAGAACATGAGAACTCACTGGAATTACAGAGAATGGGTTGGCAGGCGATACTGGATAATTTTAAAAGGTATGCGGAAGCATCATAGTATTAATGAATCCCATTAAAATTATTTTAATACTTTCTTTATCAATAATTTCATGTCGAATGCATGAACCTTCAGCTAATCATCCATCTGAAGAGCCTATCAAGAATGATATCCATATAAGTTTTGACGTTGATAGTTTAATTGTATATACAGCCGATAGTATACCAAAGTTCACTTTTTTGTTTTCTCCAATTGAAACAAAAGATATACTATGGACAACCGGTTCACCTATGTATGAATTGGATTTAAAATCAGGAAAGTGGACCGCACTATATGTAAAATATGGCAAAGAATTTAAGCAACATGTCAACGAAAATAAAATTTGGAAAGATACTATTACAGGTGATACGTATATAGGTTTATCCAATAGTGGTTTATTTCATTTTGAACCTAAATCAGGAAAGTTTGAAATTATTAAGGTGCAATTCGTTTCTTCATTTTATCCATTGGATTTGAACATACTGCTGGGAACAGCAAACGGATTGTTTTATTTAAATAGAAAAGATGGTAAATTTTCCAGAGCTCTCAATTTTCCTTTTGGCATCTGGGTAAATGCGATTAAATACATTAATCACGACTCCATACTACTTAATGACGGAGAATACACTTCGTACGTATATAATGCAAAGACTAACACACTAAAGCCAAGGGACTTCTATACACGGCCTTTTAATGTAGATCGTAACGATTTAATCAAAAGACAACTTCCAAGGATTGAAGGAGAAGATGGTTTTAATGTCTATAGATATCATGATGAAACCTGGTACTTCTCTAATAAAAATATTTATTTTATGGATTCTCAAAGGAATCTTTATGTTTATGATCAGTTACCAAGTGGGTATCTGAAACAAATCAAATCAGATTATAAATACCTTTATCTTCTGTTTCATGAAAAATTCGTAATTATTAATAAAAATTACTTTAAAAATAAACTAAGAAAAATTGACCTGAATTTTCAGAATTCTTACAAGGATAGTTTACGTGAAGAATTGAGAAAATTTGAATTTTACTCATTAGATAGTTTAGTTTATTACTATTTAATTCTTAAGCAAGATACTTTCATTCTCAACAACACTGAATTCCAAAACAATTTAAATATCTCCATTCGTAATAGAATTCTCAATCAGTCTTCTAAAATAAAATACTATGAAATTGAATCCAAGCTAAGTAGAAATGAAATCCCAAATGAACTTAAAAAATATGCGTTATTAGGCCTTTGTATGCATTATACACGTGACTTTAATCTTGATAAAGTTCATGATTTTTCTAAAATATTGAATGACTCATTTCCCGATTTTGACAACTATGGAAGCAAATTAATATTAGCTTGTGTTCAAAAAATCATAAATTCAGTCAATACATTAAAGACCCTTAACCTAAATGAAGATCAATATTTATTTGAATTAGCGAAACAGAAAGATCAGCTAGTTCAATGTGGTTGGTTCGGAGATAATTATTTTAACTTTACTATTGCAGAGAATGCATATAAAGAACTTTTAAGAAAATATCCTGCGAGTGATTATGCCGATAATGCTGAATTTTATTTACTAAATGCTTACACTAGAGGAGCTTCCGGAGACATCGAAAATCCTTTTGCACAAACTTTAATAAAAAAGTTAAATAAATTTATATTAAAGTATCCTAACTCAGAGTTGATTCCAGAAGTAAGAATCAAAATTGCTGATTTATATTGTGCATTGCAAGATAATGTTGATAAAAATATAAGAAACCTCAAAATGGCATTCACAGAATTAGAAAAAATTGACTTTTCATCAAGCCTGGATTCAAATGTTATCAACATCTGTGTGGAATATAAGAATCGCATATTAAAAACCATTAAACAAATAACTTTTGAATTAAATATCAGTTCTCAAAAAGTAGATTACAAGTATGGTGAAGACATTGAAGTCAGAGCGAGTCTTGTAAATAAAACTTCAGTAAAACAGAAAATAATACTTTATAATTCGGATCAATACTTTTCTACCAATGTACATAATCCAAATGGTATAAATTTTATAGAAAATAAAACTTCGTCAGATACTTCTTCTTTGGATAAATATATTGCTCCAAAGGATAGCATTGTACAAAATATTGTTCTTAATAAAAAAGCAAGATTTTGGAAAAATGGAGTATTAGGAACATACAACTTAAATCCAAATGAACTTTATTCTTTAACAGTATTTAATAAAGACCGAATGATACGTTCAAATGAATTAAAAATCTATATTAATGAATAGATCCACTATATTTCTATTGGTAAGTCAAACAATTATTTAAATATAATGAAAAGAAGAAGCTTTATATCATCTGCTACTATAAGTGTAATTGGTATTCAACTTTTTACACTTAAGAAATCAGGTTTCATAATAAATGCATTCAAATATTCTAACCAATCTTGCATTGATTTATTAGATTTTAATGACATCACGATTACTGAATTGCAGGAATTAATGACAGCCGATAAATTGTCTTCTGAACAACTAACCACCTGGTATCTGAAACGGATTTCTGAATTTGATAAAAATGGTCCTGCCATCAATGCCATCATAGAATTAAATCCGGATGCCATTTCCATTGCAAAACAACTGGATGATGAACGTAAAGCCGGCAAAGTAAGAGGTATGATGCATGGCATCCCGGTTTTACTGAAAGACAATATCGATACCGCTGATCAAATGATGACGACTGCGGGTTCTCTTGCTTTGATAAATCATAAAGCTTTAAAAGATGCATTCCTTGTAAAAAAATTGCGGGAAAGTGGTGCAGTTATTCTAGGTAAAACCAATTTAAGTGAATGGGCTAATTTTCGCTCAACGAGATCCGTGAGTGGTTGGAGCAGTCGAGGCGGACAAACGAAAAATCCATATATACTCGATCGCAGTCCTTGCGGTTCGAGTTCAGGTTCTGCCGCCGCCGTGGCCGCCAACTTTTGCACTGTTGCAATCGGTACTGAAACCGATGGATCAATTGCCTGTCCCGCATCGATGAATTGCCTGGTGGGCATCAAACCTACAATTGGTTTGGTAAGCCGTTCCGGGATTATTCCCATTTCAAAAACTCAGGATACTGCAGGCCCACTGGCAAGAAACGTGACTGATGCAGCGATTTTACTCAACGCAATTGTTGGTGTTGATATAAATGATGCGGTAACCAATGAAAGTAAATTGCAGGTAATCCCCGATTACACCAATTTTCTGGACGCCAACGGACTGAATGGAAAACGCATAGGTGTTGAAAAATCTTTTTTGAAAAAACATGAAGCTGTTGATGGATTGTTTCATAGAGCTTTGGAGCAAATGAGAAGCAAAGGTGCCATTCTCATCGAACTGGAATTTATCGATGCCTTCAATAAACTGGTCAAAGACGAGTTCGAATTGATGCAATATGAATTTAAAGATGGATTGAATACTTATTTGAGTTCAGCGAATGCGGCTGTGAAATCGCTTCAGGATGTCATTGCATTTAACACAAAAAATGCTTCGGTGGTCATGCCCCATTTTCAACAGGAAATTCTGGAAGCTTCGCAAATGAAAGGAGATCTTCAATCCAAAGAATATCTGGATATATTGATCAAATATTCCGAAGCCAGAAAATTTTATAATGGACTTTTTGAAGAACATCAGTTGGATGCATTTTGCGGACCTGCAACCGGATTGCCATGGTGTATTGATTTAATCAATGGAGACTTTTTTACAGGTTATGGAATGTATAGTCCCGCTGCAGTGTGCGGATATCCTTCGATCACGATACCTATGGGAAATGTAAACGATTTGCCAGTCGGCATTTCATTTATAGGCAAGGCATTTAGTGAACCGGGATTGATCTCTATCGGTTACGCCTACGAACAAGTTTCAAAGAATAGAATCCAACCCAAGTTTTTAACATCGTATAAATAATCGTGAATCAATGAGCAATATAGCCGTTTAACCAACTAGCTATTAAACATAAAACACTAATCAAAAAATATTAAACATTAATCAAAACCTATCTAACAACCATCAACTAACAACTTACAACTATTATTTGCCATGTCCTACAACGAAAAACTAGCCGACCGCACCCGGGAGCTCATCGCCCTGACCCACAAAAAAGTCGAAGAGAAAAAAATGTTTGGCGGATTGTGTTTCATGGTAAATGACAAGATGTGTGTGGGAGTTGAGAAAGAAAGGCTAATGGTGCGGCTTGACCCTGCGTTGTTTGATGAAGTGATGGAAAAAGAAGGATGCAAGCCCATGGACTTCACAGGTAAAATCATGAAGGGTTATGTTTTTGTGGACATCGAAGCATTAGACACCAAAAAGAAATTGGATTACTGGATACAACTGGCACTGGAGTTTAATAAGAAAGCCAAGGCTTCGAAGAAGAAGACGTAAATAAAGTTTGAAGCGTCCCCGCTTCAAACAACAAAATTTATATACAGCGTGTAGTTACTTGAAGCGGGGACGCTTCAAGTAACTATAATATTTAGACTAATGTAAGCGAAATAAAGAACGCGACTGGCATTTTCTTTGATTTATGTTGAATGAGATTCTTCTTTGGAGCAAGTTTTAAGCGGGGACGCTTCAAACAACAAAACTTCTATACAACATGTAGTTTCTTGAAGCGTCCCCGCTTCAAGCTTTTTAAACCCAAAACCCCAAAGCATTGGTCCTTTTAGTTAAAGTTTACTATTTCCTTCGAAGGATTTGATTTTGTTTTTACTTTGTAGATTAATTCAAAGTCATATGAAAAGAACACTTTTTATTCTTTCATTACAATCTATTTTATTCAATATTCAGGCTCAGGAATTTTCATTTCAGTTGTTTTTTGAAGATGCGGTAGGAAATAAGGATACGATTACGCTAGGTTATGATAAATCAGCCACAAATGATATTGATACCAGCTTTGGAGAAGTAAATATTATCTATGAAGAAATAGTAAAACCGTTTGATGTGCAGATTTCCGATGAATGGCACTTTAGAAGTAATGGACTTCCCGGCAACTTTCATACTAAAAAACAAATTTTGCATTATGCGTGTATAGATTATTATGATGGTGTCCAGGGAATTGATATTTTTTCTAAACACTGGCCGGTCAATGTGAGATGGGATAATACTTTGTTTGATCCGCAATGTAGGAATGGCAGTTTAATTACCTGCCATCACCCGGGAGCATGGTGGGACGCAGGTTGTCCAAAAGGTTCGTTTATTCAACTGATGAAATGGGATGGGATGCTGTCTTTTGATTCTAATAACCAGGGTTCAATTATAAACACTAATTATGGATACATCAATGAATTCAACGATACTATTGCTTTTTATTTTTTTGTATTTGGACCTCCGGGTGTATCTAATGTAGCTGTAGAAGATGAATTTAAAACAGCAGAACGAATCAAGGTAAGTCCAAATCCAGTGGTTGATAAATTATCTTTACACATTCCGGAAGATTTAGGAAATCTTGAATCGCTTCAAATACTTTCATTAGAAGGTCAAACTTTATTGCGCTCAAATAATATTATGGATATTGATCTTAGTAATTTATCATCAGGAATTTATTTAATTCAAGTCCAAATGGAATTGGGACATAAGGCGATTGCAAAATTTATTAGACGCTAGTTTTTTTTCTCAAAATGAAAAACTCGATATTTATAATTTTTCTGACTCATGTTTTTTCATTCGAAACAAATATTTTATTTGGGCAGAGTGGATGCTGGAAGCAAGTTTGCGCCCGCGAACAATCTTCAATCGGCATTAAAAATGACGGTACTCTTTGGGGATGGGGAGCTAATGGAGGATTACTTGGAGATAGTACATTAAATGGAAAAAGTAAACCAACAAAAATTGGTAACGATACTGATTGGAAAAAAGTTGATATGGGATTCTTTCACACAGTAGCAATTAAAAACGATGGAACCCTCTGGGCCTGGGGTACAAACGACGTCGGTCAACTTGGCGATGGCACTCATATCGATCATTCGATTCCTGTTCAAATAGCGGCTGGTACATTTTGGAAAGATATAGCAGCAGGGTACTTACATTCCGTAGCAATTAAAATTGATGGAACTCTTTGGGCCTGGGGAAGTAATATTTATGGCCAATTGGGTGATAGTACATTTACTGATAAAATTATTCCAACAATAATTGATTCAACACATGATTGGAAACAAATATCGGTTGCCGAAAATCAAACGGCAGCAACAACAACTGATGGCAGCTTGTGGTCCTGGGGTGTTAATAATTATGGTCAACTTGGTCATGGTTCTGAAGAAGATAGAATTATCCCAACAAGAATTGATTTCAGGAATGATTGGAAATGGGTAGAAATAAGCGGATTACATATGATGGCTTTAAAAAATAACGGAACATTGTGGACTTGTGGTGATAATGATTGGGGGCAATTAGGTGATGGTTCATCAGACTATCGAATTACCCCAATTCAAATTAGTACCAATTCTGACTGGATCGAAATAGCATCAGGAATAGTACATTCCGTAGCTATCAAAAGTGATGGCAGCTTATGGGCTTGGGGTGGAAATGATTTCGGGCAAGTAGGTGACGGAAGTAACATCAACAGACACAGGCCTGTGCGGATTGGTATCGCAAATGATTGGAAATTACCCGCTGCCGATTTTCACTCATTCGCAATTAAAGAGGATGGTTCGCTTTGGGCCTGGGGATCGAATATCGCTGGCGAATTAGGAGATGGTACTTATGAAGATAAAAGCATCCCCACTCCAATCCAATGCCCAACAATCACATCAACTCAAAGCGAATCCCAAAACGAAAAATCATTCCGGATTTTTCACAATCCTTTCGAAAATAATATTCACATCCAATCGCTAAATAATTCCATTTCTCAAATTCAATTGTTTGATTTGTTTGGTAAACTCATCAAACAGGAAAATGGAAATCAACAAAACACATACGACTTCAAAACTGAAGAATGCCAAGCAGGAATTTATCTTTTAGTCATCAGCAATCAAAAAACTCAAAAATGTTTTAAAATAATTTTAAAATAATACATCTTTCTATTTTGAATTTTTAATCGTTTCATTACTTTTATAAATGAAAACTAATTTACTTAATACATTTCTTGCTCTTGTAGTTTTCTTTGAAGTAATTAAGCTAAATGCACAAACGGCATGCTGGAAACAAGTTTCTGCCGGATGGTGGCATACAATTGGAATAAAAAATGATGGCTCGCTTTGGGCCTGGGGAAATAATCAATCGGGCCAACTGGGCAATGGTTCAAGTTTGAATACAAATATCCCAATACAAATCGGAACAGATACTGACTGGTTACAAGTTTCTGCGAACTTAGAACATTCTTTGGCTTTAAAAAAAGATAGTTCACTTTGGGCTTGGGGTTCCAATTCCTTTGGACAACTCGGTGACAGTAGTTCTGTGACGAAATACATTCCAACAAGAATTGGTAAAGAAAATAATTGGAAACAAGTTTCAACAGCGTATCATCACACTGTCGCCATTAAAAACGATGGTAGCCTTTGGACCTGGGGATTCAACAATTATGGTCAACTGGGTGATAGTATTCTCTGGCTTCAACAATCACCAAGAAAAATTGGAAATGACAATGACTGGAAATTAATCGCAGCAAATGGCCAACATAATCTTGCACTAAAAAAGGATAATACACTATGGGCCTGGGGAGGTAATGGTGCCGGCCAAATAGGAAATGGTAGCCTTATCAATCAATATGAACCAACTCAAATCAACACAAGCATTGATTGGATACAACTTATTGCAGGATCCAATTATAGTTTGGCTATAAAAAATGATGGTTCTCTTTGGGCTTGGGGTTATAATGGTTTTGGCGCTCTTGGTGACGGTACTTATGAGAACAAAAACGCTCCAACTAAAATTGGAATTGATAATGACTGGTTACGAATTTTTGCAGGTTCATCTCATACTCTGGCAATTAAAAATGATGGTTCTCTTTGGGCTTGGGGATCTAATGATGCCGGACAATTGGGTGATACCACCATTTTGAAAATAAATATTCCAATACAAATTGGCTTATCCACCGATTGGTCAGAACTTGCTGCTTATATTTCTAACTTTGCCTTAACCAAAGATGGTTCTCTATGGGCTTGGGGTCAAAACAATTTTGGCCAACTAGGAGATGGAACCAATTCATATAGAAACCTTCCAAACTCAATCAACTGCCCAACAATCACGTCAACTCAAATCGAATCTCAACATGATAAATCATTTCAGATTATTCACAATGCATCTGACAATAAAATTCATATCCAATCCCAAAACTTTCCCATTTCTCAAATTCAATTGTTTGATCTGTTTGGCAAACTCGTCAAACAAGAATATGGAAAACAGCAATTCACATTTGAACTAAACACTCAAGATTGTACAACCGGGATTTATTTTTTAGTCATCAGCAATCAAAAGACTCTCGAATCGTTTAAAATCTTTCTGAAATAATTTAAAGGAATCTTTGCACATATTAAAAGTTTTCATAATTTTATAAAATGAAAACGCAACTTATTTATACCCTACTGATTCTCACACTTTTTCTAGAATTTAACAAGCTGAATGCACAAACCGGATGCTGGAGACAAGTCACTACCGGTCTCAATTTTTCACTTGGCATTAAAAACGATGGTACACTCTGGGCCTGGGGACTCAATAACTCCAATCAACTTGGCGATGGAAGCGGTGCCAACCACAATACACCCGTAAAAATTGGAACGGACAATGATTGGGCTTTTGTTTCTGCAGGTTCGGTGCACGTCCTGGCATTGAAAAACGATGGCACACTCTGGGCCTGGGGCATCAATTCAAGAGGACAATTAGGCATCGGCAATTTTGCAAATAAAACAACTCCAACAAAAATCGGAACCGATACCAACTGGAAACAGATTTCTGCCGGATCCACCCATTCATTGGCAATAAAAATGGATGGTTCGCTTTGGGCCTGGGGTTACAATCAATCCGGAGAACTCGGTGACAGCACCAAAGCAAATAAAAACAAACCCACAAGAATCGGTACTGGCAATGATTGGAAACAAGTCTATGGAAGCCTCGAACATACCCTTGCACTAAAAACCAACAACACCTTATGGGCCTGGGGAAGCAATACCATTGGCCAACTTGGAGATGGAACTGAAGTCACAAAACTCACACCAACTCAAATCACCACAGCAAATGACTGGCAACAAATTGCTGCGGGATACAATCACACTATAGCACTTAAAAATAATGGTACACTTTGGGCCTGGGGCAGCAATGCCTTTGGACAATTGGGCATTGGCAATTACGACAACAAATCCGTTCCAACAAAAATTGGTGCAGATAATAACTGGAAATACATCTCTGCGGCATTTTATCATTCTCTTGCAGTAAAAACAGACAAGACCCAATGGACCTGGGGCATTAATACAAAAGGTCAACTCGGTGATGGCACGATGTTTACACAAACCAATCCAACTCAAATAAACAATGCGACTGATTTAAAACAAATTGCAGCGGCAAGCCACAATCTTGGTATAAGAAGTGACGGCGCACTTTGGGTTTGGGGCTATAATGAATTCGGCCAATTGGGTGATGGTTTAAATGCAGATCGCAATGTACCCGTGCAGATTTCATGCCCCGTAATCAGCGCTTCAGAAGATTTGAATTCTAATGAACATCAATTTTCAGTATTCCACAAGGTGCATGATAAAGTCATTTATATTGAGTCGAACCAAGATCCATTACAAACTATTCAACTTTTTGATAACTTTGGCAGGTTGATAAATCATGTAGCATCAATCCATCAAAAATCTTATGGAATTAATGCAACAGAATTACCGGCAGGCATGTATGTATTGATAGTTGGAAATGAAAAACGAAGAGAATCTTTTAAATTGGTATTGAAATAACTCCTATCAAGTGCTTTTTTGAATTTTATTGGTTCTGATAAATCTGCACACCATGAAAAAGCATTTCCATTCTGTCCTTCCCTTTTTAAGTTTCCTAATTTCTTTCAGCATCGCACAAGCACAATCCGATTGTTGGAAACAGGTTGCAGCAGGAGGTACTCATACGCTTGCTATAAAAAATGATGGTTCGCTTTGGGCCTGGGGAAATAATTCAACCGGGCAACTCGGTGATGGAAGTTTAATCAATAAAATTACACCGGTACAAATCGGATCTGAAACCGATTGGCAACAAATCGCTGCGGGAACTACGCATTCAGTAGCTTTGAAAAATGATGGCACGCTTTGGTGTTGGGGAAATAATAATCATCATCAATTAGGAGATGGAACGGATAGTGTCAGAAACGCTCCGGTAAAAATTGACACTGCACATGACTGGAAAATTATTTTTACAAAAGGCTTGCACACTTTGGCACTTAAAACCGATGGTTCGCTGTGGGCATGGGGATATAATAATTATGGTCAATTGGGTGATAGTACCAAAATCGAAAAAGATAAACCCGTCAGAATTGGAATGGCCACAGATTGGAAACAAATTGCACCAGGCGTCGGCCATACTCTTGAAGTAAAAAACGACGGCAGCCTTTGGGCATGGGGATACAATGCATTTGGAACACTTGGAGATGGAACAAAAATTAATAAAAGCAATCCCACCAGAATTGGAACATCCACAGATTGGAATTCAGTTGCTGCAGGATATTATTATTCAGCAGGCATCAAAACCAATGGAACACTTTGGACCTGGGGAATTAATATTTCTTACCAACTCGGGGATGGTACCAAAGTAAACAAAAGTATTCCAACTCAAATCGGAACAGATAATGATTGGATGGATATAGCACCTTGTGAATCTCATTCTCTTGCATTAAAAAATAACGGTTCACTTTGGGCATGGGGAGAAAATGGTTTGGGAGCTCTCGGAGATGGAACGATAATCGATGATTCCATCCCAATAATCATAGGCACAGCAAATGACTGGCATCAAATTTCAACAGGTGAATTTCATTCAACTGCAATTAAAAACGACAATACCCTTTGGTCGTGGGGTAGTAATAATTTCGGCCAACTTGGAGATGCGAGCAATCAGCAAAAAAACGCGCCGGAACAAGTTTCCTGCGAAGTGATTATTTCAACGCAAGATGTTGCTCAGCCCGGGCCATTTTTCACTGTGTTTCCAAATCCGGTTGATGATGTAATTCACATCAGATCAAACAAAGACCCTATCACTCGCATTCAACTTTTTGATCTTTATGGGAAACTCATACGTCAAGAAAACATAAATTACAAGACGGATTATGATTTTCGGGTTGGAGAATTATCTCATCCCTTTTATTTTCTGGTCATAATAAGTCAGACGAACAGGGAGGCATTTAAAATAGTTACTAAATAAGATCAAACAATATCATCAACTTTCATCTCTTATTTTTGCCGTCTGTCCATCTGATTCTGTCATTCATCACCCCCTTACATTTTTGCTTTATCTTTAGAATACCTTTACGGGAAATTTAAGATCATGTTGCTGGAAAACTGGTTCAATAGAAATTTTAAAAACAATTGGCTTAAATACAATGTCCAATACTTCCTGCTGGGTATTGTCATTGGAACGTTTATCAATATCATTTTTCAGTTGGTGGCAAACAAACCTCGCGACATTCGCCACATTATCATGACTTATATCATCAGCATCATCATCACCCTTTGCATTACCAACATTTCTATGCTTTCTTCGCGGATCACCAGTAAGAAATTCAAATCACCGGTGATCAACGTGTTTTTGAATTACCTGCTGTTGACCATTGGTGTAATCATCGGATCGGAAATCAGCTTTTTATTTATCATGCTGGTCTACCAGGTTCCTCTTTCCGAAATCAACCAATGGCAGCATCTCAAATTGAATCTGACCCTGGGTTTGTTGGTGGGGACCATTATTCTTTTATATCAACTTCAACGCGACAACTATAAACTGAAAATTGGAGAGAAAGAAGTTGAATTGCTGAAACTGAACGAACTCAAAACCCAGTCTGATTTAAAAACGCTGCAGGCACGCATTAATCCCCACTTTCTTTATAATGCATTAAACTCCATTACTTCTCTCATACACGATGATCCGGACAAGGCCGAGATGATGACCATTAAATTATCACAACTTTTCCGATACAGCATCAACACCAGAGATGCCAACTGGACCACTGTTAAAGAAGAGCTTGAAATCGTCAACATTTATCTCGATATCGAACGCGTACGATTTGGAAACCGGATCACCTTCATTATGGATGCAGATGAATCGGCAATGAATGAAATGATTCCGCGGTTTCTGTTGCAACCGTTGGTGGAAAATGCTTTAAAGCATGGATTAAAAGATAAAACCGAAGATGGCATTTTAAAAATTGTCGTTAAACCACTTGACCAACAAATCGAACTCAGTATTTATGACAACGGAATTCCTTTTCCTGCTGATCTCATTGCAGGTTATGGCATTCAAAGCACTTTTGATAAATTGAATTTGCTGTATAAAGATTCCTGGAAACTGGATTATACCAACAATCCTGAAAAAAGAATTTCCATAGTAATTCCTAAAAAATTACATTCATGAAGACTGCGATTAAAACTTTAGTCATCGACGATGAATCTCTTGCCATAAAACGATTGCGGCGCTTGCTCGATCATTATTCAGAAGAAATAGAAATTGCCGGAGAAGCATCCAATGGCGAAGAAGGATTAAAATTAATTGAACAGCTGCATCCGGATCTGATCTTTCTCGATATTGAAATGCCCATATTGAATGGATTTGAAATGTTGAAACGCCTGAGCTATTTACCAAAGGTCATTTTTACAACAGCTTTTGAAGAATATGCCATCAAAGCCTTTGAAGAAAATTCGATAGACTATTTACTCAAGCCCATCGAACCGGACCGCCTCGACAAAGCCATTGAAAAATTAAAACGTCTGAGTGCAGATGCTCCATCCTTGCATCCTGATCAATTGAATCTTTTATTGAATTCACTAAATAAGAAAACAGAATTTAAATCCATACCCGTAAAAATCGGCAATAAAATCCTGCTGATTAAACCCGATCAAATTGCCTACTTCACTGCCAAAGATAAATATGTATATATCGTCACTGATGAAAACACAGAGTACCTAAGCGATTTCACATTGAATTCTCTTGAAGAAAAACTACCCGGTAATTTTTTAAGAGTGCATCGTGCATACATCATCAATTCCGATAAAATCAAAGAACTTCACAAAGAAGATAACAGCACATTCTGCATCACGCTTAAAGACAAAAACAATAGCAGGATCTACTCAGGACGAAGCTATAACGATCGTATTAAAGAGAGCTTTGGGCTGTAGGCTGCCCCGTAGGGGTCCCTTCGGGATAGGCTGTAGGCTGTAGGCTGTAGGCTGCCCCGTAGGGGTCCCTTTGGGATAGGCTGTAGGCTGTAGGCTGTAGGCTGTAGGCTGTAGGCTGTAGGCTGTAGGCTGTAGGCTGTAGGCTGTAGGCTGTAGGCTGTAGGCTGTAGGCTGTAGGCTGTAGGCTGTAGGCTGTAGGCTGTAGGCTGTAGGCTGTAGGCTGTAGGCTGTAGGCTGTAGGCTGTAGGCTGTAGGCTGTAGGCTGTAGGCTGTAGGCTGTAGGCTGTAGGCTGTAAAAAAAAAATTCATACGGGTTCTTGTTCAATTATAATGATATTTTTTTTGGAGTTCATCATTGGCTTTTTCTTAATGTGCATCATTAATTATCAAACTCCTCATACCGACATTCATCTTTCTCTTCCTGCAGTTCATCAGAAATTCATCTTATTGCTTTAATAACTGACGCAGATTTGCATCAACAAATACATGATGATGAAAAGTTTAATAATTCTGTTTACTTCTTTTTTAATAAACTCATTAATTTCTGCGCAAACCACCATTTCGGGTTTCATTACTTCTGACAAAGGGGACACCATTCCCGGTGCAAATATTTTTATTCAAAATTCTTACGATGGATGCAGTTCAGGTTTAAACGGAACATTTAGTTTCACTACCAATGAGTCCGGAAATAAGATATTGATTGCAAGAATGATTGGATATGAACCTTATCAAAAAGAAATCATCATAGCTGAAAAAAATCTTGAAATCAAGATAACGCTGACTGAAAAAATTACCGGACTAAGCCCAGTTGAAATCATTGCAGGTCAATTTGAAACCGGTGACGCCGGGAAAATGGCGGTACTGAATTCACTTGACGTTGCTACAACAGCCGGGGCAACAGCGGATATTTACGGAGCATTAAAAACTTTGCCGGGTACCCAGCCGGCTTCCGAATCCGATGGACTGTTTGTTCGCGGCGGTGATGCTCATGAATCTAAAACGTTCTTTGATGGTCTGCTGGTTAAAAATCCATTTACTTCCGACTTGCCGGACATCGCACAACGCGGCAGGTTTTCTCCTTTTATGTTTAAAGGAACCTCGTTTAGCACCGCGGCATACTCTTCACAATATGGACAAGCCTTGTCCTCAACAATGTCTATGGAAAGTAAAGACCTTTCAACAAAAACCAAATCTGATATTGGTATAATGACTGTGGGAATGGATGCTACCCATTCACACCAATTTGAAAACAGTTCTCTCGATCTCAATGCAAGTTATTACAACCTGAAACCGGTCTTTTCTATCGTAAAACAAAATGTTGAATGGACTAAAGCTCCCGAATCGGTAAACGCAAATGCATTTTACAAATTGAAAACAGGTGAAAATGGACTGTTCAAATTATACATGAACTATGAACATTCTCACATAGGCATAAAAAGTGATGACCTAAAAGATATCACCAAACTTGTAAACTACAACATCAATTCCGATCATGCCTATTTCCTTGGCAACTGGCAACAATTTATTGGTTCAAACTGGAAAGTCAATATCGGCGCTGCTTATGGAGATGATGTCAACCGGATTCTGATCGACACGAACCAGGTTCACCAAAATGAAAAATCACTTCATAGCCGGATTGTATTGACGCATTATTATGGCAAGCAATCAAACCTCAAAGCAGGACTTGAATATTTTCATTTTTCAAATAATGAATCCTACAATGATAATGAGCATAGTCTAAACTCCCCTGTGCTGGCTTCATTCCTCGAAAGCAACTTATATCTTTCCGATCAATTGGCTTTACGGGCAGGTCTCCGGTATGAACAATCTGAAATCATAGAACAACATTCGCTTGCACCCCGGATTTCTCTAGCTTACAAATACAATGATCATTCGCAGGTCTCGTTGGCTTATGGAAAATTTTACCAGCTGCCTGAAGACAAATATCTCTTTACTTCAAAAACACTGGGCTTTGAAAATGCAAGCCACTATGTTTTAAACTATCAATATCAAAAAGGAAATAAGACGTTTCGCATAGAAGCGTATTCAAAAAAATACGATGAACTCATCAAAATTAATAATCAAGAGCCTTCCGGTATGAACAATTCGGGCTATGGCTATGCAAGAGGACTTGATCTGTTCTTTCGCGATAAACAAAGCCTTCGTCGATTGGATTACTGGGTCACATACTCATTTCTGGACACCAAAAGAAATTATCATGACTTCCCGAAAGAAGCTACTCCAACATTTGTGGCCAATCATGTCTTCAATGCAGTAGGAAAATATTTTATTCCTTCATTAAGCACAAACATCGGTGCCAGCTATACTTATGCAAGCGGAAGACCCTATTTCAATCCCAATGCAACCGAATTCTTATCCAATAAAACGAAAGACTATCACAACTTCAGCATGAATGTAAGTTACCTGACATCCATTGCAAAACGCTTTACCATTATTTACTTATCCGTAGAAAATGTATTTGGAATTCAAAATGTATTTGGATACCGGTATTCACCTGATGGAACTATGCGCAAACCAATTACACCCTCTGCACCAAGAAACATTTTCGTTGGAATATTCATCACATTTGGAGACAACAGCTATCGATAATTAAAGACTATGATCTTATAATATTCTTCTGAATTTAATATTCAAGTGACTCATGGATAAAATAAATCAAAAAATTATTTCACTTTAAATACAAAAATTATGAAAAATCTATTCTTTACAATTGCAATTTTCCTCCAGGCTCTTACAGGGTTAATGGCTAACGATTTTGAAAAAGGAATTCAGAAAGGCCTGGAACTTCTCAGTAACGCAAATACTCCAGCGGCGGCCTTAGAAGCAGTAAACTATTTCGAACGTATTGCGGAAGCCAATAAAAACGAATGGTTACCGCTTTATTATGCTGCGTATTCTTGCCTTAAAGCAGGCTTTCAACAAGAAAAATCGGATATGAAAGATGAATGGTATAAAAAAGGCCTTTCATTCATTGATCATGCCAAGAAATTAAAAAATGATGAAAGTGAAGTATACGCCATGGAAGCGTATTTAAAACTTATGTACATTTCCAATTCTCCGATGATGCGTGCGCCAACACAAACTTCGGCAGCTATTGAATTGCTCGAAAAGTCAAAGGCCTTGAATCCATCCAATCCGAGGCCATGGTTTATTCACGGACAGAATACATTGTTCACGCCGGGCTTTTTCGGTGGTGGAGCTGCTAATGCCAAACCACTTCTTGAAAAAGCAAGCGCTTTGTACAGCACATTCACAACAACGAATTCCCTGATGCCTGCTTGGGGTAAAGAACGCTGTGAAAAATTACTTGAAAAATGTAATGAGCAATTAAATAAATAAACTGTCCCTTTTAGATCGCGAATGAGCTCGACATATAATTAATGAGAACACCCTTTCGCTTTTTAGAAAAATAAATACATCATGAATCTATTTTCAGTCCGGATATTAACACCATTCTAATTTGCTAAAGAAA
>JBGAWX010000340.1:0-3440 GCA_044227375.1 Saprospiraceae bacterium
CAAATCAATAAAGATTTATTTGCATTCAATCTTACAGGTGAATATGAATTGGAAACTGAAGTGGAACTTGTAGGAAACAAAGCCAAGCGCGTTACGAAATGGGAAGCTCCGGTTGAATTGAATTTTGCCTGGATGCATTTCTTTAGTCCAACCTTTGGTTTAGGATTGGAAATCAGAAACCATAATGAAATTGTAAAGGATGACGGATGGGAACACAGCGTACTGTTCGCCGGTCCTTCATTGTATTTTAATCAGGGTAAATTATGGGGAGTTTTGAATTTTCTTCCACAAATCACAAATCTGCATAAAACGGATAGTGCTCCCGGCAATAAAGTATTCGATGAACACGAAGAATTCGAAACCAGATTATTAATTGGTTACAGCTTCTGATGAAAAAACAAATTTTATCACTACTTTTTATCATTGGCTTTATCCTTTACAGTTGCAGTCCGATGCTTTATATCCCGGCTTTAAATGATCCCGTCAAACAAGAACAACTGCTTAAAGGAAGAACACTTTATGTGAAATATTGCAATACCTGCCACAACCTGCACTTACCTAAAGAGTTTACTGCAGACAAATGGTCTAAGAATCTCCATGAAATGCAGGAACGCGCAAAAATTTCTGATCAGGAAAAAGAACTTATTTATAACTATTTGATTGGACAACCTGGAAGAAATTAAAAATTAAAAATGAATAATTAAAAGACTCACGTAAGTAATTAAAACAAATCTTTCATTTTTCATTTTTCATTTCCCTCCCATTTTCTGCATCTCATCCTGAAACTCTTGCATGGTATATAATTTATAATTTCCAGGAGGTGGCAACAAGTCTTCCGGAAGGATTTCTTTTTTATATTCTTTAGCAAGCATGGTCAATTCGATTTGAAAGGTACCACTACCCATTGTCATATTATATTCCAATGGAGTGCCCTTAATACCCAAACTTTTACCAGTCTGACTTACATAAGATGCATCAAAATTGAGATCGTTTGTAACGTACATTTTCATATTGAGTTCATCTGCTGAATCGGTCATCGATTTATTACTTTGCACTTTCATGGTAAGTTCTACGCGATGACATTTATAACCCAGGATTTCTTTGACATCATTTGGGAAATGTTTGATTTCCGAAGCATCATTAAAAGTCAATCGCATGTTTTTCAAACTGTCCAACTTGGATTTTCTACTTTCAGAAATCTTGTATTTTTTACCCATCATCTCCATATACATATGCATAGAGTCAGTTTTCGTATCAATGATGTTGATAGTTTTCATCATCATCATGCTGATCACTGACTTCTGGATCATTCCATCAGAATAAATTCGAATATCCATGCTTCCCATAATAGATGCCATTTCAGGAGGAGCCTCTTCCCCGTTCATTTTGATTCCGGCCACTTCCATCTTCAGCATTCCTTTACTGAGTTGTGCTGAAACTGACATGCTGACCACTAACATTAAAAATCCAATCGAATACTTTATTAAATTCATATTAAATGCATTTTGTAAGTTGAAAGGTGAACACTCCATGAATCGAGATAGGCCTCACTGCAAATTAGTGATCCCGACACGGTTCGAACGTGTAACCTACTGCTTAGAAGGCAGTTGCTCTATCCAATTGAGCTACGGGACCAATCCGGAGTGGGTGTGAGTTGGAGTATGGGTGTGAAAAAAGAATGCAAAGATAAAATTCCCTTATTATTTTAATTAGTTTGTGATGAGGAACCTGTGTATTGAACCATTCTTTTCCTCAAGAACGCCGGCATATATTCCCCGGATTAATTGACTCCGCTTGATTATCAACTCATTGTTTTTGGCTTTCAGTGTTTTTACAAGTTGACCTGCTGAATTAAAAAGATTTAAATTTTTAAGTTCCCCTGACTCGATTCGAACCATAATAAATTCATCTGTGTATTTAATCAGAGGTGCATCATTGCTTGTTCCGGATTGTGTTCCAGTGGCCAGTCCAACTTTAAAACTAAATTCTCTGGAACATCCTTTACAATCCGTAATGGTTAATTTATAATTACCTGCCACGAGATCACAGATAAAGTTTTGACTTCTTACTCCATTACTCCAACTAAATTCATATGGCCTGCAACCCCCATCAACAGTTACACCAATGCAACCATCCCCAGAGCCCCCATCATTAGTAATGTTGGTATCTATTACTTCCAGGGCCGGTGCGAAATACAAATTCACATACAACAAACTGTCGCAACCAAGATGATTTGACAATTTAAATGTATCTGATGTATGCGTGTTATCGAAAATGACATTATTTATAGTAATGGTTTCATCATTACATAAACTATCCGCAATAAATTCCTGGGTTTCATTTCCAAAATGCAATGCCACATGAATGATGCTATCACAACCATTATGGGAGCCATTCGTCAATAAAATGGTGCCCGTATCTTTGCTAAAATAAAATTTAGACCCTGCAATAACAATAGTGTCATCTTTACACACTTTAGGATCATAAAAACCCTCTGCGGTCTTGCATTCAAACAATTTAACTGTCCAAAAGTCCGGAGATGCAGTATTTGTTGAAGGTAAATCATTATTGGTACTGGAACTTTGCGCAACAAAATAAATGCTTCCATCGGAGGTTGCACATAATGCACTTGCATTTTCACCACTGGTTCCACCATAATTTTTTTGCCACAAAATAGTTCCTGTCGTATCCAGTTTCATAACCAAAACATCAGCACCACCATAGTTACCCTTAACATCCTGATCTTTCGAATTTGAATTCGCAAGTAAAATAATTTCCCTGTTTGGCGTCAGCAGCGCTTTAATTGCAGAATCATCATTTTTGCCGCCTATATTTTTAGACCATTGAAAAACTCCATTTTTATCAACTTTGGTCATCCAGATGTCTTTCAATCCTTTCAAGCTATCCACTTGTCCGCCATACGTATTCACAGTTCCGAAAATAATCACTCCACTTTCGCCCAAATTGACAGCATCTGCAAACAAATCATCACCTGATCCCCCAATATTTGTAAGAAACACCTTATTTATATTCCGGTTAATTTTTAAAATGAAAATGTCTTTTTTGCCATGATTCAATCCATTGAAATCCATATCGCTGGATTCTGATTCACCGAACACCAGCATCTGACCACCAAATTCATCTGATTTCAATATTTTTTTTGCAGTTTCATCTTTTGTTCCACCAAAAGTGAATGCTTTGACCAACACTCCGTTTTCATCAATAGATGAAATTAAAATATCATTCCCACCTTTTGTAGGAGTTGCCAATACATCTTTATCGATAGATTTGGTATGACCTGCAAAAAATATTCTGCCTGGTTCTAAGAAAAAGATATCATTGATAAGATCATTATTTGTACCTCCATAATTTTTTTCCCACACCTTAGCACCTGTCATCGGATTCAATCCTAAAACCCAACCATCAAATAATCCGTAAAA
>JBGAWX010000341.1:0-3405 GCA_044227375.1 Saprospiraceae bacterium
TAATTGTTTTTAAATACAATGCAAAGGAACGACTCCCACATAGCGACATCGCCCCAGCTTGTAAGGTGGCACCTCAAGTTTGCTGGGAAAGCAAGCAAAATAATTTATTGAATTTGAAAGAGTTGTAAAATATGAACCCTTTCCCTGAAAGTTGAACCCTTATTGCTTAATTTAAATTCACGTGGATTTGTTTCAAATATTCAGAAGGAGACAGCCCGGTGACTTTTCTGAAATTTCTATTGAATGAAGTTTTGGAATTAAAACCGCATTCATATGCCAGGGAAAGCAGGGTATACTTTTGATTCTGAGGATTCATGATCAATCGGTTAAACTCCTCAACCCGTTGCGAATTGATATAATCGTAAAAGTTTTTTTTCACCACCGAATTGATGACCTGCGACAAATAGTTGGGATGGACTTTGAGTTGTTGGGCGGTATCGGCAAGAGTCAATTCCGGATTGGTGTACAAGCGTTCCTTCTGCATCAAAGAAGTCAATTGATCATGTATCGTGAACAATTCTTTTTCATCTAATCCTGATTTAAGGTATTTCCCTTTTTCCAAAGTGGATTCTGTTGCAGGCATACTATAAGGAGTCTCTTCGATTTCATTTTCTGTCGAGGGCTGGGGCGAAGGATCCGGAATTGAAAGGTGATGCGAAAAAATTCCTGTTTGTTTAATTCCAAAATACCCGATAAAAAAAACGTAAACCACAACAGTTGCAAAAACTTGTTCGCCTTTTCCGAATATTACCGCTATCCAGACACAGCTCAAACCGAGGATAAGATATCTAAGCCAGTCCAAATTGATTTTTTCGGTGTATGAAAATTGATCCGCAATATTTTTTTTATGCTTCCTGAGTTTGATCAGGGACAGGGTAACATAGACGATGCCGGAAATATTCCATGCAATGCTCAGAGGAATCATGATCCATTCATAACCTCCTCCCTGATTTTCATAAGTAAGAATTTTGTGTTGTGCGGTTGAAAATAAAAAGGGGATCAAGGGAAGATACGCGAGAACATATGGAGCAAAATGAAGAAATCGCAAAGTTCTCTTCGAAGTCTGGTTTGTGAGTGAAGAAGTGTAGAGATACAAAAACGGTCCATGCAAAAGTGGAAAGGGAATTTCTAATCCCAACAGATGGGGGTATTCATAATATTGTTTGGTTATAAATAGATAAAAAAAACACAAGTGCAAGCCGATGCAAAATAACCACAGTGCCAGAATCTTATCCGCTTCGGATTTATTTTTCTTGCTGCTCAGAATGACCACCAGGAAAAAATCTATGGCAATTCCAATTAAATACAACATTTCGTTTTTTTAATTTTTCTTCAAAGAGGAAGTAAAATTAATTATTGGTTCATTATCAATGAAGCCTTAATAGGATTTTTTATTGAACCACGATTTTGAATCCCGCTAGCTTGCCATTAAGATTCGCTATGCCATAATAAATTCCAGGTGTAAGGTTGTGTATGCTTACCTGATAAGGCAGATTGATGTCATCGATTTCAGGTATTGACAAAACCAATGTTCCTGTAACTGAGTAAATCCGTAGTGATTGGATATGTGCGGAACTGACTATTCTGAAATTACCTTCATTTGGATTCGGGATGATTTCATATTGAACCAGAGATTCATTCGAAATGACTAAAGGATTGCATAAGTAGAAAAAACTTTGGTGGCAACGATTACTATCTGTTACGATCAGAGTGACAATAATTTTTGAGGTTTCTATGGTATCTTTCGTTTCACCGTTACTCCAAAAATAAGTATAAGCCTGAAGAGAATCATCGGATACAAAATAGAGTTTGCATGAATTTGGGGTGGAAGATGGCACTGATGCAATTTTACCTTTGATTTCCGGATGTTGAATGATTTCTTTCATGACCTCTGCGGTACATCCATTGTCGTCACTTACGCTGAGTTTATAAATTCCCGGCTGATGGATGACAATGAACTCGCTTTGGTCTCCTGTGCTCCATTTGTAAGTTTTAAAAACACCGGAATGAAGTTCAATGCTATCACCAACGCATAGTGCATCCGGACTTATGATTTCAACTTCTGGATTTGGTAAAACCCTGACATTTATCATGCTGCGGATAATTGAATGATTGTTACAATTTAAATACAGTGGAATCTGGTAAAATCCGCTGCTGTCAAAGCCGAAATCAATTTCATGATCATTCAATATTTTGAAGTCAGGATGATTTGTTGATATTTGATGTAGAGAAAATGAATATCCCAATTTGATCAGATTTGAATCATTTAATATTAAGGAATGATTTTCGCACAATTGAAATGTATCTGTACTTATCGAATTGGTATTGTAGATCACAGGACTTGAGTTTGAAGTGTGGAGCACTCTATGGTCGCGGTTTAGATTGTAATCATTATCATTAGGCAATTCCACAGCTTCATTGCTCATGAGAAAACTTAGAGAGTCATAACGGATCAGTAAAAAATAACGTTGTCCGTTAATAGCCTTTGGGAATAAAACTCCAACTTGGTAATTTGTGTCAACCAAAACACTATCATTGCGAAGCAATGCAGCCCTTCGCTCTACTGCAATTGAAGAGTCTTTGGCATCCCGCAATTCAACCAATACCCAACGGATGATGTCAGACGGAATGTTGTTTATTTTTTCTGAACCACTATAATTGAATGGAGCTCTTTTAAAGGGCTGTGTTTTTTGCATTAATGGGCGTGTTCCAATAAAACATTCGGGATCCAGAGGGATCTCAATTTTAGCGATCACAGGTGTGGGAATACATCGACCCGGTAAATTTGCATCCATCCAACTGAGTCGGGCTTTTATCCAGTTTCTTAGTCGAAGCATTTCATTGCTATACGAACTGGCTATATAGGCATTAAATCCACCGGGATTCGTTCCCAATATTTTCCACTTCGTAAAATGTCTTTTTTGAGCAGAATCCAAAGTATCGAATGCATAATGATTTAGATACTGGATCAAATAATTTGTATCCCAAATTGTTTTACGCAATTCGAGATATCGGCATTTTACTGCATTCACATAGTTGGTATCAGCAAGTAATCTTCTCCATAAAATTGGAGTAGGCAATGTAGCCGGGACACAACCATCATACATCCATCCGTTGGTCTGTCCGCCAGAACAAAAGCCTGCATTCCCGAATGCAAAATTGTAATCCCACACAGGACCTGCTTTGAACATGCCTTTACTTCCATCAGCTTCTAGCTTTTCTTTATAAAAAAAACTGCTGGCTTTATACGCATCTATGTTTCGCGAAAATTCAGTGATGAGAAAATAATCTATAAAAGAATTGACACTGAGATATTTTTTGTATCCTTTTTTCGGATCAGCAAATCCTGTTGAAGCGATCAATTGCTCCAACGTGTCAATATAATTGTGAATATAATTTTGTTGC
>JBGAWX010000342.1:0-3378 GCA_044227375.1 Saprospiraceae bacterium
TTTGAAATCTTTTTCAACAAGAACATACAGCTGATTTTTTTCATCAATCGGAAGTGTGCAGTCAAAACCAACTTCAGTGCTGTCACACCAGTTCGAAGCAATTCCTACAGGTACATAGACCCGCAAGTGATTATTGAGATAAGAAACAGAAATCGCATCATGATCTGCCTGAATCAAAGAATATTCGAAATTTTGATGAGGATGTCTGCAAAACGCTATGGCTTCATGTACTATGCCATTTTTTTTGAATTCGTCAACTTCGGATTGACTTAACCTCAAGCGAATCGAATTTTTATTTGTACGCAATTTCATCAGGAGCGGTTTTATGGTTAACTTAGCTTCATGAAAACTCAAGCAAAGATATTTTACTTTTTACTTAGCGGACTGCTAAATGTCAGTGCTCAAAGTAATTTTAGTCTGTCCAATCCTTTTTGTCTGCAATTGATGAAGGGTCAATATCCTTCAGATACATTTGCCAGTCGTCCCGTCAAAGCAGATGCCGGATTGACTTCGCATCTCGTTTCACAATTTAACGCGGACAGCTTGCATAAGTATCTTGCAAGACTGGTCTCTTATAACAACAGGAATACGGTTAATGATGATCCGACGCAACCGAATGAAGGCATTCGTGGAGCGAGAAACTGGATCAGGAGTTACCTGGATTATTGGTCAAATCAACCCGGAGCTACGATGTTTTCATCTGAATTGGATTTTGATTACACGATGTGTACACGCACAAGGCACACCGAGTTGTTTACTGTAATTCCTGGTAATGGCCCACTTCGAGATGAAATCGTGATTGTAGAAGGGCATCTGGATAGCCGGTGTGAAGATGTGTGTGATACGCTTTGTAATGCTCAGGGTGCCGATGACAATGGTAGTGGTTCGACGCTTTGTATGGAAGTGGCGCGAGTCATGAGTAAAGTACAATTAAACAGAACGCTGGTAATTATTTGGATCACCGGCGAAGAACAAGGATTGGGTGGATCGAGATCCTTTGCTGCTTTTTGCAAGGCAAATGGAATTAAAATTAAAGCCGTATTCAACAATGATATTGTAGGTGGAATCGAATGTGGGGTCACCTCATCGCCACCAAGTTGTCCTGGACCCAATCTTTTCGATAGTCTGAGGTTGCGGGTGTTTTCTGCCGGGACAACCAATAGCATGCCCAAGAGCCTGGCCAGGTTAACGAGGATACTTGTTGAAGAGAATCTTGCGAAAGTTTATTCTAATGCTCCGAAAATTGATGTGATGTTCGGAGAAGACCGGTCAGGACGAGGTAGTGATCACATTCCATTCAGAGAACAAGGATATACCGCCATACGCTTTACGTCTTCTTATGAACATGGAGATGGAAATCCAAGTCAACCGGGATATACGGACCGGCAACACAGTACCAGGGATGTACTGGGAAAAGACATTGATGGTGATGGGATCCTCGACAGCCTGTATGTGAATTTCAATTATTTAAGAAACAATGCGATCGTGAATGCATTGTCTGCATCCAATGCTGCAACTTCTGAAATGGCCCCATATACATTAGCGGTAACCCCAAAACCACTTGCCGTGGACATCAAGATTGAGAATCCTCAAAATGCTGTGAAGTTTGTGTATGGCATTCGCAGAATTACGAATTCCTTTTTTGATACCGTGATCATCAGTGATCAAACAGAATTGACCGTTACAGGCTTGTTGCCTACGCAATATTATGTCACGGCTTGTGGAATCGATACCTTAGGTTGGATCAGCATGTTTGGACCGGATTACAATGTCCGCGTGCTCACATCTTCACACGAAATCCTCCGGAGTGAAGCTGTCGAACTCCTCCAGAATCAACCCAATCCTTTCGACGAACAAACTTTAATTCCAATTTTAGTTAATGATCTCTCGCAAATCAATCATGCTGAAATTCAAATTCATGCTGAGGACGGACGATTGATGAAAACAATTCCACTCGAATTGAAACAAGGCAATAATGAAATCCTCTACGACTACTCCTGGCATAACTATGAATGCGGAGTATTTTTTTATAGCCTGATGATTAATCATAAGAAATTTGCGAGTAAGAAAATGTTGTTGAGTGGGTGGTAGTTTACTCGCTGGTTCTTTGATTTTTGTTTATATATTCATGTTTTATTGTTATTCGGTTTAGGAAGCAATTGTTATTTGGGCCTTAATGAAATCGTATGCTGAATAGATATCGTTAGTCAACTTTTTTATTTTTTAAATCAATGATCTATGCAAACTGTAAACGAAACACGATTTAACTTTTTTGGAAGCAGATTACCATTAGTAATTTTTGTTTTTTGCTTTGCCTTTCCTGAATTGCAGGCAGAAGCGGCCAGTGGAACATTTAAAAGTAATGCACTCGGAGGGGGAATTGGACTGGGCGTTGTTTTAGCAGTTGTCTTATCATGGTCCCGGAATCAATCCGTATTGTGGGCGATATTCCATGGAATATTAAGTTGGTTTTATGTAATCTATTTTGCATTGACTCGGAACAGTCATTAGTTAAAATTTGAAGTCATACTAAATAATGTAATTGTCAAAAAGAGTTAGTTCGCAACTCAAAGTTTATCATTCAAAATAAAATTATGTTTTTTGCTGAGACCAACCGGCTTTTTTTTCGGGAGATGACTGTTGATGATGCGGACTCCGCTTACCTTTTAAACGCGGATCCCGAAGTCATTCAATACACCGGCGATATTGCATTTGACAATGTAGAAGCGGCCAAAAGATTTTTGGAGAATTATGATCATTATAAAAAATATGGTTTCGGACGTTGGGCGCTTATCCTGAAAAGTAATAAGGAATACATTGGCTGGTGTGGCTTGAAGTATTTGGAAGATGCAGACAAGTACGATGTCGGATATCGGTTGATGAAAAAGTACTGGAATCAAGGATATGCCACGGAATCAGCGCTCAAAAGTCTTGATCTCGGTTTTAATCAGTTTAATATGAATGAAATTGTTGCGCATGCTGATATAGAGAATAAAGCATCGATTCGAGTTCTGGAAAAAATTGGTTTACAATTTGATCGCATTTATTATGAAAATGAAAGAAAGTGCGCTGCATATCGAATTACAAAACAAGAATATGAAGAATTAAAAATTAAGGATTAAAAATTTGAAATAATACAAAGCTTTTCAAGAAGGGAGTACTTTATTTAGTATGGCAGAGAGAACTAACATATATTCTTCAACTCCATTGTACAAAAAATTGAGTTATGCTGAAAGTTTTAAAGTTAGAATTGTAAACTCTGATAGTAATCCGGAGTATTATAAAATACAGTATTGCTATTATTATTTTATAAAAATTTGGTTTTATATTAATGATTGGTGTGATTTTGGTCCCACAATTAAGTTTTCATTTTGGTCT
>JBGAWX010000343.1:0-258 GCA_044227375.1 Saprospiraceae bacterium
AACCGAGAACAAATATTGAAATAAATTTTCAATATTTGAAATACAAGTGACCCAATAACTTCAATTCTTTTTAAATAAATCTTTTTGACAAATTTAAAACGATCCTTGTTAATACTTCTATGAATACGGACCTCACAAAGATTGCGTTAAATGACTTGGTGGAAAATACTTCATATGCTAACTGAAAAATATAGAGGCAATTAAATGATCCTTAAAGGAGATTAGCATCATTTTGCTCCAAATTGGCTCCTGCTTCCA
>JBGAWX010000343.1:269-3335 GCA_044227375.1 Saprospiraceae bacterium
CTGAGAGACTTCCGAGCTAATTGATAAGCGGAAAAAATTGTATTGTTTACTAAAATCTTTGATTCTCAAATGGCGACTTCAAAATCAGCAAACAATATAGGCTTACCAAAATTCTAATAAGAAATATGCTAAATATAATGCTATCATTATTATAGATATTCCAATGATCATGAATAAGCACGAAAGTGCACTACATAAAATGGACATCCAGATTGATTGCTTGAAATAACTTCTAAGCAGGTAAACAAGATAAACGATCGGAATGACCGGATTCACGATATCAATAATTATAGAAGTAGATTTCCAATATTCCTCAATGACATTTCCCGGAATGCAAATAAGCAAATTTATTCCGACAAGATAACATAAAATAATATTATGATGAATGAAACGGGGTTCAATTTTTTTAAACATCAAGAAAGAGCCTAAGGCCAAAAAGGGGATTAAGTAAAGCCATAAAAAGGAATAATACTTATCCAAGAGCGCATATGTTTTCATTGCAATTTCATCACCGGAAGTATCGATATCACTCAATCCGTCGTGTAGTATACTGCTAACAAAAAAACTTATACCGGCCCAAAACATTACAAACTTAACCGGATGATAATACTTTCGTCGATCTCCATGGATAAATGCCATAGGAACTCTGCCAGGTTCAATAAACAAATATTTTAATGTGGCCAGCATTTTTTGTTCCCAATTCGTAACCGTTTCAAAAATCACTGCTATCAGCGATTTCATAGTCACATTTTTTCGTGCATATTTTGCACCGCACTGACTGCAAAATTTTCCGAAAACTTCTGCGCCACAATTTGCGCAATATCTTGCTTCCATAAAACCCTTTGCCTGTTTATAAAATCATGGCCTTATGAATGTACCAGAATGAATTCTATCACAACTTGGTGAATTCAATTTGATCCGTTTTATTAGAATTAAATATTTTAAGAAAATATACTCCCGGAGGCAGCTGAGATACATCAATTTTCAGACTTTGCTGATTCATCATTTTTTTCTCAAACTTTATACTTCTTCCTTGCATGTCATGCAATTCCAGTTTCATCCCCGGATCCGCATTTTTCTTAAAATTCAAAATCAAAACATCCTTTACCGGATTGGGATACAACTGAAATGAACCAGATCCTGAATTTGAAACCGATACCACCTCCGGAATTTCTATGTCCTTTATGATGAATTCGCAACCATTTTTATCGGTGATCTTGCAAATAATACCCCCACCGGGTGGTAGATTCATTAAATCTTCGTCCGTGCCCAAAACAACCAGATCCCTGGTCCACAGAAAGGTGTATGGAGGCGTGCTCCCTTTTAGAGTGAGATCAACGGATCCATTGGAACCCGAAGAAGGATTGATTTTTAAATCATAATCAAAAGCAGTTGGTTCTGTTAATTTGAATGTATCAATGTCCGTACATTGATTGGCATCATTCAGGCTTAATGAATAAATTCCCGATTTCAAATTGTTTCTTTTACTTCCCATACCTTGATCAGCCCATAAGTAAGTGTATGGTGCCCGACCTTTTTTACCGCTGACTTCAATCGAACCCAATGAATCTCCGAAACAAATATTGTGGATTAAAGTATCCAGCACGATATCAGGATCGGGATATCCAATGACATTTATTGAATCATAAAAACTGCAATTGCTTGCCAGGTTTTTCAATATAAACAAATAGATCCCGGGTTTTTCAACAGACAATTGAAATGAGGACTTTTGATTACCATCCGGATCAATCCAATCATAACTGTAATTGATCGTGTCCTGTATAAGACTTGGTTTTAATTGCAAAGATTTGTGATGACAGTCCAGGTGGGGAAAATCAGTTTGCAATTTGAAGACCGGTTTACCAAACAGCCGTATATAAATTGTATCCAATCTCGTGCAGCCATTAGGAGCAGTGTATTCCAGGATGTAATTACCCGTCCGGTTTAAATTATTCAAAATTCCTGCATCAAATTCGACTTGATCAATAAGGGTAGTGTCCAGGAATGGCCCCTTCCATCTGAAGTTGCCTTTCAATCCATCTTCGGCTTTAAAGTTTAAGCTTGAGCCCAGACACAATTTCAAAGTATCTGTTGAAACAAAGGAAGTTCCGTTCGCACTAACCTGTAAAGAAACTGCACCGGGTACACAATCCGGAAGATCGATTGAGTAGAAACCTCTGCCATAGGTCGAGACATACAATTTTCGCAATGCTTTATGTATCTTCAGATCAGTAACTGTAGTATGAGGCAATCCATTTCCATAATACTGCCAGTTGATGTTGTCTGCATCAGAATAGAATACACCAAAATCAGATCCCACAAATAATGTGTTGCTTGCTTCATCATAAAGGATAGAGCTTACAGGAGTATTGACAAAATTTCCGGTGATGTTTGTCCATGACGCACCGCGATTTTTTGAACTCATGACTTTTATTGCTCCATATCCCCCACGCGTGCACCATATACGATCGGTATCTTTTGGATGAAATTCGAAACCAGTTATTTCCAGTCCTGTAACCAAAGTGTACTGTTTCCAGTTTTTACCAAAATTTTTGGAGATGTACATCAGGTTTCCACGGGTTGCAAGTATCAGATTCGTATCCACAGGACTGATCTTTACGTCACGCAAATCATTATCCTTACTTCCCGTTAAATTATTGCTGATTTTGTAAAATGTATTGCAACGATCGTGACTTACAAAAATATCATTGAATCCTATGATAAATGTTTTTGGATTTTTTGGGTTTAAACTGAATGGCGTCACCCACTGACCTGGAAGTTCTGCACCAATATTCGTGGTAATGTCATCAAGATTATTAAAACCATTAGTCGTCCGATACACGGCATTACCTCCCCAGTATTCCGTGTATCCTATACTTGCATTGGAGGGATCTATGACCTGGGACATCGCGTCGCCACCATTGGTATTGCCCCAGGTGTTGTTACTTCTTCGGATCCATCCGCCATTATCCTGGCTGCCGCCTATTATTACAGGTGGATTCGTCGTGGAAATGTCAAGTTTGTAAAATTGGGTTACAGCCAAACCATTGACCAGCTCATCCCACT
>JBGAWX010000344.1:0-3289 GCA_044227375.1 Saprospiraceae bacterium
GGCACTGCAAGTTTTTTTGATGTATATCTGTTTAACCATTCAGGAATCCTGATCTCGCATCAAAAAACCGGACGACTTGTTCCAGCGGATCAAAAGAATTTTCAAAATGGAAACAGACTGGAGAGGGTGGCACTTGATTTTGAAGAAAATGAACAACTCACAATATACTTTAAATTTAAAAATGTAAATGGTTCCTTACCCAAACTTAATGTAAAGCTAAGTTCATTGGATTATTACAAATCGCAAGAATTCAACAGGCAGAAAATGCTGGATGGATTATTTATCGGATTTTTGATCTCCATCATTTTGTTTAATCTGATCTTTTTCTTTACAACTAAGGACATCGCATTTTTTTATCAATCGGTTTTTGTAACATCGGTTCTTGTGTTTATGATTGACATCATGGACATCATTTGCGATATTCCATTTTTACGCGATCATCCAAAATTATTTGAGCCGATAAATTTTGCAGCGATTATCCTTCTAAATATTTCTTACCTCCAATTCGTAAATAAGTTTATTCAGTTAGAAAAAGTGTTCCCTGTTTGGGTTGGCAGGATTCAAAAATTTATTTTGATAAATCTGATTATTGGAACCCTGATCATTATTTATTATTTTTTTACACTGAATGAGCGAAATTCGGATTCAGCTATTGCTATATTAAGTGCGTTGCAATATGCAGTGCTTTTAATTCTATTATTTCAACTTTTGAAGATCAAAGACAAAAAATCATATTTCATATTGATGGCTACATTTTTTTTAATAGCCGGAGTAATTGTAGTTGGAATCTGCGTCACATTTAATATTGGTGTACCTATAACTTTTTCAAAGTTTGTTGTCCTTGGTAATGTAAGTTTCTTCTTCTTCGGACTGGCGTATCGCATGAAGCTATTAAAAGAGGAAGAACACGAGGCCATTCGCCTGAAAGAAAACCAGGAATTGAAAAACAGGTTGTATGCAAATATTACCCATGAATTCAGAACACCCTTGACAGTCATTCAAGGAATGACTCAACAAATTGAATCCATGGTGAACATACCGGAGTCATCTAAGCTTCAAAAGGCCATCCAACTCATCAAGTCAAATGGCAATAGACTTCTTAGCCTGGTCAATACCATATTAGATCTTGCAAAACTGGAATCGGGTAAGATGGGATTGCAACTGGAGCGCGGAGATCTCGTTGCTTTTCTTAGATATTCTGTTCAATTGTTCGAAAGCTATGCGGCGACGAAGAAAATATATCTTCAGTTCTTAACAGATATTGATTTTCTGGAAATAGATTTCGATAAAGAGAAATTGCAGCAAATTGTTTCCAATTTGATATCAAATGCAATTAAGTTTACACCATCCGGTGGTAAAATCAATTTTAGGCTAACTCATATTGAAAAGGATAAACAGCCATTTTTTAGAATTGAGGTCATAGACACAGGAGAAGGAATTCCTGAATCGGAATTAGGCAATTTATTCAATCGTTTTTTTCAGGTGGATAGCTCAACGCATAGATCGCAAGGATCCGGATTGGGTTTGGCCTTGGTTTATGAATTAGTCCAGCTGATGCATGGTCAGATCCATGTAGAAAGTCAGTTGGGAAAAGGAAGTACATTCATAATCGAACTTCCTATTGTAAAAGTCAGCAGTCCATTACTAATGCGTGAAGAAGGTACAAATCTGGAAAAGGAACATGGGGAATCTGAAAAGTATGTACTGGCTTCTGAAATCCTTTTAGATAGAGATGAAACTACAGATGATTTGTCCGGTTATAGGAGTAAACCTGAAAGCGTATTGCCCGAAAATGCAAAGCCATTGTTGTTATTAGTAGATGATAATAAGGACATCTTGTATTATCTCCAAACATTACTTGAAGATGAATACAGTATAGAAACCGCTTATAATGGACAGGATGGAATATCTCTGGCCCTTGAAATCATTCCGGATATCATTATATCTGATGTGCTGATGCCCGAAAAAGATGGTTATGAATTGTGTGAATCATTAAAATCCAATGAACTTACCAATCATATTCCAATCATTCTATTGACTGCAAAATCTGATTCAGTGGCTCGCGTTACGGGTTTGAAAAAAGGAGCTGATGCTTATATAAGCAAGCCCTTTGACGAGAATGAATTAAAAGCACAGCTGGAAAATTTATTACGCATCAGGAAATCTCTTCAGAAACATTTTAGTGTATTAGCCAGCAACAAAGATTCTAAGGAAGATAAAAAGGTTGTTGAAGATCCTTTTCTTGTCAAACTGAATGAGATTATACATCATAATATGGAAGATGAAGATTTTGGAATTCTACAACTGTGCCGAGCCATGCAAATGAGCAGAACCCAACTGCATCGAAAAATTACAGCGCTCACTGGTAAATCTACTTCAATTTACATTCGCTATCTGAGATTGCACCAGGCAAAGCAACTCCTCAAAAAACCAGAGATGAATATTTCTGAAGTTGCATTTGCAGTAGGATTCAGTGACCCGAATTATTTTACCAGGACATTTACGGAAGAGTTTGGGATTACACCGAGTGGTTACCGATCTGGAGTTTGACTCATCCTGCGATTTTGATCCATTAAGAGGGTATAGGCAAACTTTTTTGCCTTCTCAATAAGATAGTTGTTGAAACTTCTATCCGATTGATCTTCTTTAAATTATCCTCAACCTTCTTTTTTTCCTGTAACATTAGTGCTATTCAAATTTAGCCGGGTGGAATAAAGATCAAGTTCAATGCAACATAGCTACAGGTGCTCAGGGATTGAATGCATTTACATTTGAACTAAAATCAATGATATGAAAGAAATTTTCAAAAAAGTAAAAATCAACCTTGCTGGACATGGTTATTTAGTAGGTTTAGTGGTGATGATTTTGATATCTGAAGTAGGTGCTCAGGATACTTCAATAAGTGATCATGATTATTTAATACCTAGAAAAGGCAAATCAATGCTTGTATTCAACAGTGGCATTCCATATGTAGCAATAGGAGAATACTCTTATGGAATTACGAATCGATTCGCAGCAGGAATTATCATTGGTCATACTACGGTCTTACCAGGTTATGGGATACGGCTCAAAGCAATTATTGCACAATCATCTCCAAACATGCGCATTCTTTTGAAATCACCAATTATTTATTATCCATTTACAAGAGAGCTTGGCGGAGATCCGTGGTTGCTCGCCTGGCCAACTTTAAGTGTCGAATGGAAATTGAAAAATGGTGCCAGAATTTGGACAGGCATTGGTATGGTTGGTGCGGCATGTACGGATTATCTTTTTGGAACAGAAGAAGAAT
>JBGAWX010000345.1:0-3225 GCA_044227375.1 Saprospiraceae bacterium
TTAGCAAAGTTTCTAAAGGCTCAGAATTCAAGGATAACTATCCGTCATTCATTTGGGCTGACACATCTAATAAGGTGTTAATTAGTGTACTAGCACGCGAGCAAGGTGATGCAGACTTTTTGCCTGAACCCGATTTTTTAAAGAGAAGCCTTCCCTATTTTAATAATCCAAAAATAGGAGTGGTTCAGACCCGTTGGGAACATATCAATGAAAATTACTCACTACTTACTAAACTGCAGGCATTTCAATTGAATGTACATTTTACGGTAGAGCAAGCTGGCCGATGTGCCGCCGGACATTTTCTTCAGTTTAATGGTACGGCTGGAATTTGGAGAAAAACTACAATCGATGATGCAGGTGGATGGCAAACAGATACTTTAACCGAAGACCTGGATTTGAGTTATAGAGCTCAATTGAGAGGATGGAAGATTCAGTATGTTGAAGACATCTCTTGTCCAGCCGAATTGCCTGCGGAGATGTATGGCCTGAAATCGCAACAATTCCGATGGATGAAAGGAGGAGCAGAAAATTCAAGAAAATTGCTTCCTGTTATACTGAGATCCAATCTGCCCTTCTCCACTAAATTTCATGCTTTCATGCATCTGGTGAGCAGTGGAATCTTTTTAATGATCTTCTGGGTGGCTCTCATCAGTGTCCCTGTATTGTTTTCTATGGATGACATGGGACTAAAAGCTACCTTCCTGGGATTTTGTTTATTGGGGACGCTGTCTGTAATGTCCGTATTTTATGAAGCAAACAACATGATGTGCTGGAAGGAAAAGAACGTAAAGCATCGCCTGCTCAGGTTTATGTTGTTGTTTCCTACGTTTATGGCCATATCGATGGGTTTTAGCTTCCACAACAGCATTGCTGTCTTGGAAGGTTATTCAGGAAAAAAATCCGCATTCATCCGAACACCAAAATTCAATTTGACCACTTTGAAAGAAAGGATTTTAAACAACCGGTACCTGATTCAAAAAATTAATGCTAAAACCTGGATTGAAGCTTTTATCTGTTTATACTTTGTCTTCGCAATCGCATTAGGCATTTACATCGAATATTATTCATTCCTGTTATTTCATATTCTATTGATGTTTGGCTTCGGATTAAATTTTTACTATTCAGTAAGACATCTGAATTTCAAGTAAGAATGAAAACCTAATCAGAACCAATGGATCGTTCAAATCGTTGGTGGCCTGTTGCATTATTATTTTTTTCTCTTTCATTAATTTTTATTGGATATTATTCCATCCAGAATCAATTCATTTCGATTCTGTTACCTTTCATTATTGCTTTTACAGCATTCCGATTTTTGTACAAATCCTCAGACTCAGATTCTGCATTTAATGAATTATTTCTAATTCTTGTTCTTATTAAATGCATTCTGCTTTTTTCATTCCCCCACCTTTCTGATGACATTTACAGATTCTGGTGGGACGGATATTTAAGTAATCATGATTTTAATCCTTACGCTTTTAGCCCACAAACATTAATAACTCAAATTCATGATGAAGAATTACTCAAACCACTACAGAAATATTACGTTCATCTCAATTCACCGGAGTATCATACAATTTATCCACTGGTCTGTCAATGGTTGTTCCGGATCTCGGCGCGTATTTCCGGTGATAATATTTATATATTCAATCTTGTCCTCAAATTCATTTTTCTCATTGCAGATGGATTGATTTTGTATTTTCTGATTAAACTCACCAGGATTTTTCAGCTTCCTAAAAAAAATGTGTTTCTATTTTGGGCTAATCCTCTATGCATTATAGAACTCAATTCAAACTTGCACTTTGAAATTTTTCTCATTCTGTTTTTTCTGGTAAGCGTATTTTTATCCGTAAACAGGAAGTGGTTTCATAGTGGTCTTCAGTTAGGAATGTCGATTGTCTCAAAACTCATCTCTATACTTTGGGTTCCTTTATTTATTAGAAGATCATCTTTACCCAAGAATTTGTTTTTATTTCTTTCGGGAATATTGATTCCAGTTGCAATTTTCCTTTATTCCATTTTTCCAACGATCAGAAATTACCAAGACAGCATTGAATTGTATTTTCAAAAATTTGAATTTAATTCGTTTCTATACAAACCCCTTTTGACTTTATTTATCAACCAGGATTGGCATCAATCAAAAATTCTACTCAATCTGATTTTACCGGGCCTGTTCGGATCGATTTATTTGATTATCATTCTAAGGCGATGGATAAAAAATTCTTCCTTCTTTCCTTTTAAAAGCGCATGGATGATTCTCTTTCTTTATCTATTGTCAAGCACTACGGTACATCCCTGGTACATAGCACCATTAATTGCATTCAGCATTTTTACTTTCAGTAAATCGAGTTTCGTGTGGAGTTTCTTGATTTTGGTTTCCTACATCCGATATGACCATGCCCTTCTTCCATATGAATCAATCCTCATTACACTGGAATATTTGACCGTCGTTGGTTTTGTGATTTATGAAAGCTATGATTCAAATCCTGCTGTTGAAAATTGGACAAAAAAATAAAGGCCGCCTTTCGCAAGACAGCCTTTATTTTTTTTCATACATGTTAGTCAATTAGTAAGACCAGAGATCATGTTCCTTATTCAGAATTTCATTTTTGATTTTCTCTGATTCAAGAAGAATTTTTACTCCGTCATTTTCACCTTTAAAGATATCCGTCAGACGAGTATCCTGAACATTGGATTCTTTAATGATATAGCTGGAGAAGAAGCGCTCATCCAAAACATCTGCCCAGGTGGCAGGAGCGGCGTCATTCTGATCATTGAATACTTTTTCCCGTGCAAGGACTTTTCTGACTTCAGGATAATATACCCAGAACAATGGCAAAGAGTATTTCAAATTTCCTGCGTCATCATAATTATCCTGTATAGGTGCGATACCCAATACTCTGCATTTAAGCGTTGAAGTTTGTTTATCAAAAAACCAAAGCTCTTTTATACGGAATGACTTAATGTCATTGAAATCAATGTCAGACTTCCTGATTTGTACCGTTTCGACATAGGTCTCCGGATCGAGGACCACGACGGTATCAATCCGATGGAGTTTCTTGTCGAGTTCTTCTCCCGTAACAAATTTTTTGAAGTCATCTTCTTTAAAAATTTTGATATCACCGTTAACGGCCGCTTCAACGAGTATTGAAAAGAATGATCTCACCGGATAGATGAATGGTAAATTCATTTTCTCGCGAACATCGATGACTCTCCAGATCCGTTTAT
>JBGAWX010000346.1:0-3216 GCA_044227375.1 Saprospiraceae bacterium
TAACAGAAGTGACTCTGTGTGGTGTATAGACACGATGTGCGCGCACAACTCTGTGTGTTGTTACCACAGCAAACCCACGGTGATATCTTGCCCGGAACGGATGAAAAACTCTCCATCCCAGTGGTCTCCAGGGTCTCCACCAACCCGGATATACCCTCCATCTGAATGGTGAAATCCAAGGTCTGTACACAGGACCGTAAACAAATCGAACACAGGGCCAGGGCCATACATTGATCACTATCGCAGCATCCATGGATTCAGGATACCAGGGATTCGGACCTCCCTTTTTGGCTGGCTCCATTGAATCTTCGCCACCTTTTTCATTTTCATCCGCCGGCTCTACTATAGTTTGTACTCCATAAATGTCTTCATCTCCGATGATCTGAAGCGTGGCTTCATCTTTTCCCGTCTTCTCGAGTTCGATTACCGCGATGTCCTGATTTTCGGTTTCTGAAACCGGCACCTGCAATACAAATGCATGAACCTCGTCTTTGGAATTGTCAATAACGCGTATATAATCGATATCACCATCCCCATTCAAATCCAGGTTGTTGACATGATTGTCTTCGCTGTTGATTAATTTTTCGAATTCTTCTACAGAAGTCGCTTTTTTAAACATCTCCAATGCGCCCTGAAGGCTGAAGTGATCTCCGGGCAAGCCTGTAGAATCGCTTTCGGATGACTCTTGAGCACTTGCTGTAATTGTAATCGCACACATGCATGCGAATAGTAAAATGAAGAGATTAGTTGCTTTCATGATTTTTGAATTTTTTAAATAAGACTGTGAAGTTACGGAAAAGTTTAAAGAATTAGGCTGTAGGCTGTAGGCTTTAGGCTTTAGGCTGTAATTAACTGGAAAATGAATCCATAGTTCATCTAAAAAATATTTTATGCTAAAAACTGGATTCAAAAACTTAAAACTATAGCAACTCTCCTCCTACAGCCTAAAGCCTACAGCCTACAGCCTTCCCCCTCCACCCAACCATTTCATTAAAAAAGACTGTCTATCCATTTATAACATTCAAAATCAGAATTATGAAAAAATCCAGTATTCAACTTGCCCTTCTTGGCACTTTTCTTTTACTCGTTTTTCAGTCTTGTTTAAAAGACGATTGCACATTAAGACGTACTTACATAAGATACGACCCGGTTTATTTTAGCATTTCGCAAATTCGTTCTAGTGTTGCATTTGAAGATCATCATGTGTTGACTGCACCAGGTAAAATCTATGTATATGGAGATTACCTTTTAATCAATGAACTTAAAGTAGGCATACATATCTATAATAATTCAGATCCGAAAAATCCTCTTGAAATTAATTTTATAAAAATTCCAGGCAATGTAGACCTTGCTGTCCGGGATGGTATTTTGTATGCTGACAATTATATTGATTTAGTTGCTATAGACATCAATGATCCCCAACATCCAAAACTCTTATGCAGAACAGAAAATGTATTTTCACCAATATTTGTTGATCCTGAAAAAGGATTGTTGGTAGATTATTTGCAAAAAGAAGAAACGATCACACTGGACTGCAAAGATCAAAATTACAATATCTTCCGCTACTTTGAAGGCGATGTGATTTTTGATGCAAATGTCAAACCTACTAATTCAAATAACAAATCCGGAAACTTTACCGGGCTGGCCGGAATTGGCGGTTCTATGGCCAGGTTTACCATCACCGAAGATTTTCTATATACTGTTGATCAAATCAATTTGTTTTCATTTGATGTTTCAGCTCATTGTCCTTCACTTAAAAATAAAACCCAAATCGGTTGGAATATCGAAACCATTTATCCATACGACGATAAATTATTTATTGGTTCGACTTCCGGAATGTTCATTTACACCATAAACAATCCAGCAGCTCCAACCTATGCAGGTGCAATGAATCACATTAGATCCTGTGATCCGGTTGTGGTGCAGGGCGATTATGCCTATGTGACTTTGCATGGGGGTTCAGCTTGTGGTGGATATACAAATCAATTGGATATCGTGAATGTCAAAAATATTTTCAATCCAACTTTAGCAAAAACCTTTGAAATGGAATTTCCTCTTGGACTCGGAGTTCATGAAGACTACTTATACATTTGCGACAAATCATTAAAAGTGTTTAAGCTGGAAACTCCTGAAGAAATCATATTAAAAGCTTCCATTCCACAAAACAATCCTTACGATGTGATCATCCTGCCTTTACAAAACGACCTGATCGTAGTCAGTGAAAATGGAATCTATCAATACGACATCAGTTCGCCGGAGAATTTGACACAATCGAGTTTGATACCGGTGGTGAGGAAGTGAGAAGTGAGGAGTTAGCAGTTAGCAGTTAATAAAAATAAAAGAGAAATGAAAAAGTTAATTCTAATTATTCTATTTTTTTCAGAACTTATATTTGAGGCGTATTCACAAAATAGCGAACAAGTTTCGAAAGTCTATTTGTATGATGGCTCCATTTACATTGGAAAAATATTGGATGCGGTTCCGGATAAAAGTATTCGACTTGAATTGAATGATGGTGTTGTTATTACCATTCTAAATTCAAACATTAAAAAAATAATTCAAACTGATGATACAGGGAATCAAAAAGCAAAACATTACTCGTATGATTTTAGAGAAAAAGGACTTTACAATGTTAATTATATTTCAATAACAGTTGGAAACGGAATTGAAGGAAACAGTAATTTAGGTTTTGGGATGAGCAGCAGTTTTGGTTATATGTTTAATAAATACTTTGGTCTTGGATTGGGCATTGGAATAGATAAATTTGATGTAATGAATTTGAAAAATGGGAATCCATATTATTACAATTACGTAGAATCTCCGTTTACCAATACATATCCTCTTTTTATTGAAGCCAGGGGATATTTTTATGGAGAAATGAATGCCTACTATTATTCGTTAAATGCAGGTTACGGTTTTATAAACAAAAATGAAGACTTTGGGGTCCTTGAAGCGCATGGTGGCCTTATGTATTATCCGGCAATAGGAATCCGGTTTGGTGGAAAGAAACATTTTAATTTTTGTATAGATTTTGGTGTGAAAATTCAAAAAGCAGATTTTGTGGTTCGAAATTTCTTTGAATCCGGAACGGATCATTATTTTGTCAACTATAAACGTTTTATACTTCGATTGGGAATTCAAATATAGAATTCTAGTCATTTAAGGATGAGTGAACATTTAAAACTGAAAGAAATCATATCCGGATGTATTGACAAC
>JBGAWX010000347.1:0-3169 GCA_044227375.1 Saprospiraceae bacterium
CGGTCAGCAGGCGATGCGTGGTGCAGCTGGAATGATCATTGTGAGAGACTCCATTGAAGGGAATTTAAACCTCCCACGTCAATATGGAATTGATGATTTTCCCATTATTGTGCAATCGCAACAAATGGATGCCGATAATCAGATTTTATGGAGAGGAATGCACGATAGCTTGTTACTTGTAAATGGAACAGAAAATCCAATGTTGAATGTTCCGGCACAAGTGGTGCGTTTTAGATTGTTAAACGCATCACAGGAAAGGAACTTCAATTTCGGGTTCACAGGCAACATGTCCTTTATGGTAATTGGCAATGATGGCGGATTACTGAATGCCCCTGTTCCAGTTACTCGAATCCGCTTATCCCCGGGAGAACGGGCAGAAATTCTGTTGAATTTAACGGGTATGACTGGTCAACAATTTTACCTGATGAGTTATGCTTCAGAATTTGGGATGGGCATCCAGGGTGGAACTCCAATGCCGGGCATGGATACATCGATGTACAGTCCTATCAATGGAATTGATTTTAATATTCTTCAATTGAATGTTTCGGTTCCGACCATAAATCCGGTAACTTCATTTCCTTCAAACCTTGTTTCAATTATTCCATGGGATCAGTCAAATTACAATGAATTCAGAAATATTATTATTTCTGCTCAAAACATGATGTCAATGGATGGTCCGTTTTATTTCAATGGACAACTCTTTGACATGAACAGGATTGATTATCGCATTCCATTGAACAACATTGAAATTTGGTCTCTTTCAAATCAATCGATGGTGGCTCATCCATTCCACCTCCATGGAGTTCAGTTTTTCATTTTGGACAGAGACGGGATAACTGTGCAACCATTTGAATCAGGACCGAAAGATGTTGTTATGATTGCGCCGAATGAAACTGTTCGTTTTATTACGAAATTTGAAGACTACGCTGACAGCACCATGCCTTACATGTTCCATTGTCATATATTAATGCATGAAGATGATGGAATGATGGGACAATTTGTTGTTCTACCAAACACAACAAATATATCTGAAGGCTCACAATTTTCAAATTTTACACACGCACCAAATCCGGCTTCAGGTCAGTTAAACCTAAATTTTTCTTCAACCGAAAATGTCACCATTTCAATCAATGATATTCTTGGCAGGAAAATCTATTCTGAGAAAATTCAGAATGGTCAAAAGGATTGGATTTTAAATTTAACGAATTGGTTAAATGGAGTTTATTTTATAAACTTCGATAATCAGGAAAGACATGAAAGCAAGAAGTTGATCATTCAACATGAATGATAAAAAGCCTTTATCAGTTTTATTCCAGTGCATTCAAAAATTTGTAATAATTTGTCGTACGTGTTATTAAATTGAGTTAACATCATTGCTACAATGGAAAAAGAGGAGCGACTTAAGATTATTGAAAAGTCCTCTAAACAGGTAGGGTCTGGAGTGTTTTATTCAACTATTGTTGTCATCACTTCTTTCCTACCTGTTTTTTTGTTGACGGGTATGGAAGGAAAGCTATTTCATCCGTTAGCATGGACAAAAACGTTCATTCTTCTCATTGATGCATTTTTGGCCATTTCGCTTACTCCTGTACTCATCTCTTTTTTTTTGAAAGGAAAATTAAAATCCGAAAGCTTAAACCCTGTTACAAGATTACTGGAACGGTGTTATACACCAATTCTTTCATGGTGTCTGGTGTGGAGAAAAACAGTACTTGCTGCGAATTTAGCGGCACTTCTTATTGGTGTTGTGATGATGTTCCAAATGGGCTCAGAATTTATGCCACCTTTGGATGAAGGTTCAATTCTCTTCATGCCTGTTACACTTCCGGATGTTTCTAATTCGGAGGTGAAACGAATTTTACAAGTCCAGGATAAAATAATCAAGTCAATTCCCGAAGTCGAGAATGTCTTGGGAAAAGCAGGTCGCGCAAATACGGCTACGGACAATTCTCCGATTAGTATGGTTGAAACGATCATTCTCCTAAAACCGCAATCAGCATGGCGTGATGGGATTACGAAGGATGATATAGTGAATGAGCTGAATGCCAAATTACAAATTCCCGGAGTTGTAAACGGATTTACTCAGCCAATAATTAATCGCATCAATATGCTTTCTACAGGCATCAGGACCGATGTTGGACTTAAAATTTACGGGCAAAATCTGGATTCAATTTATTCGCTTGCACTAAAAATGAAAAATGAATTGCAGGGAATTGATGGTATTAAAGATTTGTATGTTGAACCAATAACCGGAGGTCGTTATGTAGACATTGTTGTAAAAAGAAATGAAATTGGAAAATTTGGTCTTAGCGTGGATGATGTGAACATGTATGTGGAAACAGCGTTAGGGGGCATGAAGCTTACCACTACCGTGGAAGGAAGGGAACGTTTTTCTGTCAATGCGCGATTTGCTGAGGATTACAGAAATAGTTTGGAAGCGATCAATCAGATTCCTGTAAAGACGATGAATTACGGGTCAATCCCACTTTCAACCATAGCGGAAATAAAGATCTCTGAAGGTCCACCTATGATCAATTCCGAAAATGCGATGCTTCGCGGAACTGTTTTGTTTAATGTACGCGAACGTGATTTGGGAAGCACAGTAAAGGAAGCACAGATTAAACTGGATAAATTATTTGAAAAACTTCCCAAGGGGTATAATCTTGAATGGAGTGGACAATGGGAAAATCAGATTCGTGCCAACAAGACATTGTCGATGATTATGCCGATAGTCCTCATAATAATATTTTTGGTATTGTATTTTACTTATAAATCAATGAAAGAAGCATTGCTTACAATGCTTACTGTACCATTTGCCTTAATTGGTGGAGTCTATATGGTTTATTTTTTTGGTGTGAATTTATCTGTAGCAGTTGCAGTTGGCTTTATAGCGTTGTTTGGTATTGCTGTGGAGACAGCGATGTTGATGGTAATTTATCTGAATGAATATATGGAAAAATTAGTGGTGAATAAAGGAAACTCTTCTGACACTATCACTCCGGCTGATTTGAGAAAGTATATTGTGGATGGATCTATTCAACGCTTGCGTCCGAAGTTAATGACTGTATCTGTTTCCTTATTCGGCCTTTTGCCAATTCTTTGGGCCACCGGTGCTGGAAGTGATGTAATGCTACCGATCACAATTCCTTTAATCGGAGGAGTAATAACG
>JBGAWX010000348.1:0-3141 GCA_044227375.1 Saprospiraceae bacterium
ATTTTAAGGCCGACATACAGTGGCATTTATAAATCCGCAATTTCTACAAATCCATGTACAGAATATTCGCAACCCGATACGGTTTCAATTTCTGATTTTTTAGTCAACCTGGGATGTCCCGTAATTGAGGGATTCAGAGATTCATTCGTGGTGTCACTGACCATGGATGCCGACAATCTTTCGAAGCGGGATACATTAACCGTACCGGACAGTCTGTATTTAAAAGTACCTGCAGGAGTAAAAGATGTGCTTGTAGAATTGCAAACTAAAATTTCTCCAATGGGTAGTTCATGGACCAGGGATGTCATCATGGCTTATCAGGCACCGGCATCTGTTGGAATCATAAACAATAAGTATTCGCCGAACTCTGGAGAAGCAGTCGGATTTAAAGGAGAAAAATCATATAAAAAAATTCTTGGAAAATTTAATCCGAAAGGAGATTGGTATTTTATTACCAATGATGTGAAACTCGATAATGGCATCGATGCGAAAGTGACCTTTTCTATTGTGATCTCATGGCGATTGGAAGATTCAATACCTCCATGTCGCATTGCACTTTGTGACGGACAAAGCAAAACATTTGATGCAGGGATACCCGGTGCAAAATATACCTGGTCCACCGGAGCAACGACAAAAACAATAAACACAAATCAAGTTGGTCCACTCAGTGTGCAGGTAACCAAAGGATCAAAAAAATCTTCGCACGAAGTGGAGTTGTACAACTATCCAACGAATTATGCGCAATCACATTCCATCTGCCAGGGAGATACGGTAACTGTCGGAAAACATCATTATACAAAAGCAGGCACATACATCGATACCTTGAGATCATTCAATGCTTGTGATAGCATCGTCACATCAACCGTTGAAGTCTTGCCAACACAAACCAGTGATGAAACGGTTTATGTATGTTTTGGTGGATTGCGTGACAGCATTCCGTTTTTTAAGGACTCTCAACTTGTTTTTCATTACACAGCGATTAATGGTTGCGACAGCATGCATCTTGTGAATATAAAAGTGAATCCTGAAATAAAAATTCAATACAATGCTGTTCCTGCCTGTCCCGAAATTGGTGGATCATTGGAAGCCATTGCCAGCGGGGGATCCGGAACGGAATATCAATTTGAATGGTCAAATGGAGAGACCACAAGTAAAATTGACAGCATATCATCCGGAATTTACCAGGTACAAGCAAAGGATTCAACAGGATGCAGAGTAACGCGTGACGTCGAACTAAAAAATCTGGATTCAGTTGGTGTCGTTCAATTGGTCTTCAACATCAGTTGTTTTGGAAAAGATGACGGTCGCATTTACCTGGATTTCATTTCAGGCGTGTCACCGTTTATCATCAACTGGTCCAATGGAGAACATACAAAAGACATATTACAATTGGTTGCCGGAAAATATTCGGTCATGATACAAGATGCCAATGGATGTCAACTTGAAAAAGTAATTGAAGTCACAACTCCGGAATTATTATTGATCGATCTTGAAGTAGTAAACAGCAGGGGAAATGATGGATCCGCAAAAGCAAATGTCACCGGAGGAACTTTGCCTTACCGCTATGAATGGAGTACCGGAGAAACCGCTTCGGAAATCCTGAATTTAAAACCCGGAAATTATTTTGTCAAAGTAACCGATCAGAATGGATGTGAATCCCGGTTTGATTTCGCCATCCAGGAAATTACTGCAGCAAATGATGTTGAACATAATGATTTCATTAAAATATTTCCAATACCCGTCAGAGATCAACTGATGCTATCCATAAGTTCAACAAATATTTTACCACAAAACATCTCTTTAAAAATATACGATATTCATGCGCGTGAATTGAATTCAATGGAATTGAATGCCCGAGAAAAACTACTTTCGATTGATGTCTCGGAATTACCCTCAGGAGTTTATGTACTTGAGTTGCAAACGATGGAGAAGATTTTAATTCGGAAGATGTTTGTGAAGAATTGATTGGCTGTATAACAATATACCTTATTGGTGTGTTTTTATTATATTTGATAGTGAATTCAAGTTGTCCGGTTGAATTTCCTTAAATAATCAAACACCTTCGGACTGACATATGACAACCAGAATTAGATTTTTGCTGATTTTAATTATTGCTTTACATAGCCTTTATGTTAATGGACAATGGACCTGCGCCTTTGATGAAATGCATGCAGAGCGACTGAACTCAGATGCCAACTACAGAAAAGCGGTTAATCAACTCAACAAGGACATTTACAACTATTCCCAATCCTATTACAAGCAAAAAACAAAAAGCCGTGCAAAAGCAAATTATACGCTACCGGTTGTAGTACATATCATTTCTCCTCCAGGAACACCTATTGGACAAGGAAACAATCTGACCAATCTACAAGTGGAGCAGGGATTAGATTATTTGAACCAGGCTTTTTCAAATAGTGGTCCTTACAAAACTGCAACGGGGGTAGATGTGGGCATTCAGTTTTGTCTTGCTCGAAGAGATCCAAACGGTCAACCAACAAACGGCATCACCAGAGATGAAAGTCTTCTGGTCAATGACATGATGTGTTTTCCGGGAACAAATTCGTCGAGTGATGGTCAGATTAAATTGCTATCCAACTGGGATTGCAGACAGTACATCAACATCTGGTTGGTGACGGATTTGTTTAATGCAAATTTTGGATGCGGACTTGCAGGGTATGCATATTTCCCGGGAGCACCTTGTACCGTCGATGGTATAGTTCAAGAAAGCCGTTACTGGAATTCAATTGGCGGTACTGCAGTGACAGCTCATGAAGTCGGACATTACTTTTCTCTTAATCATACATTCAATGGTGGTTGCACCAATGCGGATTGTTTATTGGATGGTGATCAGATATGTGATACACCTCCTGACAATTCACCGTCATTCGCTCCATGCAATACGAACTCATGCAACACGGATCTACCCGATCTTCCCGATGACAACACGAATTATATGGATTACACTTCCTGCGGGCCCGTGCATTTTACCGATGGACAACGCGTGCGCATGATTGCCGGTTTAGAAATGAGAAGAAGTTCATTGATACAATCCAAAGGCTGTTTGCAAGTTGGTGATTACGATGCATCCATTATCGATTTGAAATTGGATGATGTTTGCAGTGATATGATTTGTGCAATATT